>JAKROC010000080.1 GCA_024509075.1 Endozoicomonas sp.
TTGCATCACCAAACAACATACGACTGTTCTCGCGGAAAAACAGCGGATTCTGCACCCCTGCATAACCGGTTGCCATAGAGCGCTTGAAGACAACCACTTCACCCGCTTCCCAAACCCGTAACACCGGCATACCAGCGATGGGGCTGTTCGGGTCTTCTTGCGCTGCCGGGTTCACCGTGTCGTTCGCGCCAATAACCAGTACCGTGTCGGTATTGCTGAAGTCGTCGTTGATTTCATCCATCTCTTCAACGATGTCGTAAGGCACTTTAGCCTCGGCCAACAACACATTCATATGGCCTGGCAAGCGGCCAGCCACTGGGTGTATACCAAAACGCACCTTGATGCCCCGGTCGCGCAGCTTGTTCACCAAGTCACGCACCAAGTGTTGAGCCTGAGCCACTGCCATGCCGTAGCCGGGGGTGATAATGACCGAAGAGGAATTTTTCAGCCGTTCTGCCACCTCTTCTGCGGTGATTTCGGTGTACTCACCATCGTCACCGCCTTCTACTATGGTGCCTTCTTCCGTACCAAAACCGCCCAGAATCACCGAAATAAACGAACGGTTCATGGCAGCACACATCAGATAAGAAAGAATGGCTCCGGACGAGCCCACCATAGCGCCGGTAATGATCAGCAGATTGTTGCCCAGCATAAAACCGGTCATGGCCGCCGCCAGACCCGAATAGGCATTGAGCATGGATACCACCACCGGCATATCCGCACCGCCAATGCCGAGCACCAGGGTAACACCAAAGACCAGGGCGAATATCGTAACCAATACCAGCGCCAGAATACTGTGCTGCTGCACATAAACCACACCCATCAACACCGCCAGAGCCAGAATAAGCAAGTTGGTCCAGTGTTTGCCAGGCAGTGAGACTGGGCGACTGGAGAGGTTGCCATGGAGTTTCATTGCCGCAACCACTGAGCCACTAAACGTCACTGCACCGATAATAATCCCGATAAAAATCTCGGAACTGTGCACTAGTTGTTCAGTAGGCGACGCTAAAAGTTTTACCTGATCAACCAGAGAGTCGTTCATCTCCAGTGCGCTGGCAAAACCGATCAGCACTGCCGCCAAACCACCAAAGCCGTTTAAAATGGCCACCAGCTGGGGCATTTCAGTCATTTTGACCTTTGCCGCCAGAGACAAGCCAACACCGGCACCAATAACCATGCAGAGCGTGACCAGGGTAAAGCCGGCAATATGGGCGTGGGCCAGTGTGGCCGCAACCGCCACCACCATACCAACGATGCCGTATATATTGCCGTTTTTCGCCGTATCTTGCCTGCTCAGCCCGGCCAGACTCATCACAAACATCAATGCGGCCGCCAGGTAGGCCGCCACCAGTAATCCTTCAGACATTGTCAGCAACTCCTGTTAGTCCAGACGGAACATCTTCAGCATCCGCTGGGTAACAGCGAAACCACCCACAATATTGATCACTGCCACAGTAATAGCGATACCAGACAGTGCTAGTACAACATTGTTATCACTGCCGAGCTGCACCAGACCCCCGACTACTACAATGCCGCTAATAGCATTAGTTACGCTCATTAATGGCGTGTGCAGAGCAGAAGTAACATTCCAGATCACGTAATAGCCGACGATGGACGCCAAAACAAAAATCGTCAGATTTTGCAGCAAACTGGTGGGTGCCGAATTGGCGACATAGCCAAAAATGATGGCGGCAATGGCCAGCGATGTGGGCTTGAGCCAGGGTTTCCTGACGGTTTGCTCTTTTTCTTTGGGAGTGACAACCGCAGCCGGTGATTCTGTTTCGACCACACTGACTTTGACCGGCGGCGCTGGCCAGGTAATATCACCATCACGAATCACGGTAAGGCCGCGAATGACATCATCGTTAAAATTAATAGCTATCTGCCCGTCTTTTTTCGGGCACAATAGCTTGATCAAATTGACCAGGTTAGTGCCGTACAGTTGGGAAGATTGCGTTGGCAAGCGGCTGGGCAGATCGGTATAACCGATGATTTTAACGCCGTGGGCGACCGTGATCTGATCTTTCACCGTGCACTCACAGTTGCCCCCGGTCTGGGCCGCCAGATCGACAATCACACTGCCAGGCTTCATGGCTTTGACCATCTCTTCAGTGATCAGTTTGGGTGCCGGCTTGCCGGGAATCAGCGCCGTGGTGATGATAATATCCACCTCTTTGGCCTGTGCCATAAACAGGGCCATCTCGGCATCAATAAACGCCTGGCTCATCTCTTTGGCATACCCGTCGGAGGTGTCTTGCTCCTCGACGTAGTCCAGCTCAAGAAACTCAGCGCCCATGCTTTGTACCTGCTCTTTCACCTCTGGTCGGGTGTCGAAAGCACGCACAATGGCACCCATACTACCAGCAGCACCAAGTGCCGCCAGACCAGCAACACCGGCACCAATTACCAGCACTTTGGCCGGCGGAATTTTACCGGCTGCAGTGATCTGACCATTAAAAAAACGGCCAAACTCGTGAGACGCTTCCACTACCGCCCGGTAGCCGCCAATATTGGCCATGGAACTGAGTACATCAAGGGACTGAGCGCGGGACAATCTGGGCACACTGTCCATGGCTAGCACATTGATACGACGCTGGCTGAGTTTCTCCATCAACGCTTCATTCTGGGCAGGCCAGATAAAACAGGCAAGTGTCGCCCCGTCTTTAAGCAAGGCAATCTCATTATCTGCCGGTGCATTAACCTTGAGAATGATGTCTGAACTCCAGGCGTCATTCCGGTCAACTACCTGGGCACCAACCTCGGTGTAGGCATCATCGTCAAAGCTGGCTTTAACCCCGGCACCTCGTTCGACCACCACATCAAAACCGAGTTTTTGCAACTTGCCGACGGTATCGGGCGTTGCAGCCACGCGATTTTCGCTATCCTGGACTTCGCCAGGAACTCCTATGCGCATAACGGCCACCATTTTAGAAAGCTGAGTTAATGGTTATTGCGTTCTGATTCATTTGACACCGATGAGCATTATTTATTCACGGAACACGGGCACAAGCCCCAATCAAAACTAACGGAACTGTTACGGGTAAAGTCGGCGGTGTCAATATGCGTCGGGTAACGAAAAAAAGCGCTGCCCTTGAGGCACTCAAGGTCCGGCTTTGCAGGAGATCGATTCAGGGAGGATAAAGCAGGGCATTTTGCACCCTGCTGTTCAGATTACTCCTGGTCTTCCCACTTCAGGCTGCGTTCTACGGCTTTCTTCCAGCCTTTATAGAGTTCAGCTCGATGATCATCGGCCATAGCTGGAGTGTAAATGCGATCCACACTGACTTTGCCTTTCAACTCATCAGTGCTCTCCCAGAAACCAACGGCTAGTCCGGCCAAATAAGCGGCGCCGGCAGCAGTGGATTCACTCACCGTTGGACGGATAACCTCTTTATCAAGGATGTCGGATTGGAACTGCATCAGAAAGTTGTTGGCCACCGCACCACCGTCAACACTTAACCGCTGCATCTTAATGCCAGAATCCTGCTGCATGGCTTCAATCAGATCCCGGGTCTGATAGGCAATGGCTTCAAGGGTGGCGCGCACAATATGATTGCGATTAGCACCACGGGTCAGGCCAAAAATTGCGCCACGGGCGTATGGGTCCCAGTAAGGAGCACCAAGACCAACAAAACCGGGTACCACATAAACACCATTAGTGTCGTTTACGCGACTGGCGAAATACTCAGTATCTGCCGCATCGCGCACCAGCCCAAGCTCATCGCGTAGCCATTGCACTGACGCGCCGCCCATAAACACCGAGCCTTCCAGCGCATAATGCACTTTCCCATCAATACCAAAAGCGATGGTGGTTAGCAGACCATGTTGGGACTTCACCGGCTCCTCACCCGTATTGAGCAGCAAGAAACAGCCGGTGCCGTAGGTGTTCTTGGCCATACCCTTGTCATGGCACATCTGGCCGAACAGTGCCGCTTGCTGGTCACCGGCAATACCGGCTACTGGAATACGAGTACCGCCTTTACCACCAATGTTGGTCTGACCGTAAACTTCTGAGCTGGATTTCACTTCCGGCAACATACTGCGCGGAATGTCCAGCGCCCGCAAAATGGTTTCGTCCCACTCCAGACGGTTTATGTCAAACAGCATGGTGCGCGAGGCGTTGGTTACATCGGTAACGTGGGCGCGGCCACCGGTCAGCTTCCAGGTCAGCCAGGTGTCTACAGTACCGAACAGCAGCTCACCGCGATCGGCCCGTTCACGTGCTCCCTCAACATTGTCGAGAACCCACTTGATTTTGGTGCCGGAAAAATAAGCGTCCAGCACCAGCCCGGTGGTTTCGCGCACGTGGCTCTCCATGCCGGCTTTTTTCAACTGTTCACAAATCTCGGTAGTGCGGCGGCACTGCCAGACAATGGCGTTGTAGACTGGCTGGCCGGTATTTTTATCCCAAACGACAGTTGTCTCACGCTGGTTAGTAATACCCAGTGCCGCCACTTCATCCGGGCGGATATTGGTTTTTGCCAGTACTTCGGTCAGTACCGAACTCTGGGTCGCCCAGATTTCCATCGGATTATGTTCGACCCAGCCCGGTTGGGGATAATACTGAGTGAATTCCCGCTGGGAAGTTCCGACGATGTCGCCATCGTGGTTGAAAATAATGGCTCGAGAGCTAGTGGTTCCCTGGTCTAATGAAACAATGTATTTTTTGCCAGTGGTCATTGCTTACCTCAACATTAACGTTTTTCAGCAGGCGACCTTGCCCTGCTTTTATTACTGTAAAAATGCGGCTTTTTGTGCGTCCGAAAGTGCTTTCAGGTCAACCGCATTATTCCCTCACGAATCAAACTACCTTGATCTCACAGCCAGGTGTTGCGCAGGCAACAGGCTCAACCTGACTGCCAAGCAATTTGAGATAGATCCATGCGCCAAACATGGCACCACAGATTGGTGCTACAATCGGCACCCAGAAATAAGGGTTGGCACGGGCACCAGTGAGGGCTACTTCTCCCCAGCCAGCGAAAAAGGTAAACAATTTTGGCCCAAAGTCACGGGCCGGGTTCATGGCAAAACCGGTCAACGGACCGAAAGAAGAACCGATTACTGCGATGAGAATACCAATCAGCAGAGCTGACAATGCACCGTTAGTGACGCCGTTGTTGTCATCGCCAATAGCCAGGATGCCACACATCAACACGGCGGTAATCGCAAATTCCACGGCAAATGCCTGAAAATTGTTTAACGCAGCGTGAGGATAAGTGGAGAAAATACCGGCTGTGGCCAAACTCTGTTCAGAACCACGCACTATATTATTGGTCAACTCGTAGTCCACAAAAAGGCTACCGTACAGAAAGTAGACCAGTGCAGCCGAACAAAAAGCACCCAGCATCTGGGTAATGATATAAGGTGGGACTTTTTTCTTATTAAACCCCTTAAAAACACACAGTGCTATTGTGACCGCAGGATTAAGATGCGCACCGGAAATGCCGCCGGTAATGTAAATGGCAATGGCTACGCCCAAGCCCCAGATGATCGATATTTCCCACTGGCCCAACGCCACATTGGCCAGTACGAGTGCCGAAACGCACCCGGCACCGAAGAAAACAAGAAGCCCAGTGCCGATAAACTCAGCAAGGCACTCCCCAAACAGTGATTTTCTCATAGCTGCTTCCACCCAACTCATAATGACAAAGCGAAGTGAGTTATTCATACGACAATGAACAACTACAACCGTTATATTTGGACAAACAACAACAATCATAATCAACAAGTCACGGTCGGCTTATTGATTTAGGGCAGGTGCAGGTTAACTTTATTGGATATTCCAGAGAGTGTGCGGCGGGCAACCAGTGACAAACGCTTTACTGAGGCTGCCATATCTTCAGGAGTTCATTGAGTGGTGAGAGGAGTCTTGTTGGCTGCATTTATGCCCTTCAGGGTATTCGCTCACCCCGGCCACATAGTATTTCTATGCTCCCAGGGCTTCGCTCATTTGCCGCCTCGGATCAACTTGAAATCCTTTGGGTATGGCCAATGAAGTCTAGTCCCGCTCAGTGTTAATGCCAGTCTTGTCCATGGGGAGAGAGCACGTTAACTAATCGACATTAACATGACAGAAATCTTTTGTTCGATATTCATCTGTATTCACACCAGACGAAACCAAACCGGTTTTCGTTTTTGTAAAAACAACACAAAAAACTACTGTCGGTTGACGTATATCAATTTGCCAACACTAATGTTTGTTTACAGTCAATCTGCGAACATAAACGAACATTTAGAGCACATCTCATGAGGCAGATTGAGACCGATGTGGTCATTATTGGCGGGGGCGCAACCGGAGCGGGGGTATTGCGTGACTGCGCCCAGCGCGGGATGCGGGCTATTCTGGTAGAAAAAGACGACATCGCTAATGGCACCACGGGACGAAACCACGGTCTGCTTCATTCCGGTGCCCGCTATGCCGTTACCGACTGCCACTCGGCAGTGGAATGCATTCAGGAAAACCGCATTCTGAAACATGTCGCCCGTCACTGTATAGAAGACACCGGAGGTTTATTTATCACCCTGCCGGAAGATGACCCAGATTTTCAACAGACGTTCGTCAATGCTTGTCGCAGGGCTGGTATTGAGACGAAGATACTGACACCAGCAGAAGCCCTGCGTGTTGAGCCCAATGTCAACCCACGACTTTTGGGTGCAGTGCAAGTTCCCGACGGAACAGTTGACCCATTTCGTTTAACGGCGGCCAATATACTTGATGCTGAAGAGTACGGCGGACGACTTCTGAACTATACCCGGGTAGTTGACCTGGTTATCAATCAAGGCCGGGTGTGCGGGGTTAACTGTGTAAACGTTAAAACCGGCGAGAAAATTGCGATTTATGCCCAGCAAGTGGTTAACGCTGCCGGTATCTGGGGGCAGCAAATTTGCGAATACGCGGATCTTTCTATTCGTATGTTTCCGGCCAAGGGTTCATTGCTGATTGTTGATTATCGCGTCAACGGCATGGTAATCAACCGCTGTCGTAAGCCTGCGGATGCCGATATTTTGGTACCGGGCGATACCATATCCCTGATTGGTACCACCTCAGAAAAAATTCCCTACAGCGACATCGAGAATATTCGTGTCACGCCCGATGAGGTGGAGATCTTGTTAGCCGAAGGGGAAAAACTGTGCCCGATCATGGCGAAAACCCGGGTTTTGCGTGCTTATTGCGGTGTGCGGCCATTGATCTCCCTCGGCGATGACCCATCGGGGCGCAATATCAGCCGTGGCATTGTCCTGGTGGATCATGGTGACCGTGACGGACTGCCTGGCCTGATTACTATCACCGGCGGGAAGTTGATGACTTATCGATTGATGGCTCAGATGGCCACCGATGCGGTGGCGAAAAACCTTGGCAATACGCAGGCATGCACTACCGCCGTACGGCCACTGCCCGGTGCTGGCCACGACGATGTGTATGCGCCGCAGGTGTCTATTCCAGTATCGGGCTCGGCAAAGTACCGGCACGGTGAGCGGGCCGCCAGATTTCTGGCCGATGACAAAAAGCAAAACGCGGTCATCTGTGAATGTGAAATGGTGACCCGGGGTGAGATTGAATACGCCGTGCATAACCTCAGTGCCACAGACTTGGTAGACTTGCGCCGTCGTACCCGTGTTGGCATGGGCCCGTGTCAGGGAAAAATATGTGCCTGTCGCGCCGCCGGCATTGTCAGCGAGCTGACTGGTGAGGATGATGCGCTGAACAGCATTGGTGAGTTTATGCAGGAGCGCTGGAAAGGCGTCAGGCCAATACTCTGGGGTGACGCCCTGCGCGAAGCCGACCTGAGTTATTGGCTGGGTAATAACCTGCTGGGATACCAGCAGTTGCCATCCAGCGATGGCACAGGAAACCTAACGACAAATGACGTTTGTTTTATGGGCAAGATGGACAAGGAGGGAGCATGAAGTACGACGTCATTGTGATCGGCGGTGGTCTTGCCGGGTTAACCAGTGCTATTCGCTGTGCCGAAGCTGGTTTGAAAAGTGTTGTGATCAGTGCTGGCGAAAGTGCCCTGGCCTTTGCCTCCGGCGCTATCGATGTGCTGGGTTTTGATCAGCACCAGAGCCCCATCGAAGATCCGTTCGGCCACATAAAGCAACTGCCTGCCGGTCACCCTTACCACAAGATCGGTACAGAATCCTTGCGCCAAAGTCTGGCTTTTTTTCAGGCGCAAATGGCGGCAGCGGGTCTGACAATGGGCAGTCATGGACAGATAAATCATGGTCGTTTAACGGCACTTGGTGCTATGCGTCCAGCCTGGTTCAGCCAGAAGGGTGCACACACCTTTTCACTGGCAGCACCGGCAGCGGGTATTCGCCATGTTGCGGTGGTTAATCTGGCCGGTTTTCGTGATTTTCAACCGACGCTGGTGGCGGCTGGCTTGAGCAGGCAGCCGGGCTTTGCCGACGTCGCCTTTACCTTGGCAGATATCAAGGCCGAAACGCTCAACATCAATGCCCGCAATGCCTATGAACTGCGCTCTTTGGAACTGGCTCGCACCCTCAAGCGTGATTTGTTTACCCAGCCCAACGGGTTACATATTTTGTCGTCGGCCCTGCAAAAAGCGGCTCGTAATGCAGACCTGGTGGTGATCCCCTCGGTTCTTGCTGTGGCAGGTGGCAATGATTTGATGGTTGAGCTGGAACAACTCAGTGGTTTGCGCATTTGCGAAGTGGCCACTTTGCCGCCGTCACTGCCCGGTATGCGCATGGCGGCAGCACTGCAACAACGCTTCCGTCACGCCGGTGGCTTGTTTCTGGAGGGAGATCAAGTCCTTGGTGGCCACTTTGAGCAAAACCGGTTGTTGTCCATTAATACACGACTAAACCAGGATATATCCATGTCGGCCAGCCACTTTGTGCTGGCTACAGGCAGTTTCTTCAGCCTGGGGCTGGTCAGTGACCGCCACGAGCTGAAAGAGCCTGTTTTTGGCCTTAGTGTAAACGGCACGGCAGATCGAGAGCAGTGGTCTGAGGAGTGTTTTATGGGTGGTGGGCAGCACCGTTTCAGCCATACCGGAGTGATCACCGACGCCAGTCTGAACCCATGTTATATCGGGCAAACGATTAATAACCTTTATTGCGTTGGTGCTGTGCTTGATGGCTTCAACCCGGTACAGGCGGGTTGCGCCGGTGGGGTTGCTATCGGCACAGGCTGGTTTGCTGCTGAACGTATTATCAGCGCTATGGCTCACACGCCCGTTCGACAGGTGCAAGAAATATGCTGAATTTGTTGGATACCAGCTTTGATCACTGTATCAAGTGCAATGTCTGTACCACGCGCTGCCCGGTGGCAGAGGCCAATCCCGACTATCCAGGCCCTAAACAGGCTGGGCCTGATGGTGAGCGTTTACGCATTAAAAACCCACAGTTATACGACGAAGCGCTTAAATATTGTACCAACTGCAAGCGATGTGAAGTTGCCTGCCCCTCCGGCGTGCAGGTGGGGACGGTTATTCAACGGGCCAAGGCCAAACACGGCGGTTTTCATCAGGGCCCACGGGAGTTCATACTTAGTCATACTGATTTGGTTGGTACTTTGTCGTCAACTGCCGCGCCTGTCGTCAATGTGGCAACCGGGCTTAAACCGGTGAAAACACTGCTGGATAAAGTTTTGGGTATAGATAAACGACAATCATTGCCCAAATACTCGCGTCAGACGTTTCGCGCCTGGTTTGACCCTGACAGGCAAACGAAGTTTGAACGCAAGATCTGTTTTTTCCACGGTTGTTTCACCAATTACAATGACCCAACGGTGGGCAAACACCTGGTGGCTGTGCTCAATGCTATGAATATTGGCGTTACTCTGCTGAAAAAAGAGAAGTGTTGCGGTGTGCCATTGATGGCCAATGGTTTTTTTGCACGGGCACGCAACAATGCCCAGCTTAATCTCGGTCAGTTTGCTGACAAATTAAATGACAATAATCGTGTAGAATGCATCATTGCCACTGAGCCAAGTTGTGCCATGACGCTGCGGGACGAATACCCTGAAGTGCTGCAAGTGGATAACTACGCCCTCAGGGATCGCATTCTTTTTGCCTCAGCCTTTATTGCCCGGGAACTGGCTGATGGCAATGTGCCCAAAATGAAACCGGTCAACCTGCGAGTGGCTTATCACAGCCCCTGCCATCTGATTAAACAGGGTGGGGTTATTCATACCATGGAGTTACTGAATGGCATTCCCGGGCTGGAAGTGGTCATGCTTGATCAGAAGTGCTGCGGTATGTCCGGTACTTACGGTTTTAAAAAAGAGAATTATCAGACGTCCCAACGGATAGGTGAGGCAGTCTTTGATCAATTGACGACCATGGATGTAGATTACGTGGTCACAGATTGTGAGTCGTGCAAAATGCAGATCGAAATGAATACGGGCTATAAGGTTTTGCACCCAATCACTGTCATGGCTCAATCGTTAGCTTGAAGATATGAATACCGAGAACGTCACAACACCGATCACAATTCCCCAGAGTCAGCGCCATGAGATGATCATTAACCTGATAAAAAAGGAGGGTTTTGTCACCACAGAAGCCTTGGTGCAGCACTTTAAGGTGACGCCGCAAACCATACGACGGGATCTTAATGAGCTGGATCATCAAGGCAAGATCACCCGTCACCATGGTGGCGCTGGTCAGGCCAACAGTAGTATTGAAAACACGCACTACAGTGAGCGCCAGCATCATTTGAATGCAGAAAAAAACCGCATTGCTGCCGAGCTGGTGCGGCACATTCCCAACAACTCCTCACTTTTTATTGATATAGGCACCTCAACCGAAGCGGTGGCCAGAGCGTTGCTGAACCATCGGAATCTGAAAGTGGTGACCAATAACCTGCACGTGGCGGCCATACTGCTTTCCCGGGAGGATTTTACCGTTATCATTGCCGGTGGTGAAGTGCGCAACCGCGATGGCGGCATCATTGGCGAAGCTACCCGGGATTTTATTGGTCAGTTCTGTATGGATTTTGCCATTACCGGTATCAGTGGCATTGACATGGATGGCAATCTGTTGGATTTTGACTACCACGAAGTACGCGTTGCCCAGGTAATGATGAGCAATGCCCGCAGAACATTCACCATCGCTGATCACAGTAAATTCGGGCGCAATGCCATGATTCGCCTGGGCCATGTCGCGGACATTGACACTCTGTTCACTGATGCACAGCCGCCCGCGCCGCTTTTGGAGCAAATCCGGCGAACCAATACACATATTGTCCTCTGTTGAAAATTTCAATTGCCTGTCCGACTGGCTCGCTCACCGGAAAAGGGCGGGAAGCCCAGTACTTTTAGTGCTGGGAGGGATAGCTCGGAGTCCGACAGGACTCTTAATGAGGTCTATCCTGTTGCTCGATGTATTGTTTGAGAATATCTATCGGCGCTCCACCCACTGAACCCGCGAAGTAAGAAGGACTCCACAGGGCATTTTTCATGTAGGCGGGTTTTATAAGCTCTGGGTGGTATTGTTTCAACTGTCTGCTGGAAACGCCTTTTAAACTGTTTACCATCTTTGATACAGACACCTTTGGAGGGTAGTTAATTAAAAGGTGTACATAGTCTTGCTCTCCATTGAACTTCTCCAGGTCTGCCTCAAAGTCAGAGCACACTCTTCGGAATATTTTTTCCAGAGTCACCAGATGTTCTTCTGTGAACACCTTTCCCCTGTACTTTGTGACGAAAATGAGATGTGCGTGAAGCATAAACACACAACGCCTACCTCTCCTTAACTTCATTAGACCAACCTTGTTTTGCTTGATAAAGGCTATATTATAAGGGTTATGACCATTCAGACCAATTCATTATCAGTCAGGGTTAAGGATAAGCACGCAAAAGTTCTACGACAAGTGGCTTTTGAAGTGAATCAAGTCTTTAACCTTGCCAATGAACTATCAATGACGGCTTATCGCAATTACAGCGACCAAGGCCCGATAGTTCCTGTTTGGCTGTCTGCGTTTGATATACAGAGGATGCCACTTTATTCCGGCGCAAGTATTACCATAATGGCTGTCATATCGGTTATATCCTCTATACCACCGCTCCCAATATGGATCCGAAAACAGAGGCCATGCTGATCAATAAGATGAAAGAGGGCAAGGCGGCGGGGAATTTCCGCTCCCTGTTTATCAATATTCCGGGGGGCAAGGATAAGGCGGTGCAGGTGATCCCGGTGGGCGACATCAGCCAGAAAGATGAGTTCCAGCGGATCAAGAGTATTTCAGCGGATGATGTGATTGTGGGCCATGGTATGCAGCCAGCCCTTGCAGGAACCCGGACAGAGGGTAACGCAGGGTTTGGTGATATTGAAAAGATCCTGAAAACCTACCTGGAAACCGATGTTAAAAGCATGGTTCAGCCCTTTCTGGAACTGAACCGGATCCTTGGGGCGGAGGTGTTTGAGTTTGATTTTGATCTGCCGTTTTTTGATGTTGCGGGGGTTGCGGCCTGAAATACAGTCCGGTTCCCATGGATTACTATGGGAACCGGATGATTAATGGGATAACTGGTTTAATGCAGCTTTAGAAAGAAAATCGCTTCTGTCTTTATATTGGTTTCCATGCCTGACCACCTGATCTATATGGGAAATCAAAAGATCCGACATACTGATATTGATCCGTTTCTGGGCTCCGATGACCCCATCAATATCAATATCAATAAAAGCCCATTCATTAAAATCCATATATTCCGGATTTTTGCTGAAATCCTGCTGATTGGCCTTGGCAATGGCGACAATATCCAAATCCCCACTGATAGCCATTTCTTCCATCATGGAAAAAGCGGCTTCTCTGGCCATGGGTACGATTTCTTCAAAGGTATCCGCAGCGGAAACCGTGGTGTAATGATCATTACATAATGCAGGAATAATAATACTGTAGGCGGTGTCATTATCTTCCGGCGTTTCTATACCGACTCTGAATAACATAAAAATTCTCCTTTCCATGATCAGGCTGGGCAGATTATTCTGCCCAGTTCAGGATTTGTTTTAGCAGTCCCGTTCCAATCTTTTTCTTTGGATGGGGAATCTGCATTTTCTGACCCTGTTTGTTTATCCATATTTCATGGAAACCTTTACCTTGTCTGTGGAACTTACAGCCCTTGGCTTCGACCAGCTTTCTTAACTCTCTTGAGTTCATGGTAACTCCGGCTTAACCATGGGTTTATTATACACACGTATACACACAAGGCAAGATAAAGCTTTTCCTCTGTGTCTCCGTGACTCTGTGGCTAAAGCTTTCATGACAGAGGGTGACAAACCATCGTCATGAACATTTGTGCGTGTTGTGGATAATCGGAACTTATCTGGCAATTGCTGGTCGAAATAACAGGAATTTATACCCAGCACCCTTCAAGTTGCTATTTCCGCGGCGTAGCAACATGAAATCCATTGGGTATAATTTGGTCCGGTACCTCACGTTACTGCAACGGTGGGAGGGGCCACTCCCACAAAACTTGTTCAGCTAAGCGGAGCTATTATCATGCATTGTGCCGTTGGGGGCGACGTCCCACCTACTTATTCACTCTTTGATACCAGAGATCCCTCAGGAGCCTTCGCAACCCAGATGGGTGATGACATCATAGCTAATTGCCGGAGGCCCAGTGGTGCAGTTGATAACCAGCAGCTTCGCCAGATAATGGATATGGTGGTCACTTACGTTAATAATCAAACCGGGGTGCTTCCTTCTGTTTGTGCTGGTTCCTCGCAAGTCAATAACAACCCGACAGACCCCGATGAGTGGAACTGGGATTCATGGTACGCTCTGCTTGTTCCATCATATTACGTTAACGATTTGAATTTTACTCGGCGAGGAAAAGTTTTTTCCATCCTCGGTGCTGGCATAGGCAAAGATGAAAGTAAGATTCTAGCTCTTTTGGCTCACAGTGAATTTACAAGTACGGTGCGACGCCCATTGGAAGACCATGCTGTTAAAAATCTCATTCAATCCGCAGGCTCTGGCCAAAATGTTGTTGAACAAATAGTCAGGCATTATTCAACGCATAGTACTGTTTTTCTTTGCGGGATGATCCGGGCCGCAATAGCACTGGGTTATTTACCCAGAAAAGATATTGAGGCGCTTTATGATATGGCCCGTAAATGCTGATGGTTGTCGCAAATGCAGCAGGCACAATAGTGGTGACAGATAAAAACATCATGTGCGCACTCTGAAATCAAGGGGTGATGGCGGAGATTAACCACAAGCGGTGATCTATCCCAAAGGATTTCAAGTTGATTCGAGGCGGCAAATGAGCGAAGCCTTTATGCCCT
>JAKROC010000081.1 GCA_024509075.1 Endozoicomonas sp.
CAAAGTGCTGTCATCTGGGTGGTGATTGCAGCTCATGAACCACCTCCAATACGAATCCGAAGCTTGTCAAATGCCAGCCGTCAAGCCCAAACCAATCTGTTCGGTGTCAGCAACCTTGGCCTGACAGTGCTCACAGACCGCTATATGGCAAGCCACTACCATAGCCAGGGAGTCGGGCAAACTGCCAGCACCGTAATTAAACAAAGTGCTGTCATCTGGGTGGTGATTGCAGCTCATGAACCACCTCCAATACGAATCCGAAGCTTGTCAAATGCCAGCCGTAAGCCGGATTTTACGCTGCCGATGGGCATATCCATGTCTTCAGCAATTTCCCGGTGGGATTTTCCTTCGTAATACACTTTGTATACCAACTGTGCCTGTTGCTGAGGCAGGGCATCCATGGCTTCTTTCAGACGCCCGGAATCACAAACCGCCAGACTGGGGGTGTATCCTGCCTCGGGGTAACTGTTCAGGGGGGAGAGCATGTCAGGCTTCTCTTTACGAAGCCGGTCAATCCAGAGGTTACGGGCAATTCGGAAGATCCAGGTGGAAGCGGTGGCCTTATCCGGATCATAACTGGACGTTTTGCGCCATACCGACAGCAACGCCTCCTGAACCAGCTCTTCGGCCAACTCTTCGTTGGCACCCTTCCTGACCAGGAAACTTTTTAACCGCGGGGCAAAATAGTCATAAAGCTGCATGAACAGCTTTTTATCACGACTCTTTGCCAACTCAACAAGGATTTGCCTGAAGTCCTGCTTTTGCGCCGCCCGATCAGGTTTCAGTTCCATAGAGGTTTCAATTAGCCGAAGACACACCATAATTCTTGAGTTGTCTAGTACACGGGCGATTTTACGCAAGGGGTTACTTTAAAGATCTCCTGGAGTGAAAAAGATATCATGCTCCCCCCGGATCGATCGAATATAGAGCAGGACTACGCTCATCAATTTTCAGGTTTTTCTGAGATTGCCTGATTTACAGCCCTCGGACGCCATGGATAGTTGACCAAGCAAGCTGGACAGTCTGCTCAACACCGCCTTGTAATCTTCGCTTGGCATCCGGCCGGGGTCGTTGTTTATACCGCCACTGTTTCTCAGCTCACTGGAGCATGTCGGGGATACTTCTCCAGCCCTAGCCAGGGAAGTCCCGGGTTGGGCAACTGCCTCGTGACTTGAAAGTGGCGGCTGATGTTCCGTAATCTTTCCGAAGAACTGCTCATGCACTCGACCAAATTGCTTCAGCAACCTGGCTTGACGCTCGCCGAATGGCAGGTCGTTCAGAGTGTCTTTCAGCTCTATCAGTTTCTCGGACAAAGAGTTCAAATCTTGCGACGAAGTATGTGTATCGATTGCACTGATTTTTTCAGTCAGTCTGGCCAGACGTTCACCAGCCTTCACACAATCATTCCAGACAGACATGCGCTCTTCAAGGGCCTGCACCCTGGATAGCAAGTCGTACCTACCGTCAGGTTGTTGGCATGCAATGGTCTCGACAAATTGGTTAACTACATGCTCCAGCTCATGACTGAATTCTTGACTTTTGCTGGCATATTCTGTGTCTTGAGCCGCTTCTTTCTGGGTATTTTCCAGATCATTCAGCATTTCGTAGCATTTTTTGATTATGAACGCCTCACGATGCTGTTGCATTTGTTCCAGCTTGTCCAGGCTGTTCGCGGCAGTGTGCAACTGCTCTTTGAGAAAATCGCTTAAACCGGGCTGACAACTGATAAACGCAAGCTCGCCTCGCAACCAAGTCAGAGATATAGAGAGTTGAGGATCATCAAGATCCAATACCTTTGCTGCCTCCAACTGCCGGTTAATGCAGGAGTTCACACGAGCCAGCCTGATAACAATTTCCTCAGACTGACAAGCTGGCATCGCAGAAGCTACCCCATCCTTGGTCATTAGCATTGCATCCGCTTTTGGGGAAGACGCAGAGGCGACGATGCTTTTGCCAATTTCAGTGATAAGTAAATGCTGGCCGCCAGAAAAAACGCTGTGTGCATCCTGCAAAAGAGCACAGAACCGCTCAAACAGAGGTCTTCTATCCTTCTCCCCTGGCTGGCTGGAGTTTGCTTGCAAGCGCAGCATCAAGTTCATGACGGCCTTACTTTTTCTGGATTTCAAGCCAACACTACTGACCGGCGAATATTCAATGCCATGACGCTCAAAAACGGCCTTCAGCTTCTCTTCACGCCATTCTTTCGGGCGATCATTTTTGGCCTTGGCACAGGCGCGGTCAACCAGACTTTCCAGTGCTTTGTATTCCATCCCTGCCAGAAAGTTATCAATAGAGTGTTTGTCGATATCGTGGACATTGAACCTGGTCGGGGCAGAACTGAAAAAATTCTGCCTGCTACAACCAGCATCAAAGTTGTGCGGATGAAGGACTGATTCTGCCGAAAACTGGGTGGGATGCATAAGCATTAACTCCTGAGCCAACCTCCCTTTAGGTGTCTTGGTCAGAGAAAAGTTCAGGACTCTGGTGATTTATTTTGGTGAACAGCGATTGAATCACTTGAACGGATCGACAGGGGGGGGGCTCCAGGCAAAATCTGATCTTGTGCCATAATACGTGCCAATGGATTTTTAAAAAACCACTGGCACACGACGACCAAAGAGACAAATCAATGAGACTGCCGCAACCGCCTGGCGTAAAAAATCGCGTTAAAACCGGACGTAGCAACGATATTACCGGCAACGAAGAAGACAATAACCAGCGCCGCTTCCAGAACACTGAAGCTGCTGAACAAGCCCATAAAACGGGCAAAGCCTTCCACGAAGAACAAGTAAATACCAAAAGAGTAGGGAATGTAACTTAGCAGACCACCGAGCACATTACGGGCTCCCCGGTCAAGCCCGGTGAGCACAAGAATCGATGACAAAGCACCAATCAGCAGAAGCATCCAGCTGGTTTCAACGCCCTCAAGTGCCATGTGCAGCACGGCAATAGCAATCGTCGCCGCCAACACCACATCCGCTTTGAGGGCCAGAGCGGAGAAGAGATCCTTGCTGACGTTACCGCTGTTTGGGTGGATAAACTGAAGCATGGTCAACCTCCAGGTCAGATGTTGGTACGCTTCAGTTATACTATTGGTAAAGATTGGTAAAATTGACGCAAGACAGTTTTTTTTCTGTTTACACTTCGCCTTCTTTGCGAATTACTGATACCCGCATATCCAAAGCGCATGTCAATCTTTCCAACTTGCTGAGCTGCTGTTTTTGCTGATTGTTGATGTGCCAGTAGTGGGGCGTCATGGCCAGCAAATCCATAATGGCCTGGTTATTGCCCAGCCGCATGACTTGGCTCAGGGTGCTGCTGTGCACCAGCTGCAGATTAGCGGGTAAGTTCTGCAAATGTTTGTCTTGCGGGTATGGCCGGACCTGCTCATAAATGACTTGGCGTAATGCCATCAGGTGCCTCTCGGTGGGCGTCAGCGTGGCGATATGTCCACCAGGTTTGAGCACCCGGGCAAATTCAGGCCAGCAGCACCGGGAGAAGATACTGACGATGGTATCAAACTGCTGCGCCATCAGTGGCAACTCACTGACACTAGCCACCAGCCAGGTAATGTCTTTGCTACGCCGGCTGGCAGCGACCACCGCCTGTTTGGAGATATCAACTCCGCACACCACACTGCCATCAAGCTGTGCCTCAATGGCGCTGGTGTAATACCCTTCACCGCAGCCCGCATCAAGAGTGTATTGATTACCTTCAAACGACCGCAACACCTCAAGCAGAGCCTCAACGACACCCTGGTAGTAGCCGTGGTTGAGAAAACGGGTCCGGGCAGCGACCATCGTCTGGTCGTCTCCCGGCTGTTTACTGCGCTTTTTATTACTTGGCAGCAGGTTCAGATACCCCTGACGTGCCCGGTCAAACTGGTGGTTATTGGCGCAGGCAACACAACTGCCCCGGGCAAACAGGGGTTCATGGCAGATTGGGCAACGAAGCAGGATGAACATAAATGTCAGAACTGATAGTTAAAGCCCGGGGAGTTTAATGGTACGGGACAGATTATCAATGCCCACAACACGAAAGGTAACACCGGTACTGATCAATCGCATCCGCGATCTGCCATGCAGGACAGACCGGGCAGCATACCGGCAACCTCATTTTTGTTGTGAAACCCGGTAACGTTGACTAGTTTTGCCCAGAGGGGGGGAAACAGGACGAAAAATACTCAATTACAACGGATGAAACCTGTAAACTACCTATTGGCTCAAGGGAATACTCACTGTAGTCTGCGCCGACTTTCTTTTATACACAGTTAACAGCTAAAAGCAGGACAAAAGATTTGATTTCTACAGCAAATATCACCATGCAGTTCGGTGACAAGCCCCTTTTCGAGGATATATCCGTCAAGTTTGGCGAAGGCAACCGTTACGGACTCATTGGTGCCAACGGTTGTGGCAAATCAACCTTTATGAAAATTCTCAGCGGTGAACTCGAACCCACGTCCGGCACCGTGAATAAAGACCCTAATGAGCGCATGGCAAAACTGAATCAGGATCAGTTCGCCTACGAGAATTACACGGTGATCGATACCGTCATCATGGGCCATGCCGAATTATGGAAGGTCAAGGCCGAGCGCGACGCCATCTACGCCAAGGCCGAGATGAGCGAAGACGAAGGCATGCGCGTGGCCGACCTGGAGGTACAGTTCGGCGAGATGGACGGCTATTCCGCCGAAGCCCGCGCCGGCGAGCTGCTGCTCGGTCTGGACATCCCCATTGAGCAGCACTACGGCCCCATGAGTGCCGTGGCACCGGGCTGGAAGCTGCGGGTACTGCTGGCTCAAGTGCTGTTTGCCAACCCGGAAATCATGTTGCTGGACGAACCCACCAACAACCTGGACATCAACGCCATTCGTTGGCTTGAAGGGGTGTTGAAGCAGCGCGACTGCACCATGATCATCATCTCCCACGACCGTCACTTCCTGAACAGCGTCTGCACCCACATGGCCGACCTGGATTACGGCAAGCTACAGGTAATGCCCGGCAACTACGATGAGTACATGACTGCAGCCACGGCTGCCCGCGAACGTCTGCAGGCCGACAACGCCCGCAAGAAAGCCCAGATCGCCGAGCTGCAAGCCTTCGTCAGCCGCTTCTCCGCTAACGCGTCTAAAGCCCGTCAGGCGACCTCTCGCGCCAAACAGATCGACAAAATCCAACTGGCCGAGATCAAGCCGTCCAGCCGCCAGAATCCGTTTATCCGTTTTGAGCAGGAGAAAAAACTGTTCCGTAACGCTCTGGTGGTGGAAAAGCTCAGCCAGGGCTACGAGGACGATCTGTTCAGCAACGTGAATCTGATGGTGGAAGTGGGTGAGCGCATCGCCATTATCGGCCAGAACGGTATCGGCAAAACCACTCTGCTGCACACGCTGGCGGGTAAAATGGCACCGCGCACCGGCACCATTCAATGGTCTGAAAACGCCAACATTGGTTATTACGCCCAGAATCACAGCAGTGATTTTGATCTGGACATGAACCTGTTCGACTGGATGAGCCAGTGGATGAACGAGGGTGACGACGAGCAGGTGATTCGCGGCGTGCTTGGCCGTATGTTGTTCTCCCAGAGCGATCTGAAAAAGTCCGTACGGGTGATCTCCGGCGGTGAGCAGGGTCGCATGCTGTTCGGCAAGCTGATTCAGCAGCGCCCCAACATCTTGCTAATGGACGAGCCCACCAACCACATGGATATGGAATCCATCGAATCCCTGAACCTGGCCCTGGAAAACTACCAAGGCACTCTGATTTTCGTCTCCCACGACCGGCAGTTTGTGTCGTCGCTGGCCACCCGAATCATCGAAATCAACGACAACGGTATTGTTGATTTCCACGGCACCTACGACGACTACCTTCGCAGCCAAGGCATTGAGTAACCGCAAGGTTACTCTTTTTTCCCGGTCTCAATGCGGAACTGGTAAAACAGATCGACTGCCTGGGCCAGACCACTCATGGCCTGCACATAGAGCCTGGGCAGTAGCTCGTAGCGCACCTTGACTTCCGAGATGGAGTTAAACACCCCGGCGCCGTACTGCACCCGCAGACCCGGAGCGATATTGCCGCCAATGGTAACCTGAGTATCGTCGCCGCTGCCCTGGGTATCGAGCGTCACGTCGGACAGACCGATCTTTTCACCCAGAGATGAAACCACCCCGCCAATCTGCCCGACTCCAAAGCCAACCAACATAGACTGCACTGCCGAGCTGTCGCCATCACTTTCCAGCGGCCGCCCGCGCAACAGATAAGACCACTGATCCTGCTGCGGCATGGTCGGGTCGGAGTAGATGGAAAACTCCGGTCGTGACGGTGGGCCGCTGACTCGTACCCCCACGGTCACATTGTCACCGGTAATGCTCTCGGGATTGCGAATGGCGTTGACCGACAGATAAGGGCTGGTCAACGGCCCGGAAAAGACGATATTACCCTCCTCAATCATCAAGTCCTGGCCAAACTGGTGATAACGCCCGTCAATCAACCGGATGGAACCGTTGGCCACCAGCGGCTTTTGCGGCAGCAGCGTCAGCAGTAGTTGCCCGGCCAGCTTCGCCTTCAGGCCGTAAGCATCAATCTTGATGTCGTCGCCCAGTACCACATCCACATCCATAGTGAACGGTGGCCCTTGCTTACTCAGCGGCTCCTTGCTGCCGGGGGTAATCACCACCACATCGCTGGAGGGCGTCACGGCCTGTTTGGGCAGCTCCTTGATGGTCAGCCGGGCCGAAGGAATGGTGATTGTCCCGCTCAGGGTCTGGCTGGTGCCCAAACTCATCTGCAACCGGGGCGAGGCTTTCAGCTGCAAAATACCGGGGACACTGACGGCCAGATTCTCACCATTGATGCCGATCACCCCGCTGGGTGGGAGCTGCTGCCAGTCCAGATTGCCGGAGAGATTCATCACCCCCTCGCCAACATTCATGGTGCCGCTGATCTGGCCTTTATTACCGTCCATATCCAGCTCGGTCACCAGATTGCTGATACTCACCATCTCTTGTCGGGCCACCAGCCGGCCCTCACGCAACCTCACCCGACCAAACAGCAACGGTTTGGTCAACGTTCCGCCCAGGCGCGTGTCTGCCGACAGCGTGCCGGCAATGGTTTGCAGATCCGGGATAACAGGCTGCAAATAGTCCAGGCGCAAATTGGCCAACTGCGCCCGGCCGGAGAGCGTCTGCTCTTTGTCCATATCATGGACAGCCAGATTTATGCGAGCAGAGCCGAGCTGTCCGGAGACATAATCGAACCGGGCGGTCAGGTCGTTGTCTTGCACCTTAACCACACTGGCCAGTTGCTGATAACGCAACCTCAGCGGCGTATTGCCACTGTGGCTGATAGTGCCCGGCGTGCTTTGAATGTGCAGATTGACCTCGGGCGGCCTATCACCCCAACGCACATCACCCTGAGCAGAAAGCACCGCCTGCCAGTCCAGCCCTTCGGGCAGAAACGGCTTCAGGCTGGTCAGCGGGAAGTCGGACAACTGAAAACGAGAACTGCCACCACGGGCAGAAACCTGCGAAGCATCGGCACACAGTTTCGCCTGTCCCGCTTGCCAGCACTGGTCGGACAAACTGACGTCACCCGCCGTATTTGCAGTGATCGCCAACGGCTTGGCCAGCGACCAGCGATCCAATGGAGTACCAATTGCAGCACTGGCCAGCTGCCCCTGCCACCAGCCCTTCTCCCCACCAAGCCAGGCTCCGTTAACCAGCAGCTTTACCGTCACCGGCTCACCTTGGGACTGCAAGGCAATCCGGTGCTGGCGTTCATTGCCACTGGCCGTTAGTAACAGCTTGCGGACCTGCACACCGCCCTGGTCGATGGCATCCGCCTGCACCTTGAGCATGCCAGCAATCTGTTTTGTCTTACTCAGCTCACCCTCAATATGGACGCCCCTGGCATGAACCTGCTGCATCTCAATGGTTGGACTGGTCAGCGCAAAAGAGACCTTTGGCTGTTGGTAATCGCCGCCCAAATGCAGATTCCCTTTAACGCTGCCCCGTAGCTCCGGGACGATGGCCGAGAGCACCGGGGCATCCACCCTGGCCTGCAAGGAGAGCTGCCGGGCCATCTGCCCACTGATATCCACCCGGTTCTCACCCAGGCGCAGTTGCAGGTTTTGCACATCAACATTAACCGGCAGAGCTGCCTTTGGTTGTGCCCGGTTATCAATATCAAGCCGGCCACTGGCGCGCAGGTTGTGACCGCGCAGTGTACCGGTGATATCCAGCTCAGGCACAGCCAGCAGCCATTGACTCCCTTGCAAAGAGAATCGGGTACTGACCCGACCGTTGAGTTCTCCCGGTACATCTGGCAGCCATAGCTGCGGCTGCACCTGCTTAAGAGCCACCTGCCCCTGCCACTGAACGCCATCACGCCAGTTCAGCGATCCACTGAGCATCAGGGACTGTTTAGTCTGATCCGGACTGAGCAACAGTTGATCCACCAGCAATGTTTCCAGGGTGCCGGACGATTGCAGCTTCAGGCGAGTGGCTGGCTGGTCTGCCACCTTGGCCAAGGTATCCAATGCCAGCCGATAGTCATTAACAGTACCTTTAACCGACAGTAACCCCTTACTGGCGGTGTACTGAGGCGTTGACAATGGCCAGCCCAACTGCGGCCATTGCAGTTGCAAATCCAGCGGTAGACCGGGGGCAAAAGGACTGATAGAGCCGTGCAGCGAGGCATTCACCGCACCTTTGGTGGTCAGCTCCAGAGCGAGATTGGTCAGATCGCCCGAGGTGTGCATGGTCAACGTCTGCCCCTTCAGGGGAGTCAGCTCAGCGATGCCAAAATCATCCAGCAAGGTAACATCAGCATTGAGGTTTAGCGGGTAATGGCCCGAAAGATCAATATCGCCATCAAACTGCACCTTGCCCCGGACCTGTTCCGCAGATGCGGTTAGCTGGCTCACCTGTGTGCCCTGCCAATGAAAGCCCAGGGTCAGCTGCTTGAGTTCTTCACTGAGTTCCCCCTGCTGCAAACGGGCATCAGTCAGCGTTAACTGATCCAATGCAATGGGCAGCGGCAAACTGACCGTGGGTAACACGATGGCAGAGAGGTCAACAGTGGCAGGAGGTGCGGAGGCTGGCGACTGATGGGCTGGCGACTGATTGGCTGATGAATTGTCGTCTGTCGTTGCCAGCTTCACCGTCAGGTTGTCTGCCAGCACCTTTGGGATGTGCAAACGGTTATCCTGTAAGCGGACACTTGCCGACAAGGCTCCGAGGGCAACGTCAGTGCCGGTCATGGCAAAACGGAAATCCCCAATATTGATCTGCCGCACATCCACTATCAGCGGAATATCAAACTCAGCCAGCCCGCTGGAGGATGATTCGGTCTGTTCTGGCAACGGATGAACGGTCAACTGTCCACCGTCCACCGCCAAACGCTGCACCAACAGCTCCGGGGTAGAGAACAGGGTGGCCAGCAACCGGTCCGGCTGCCAGGCAAGAGTTACCTTGCGGGCGGTAAATGTCACCTGCGGATCTTGCCAGCTCAGGTTTTCCAACTGCCAGCCATTTTGCAGTTCGCCGGCCACCAAATCCCCGTTCAGCGCCGGCAACGCCTGCACCGCCTGACGCCACAACAAGGCATTACCGCCGTGGGTGAATAGCAACAGCGACAGGCACACCAGCAGCACAACCGGCACAGCAAGCAACGTCATGGCAACGGTTTTGACCAAAGAGCGCTTGCCACTCTTTTTTGCCTCAGTAGGACTCATTGATACAGCTCCATGTCTTGACCCCCACGTCATATGTCCGGCCCTATGGAAAAATGGACACGAACCGGTGAGCCAGGCTCACTGACGGCAAAGGCAAAATCCAGTTTTAACGGCCCCAGCGGCGTTACCCAGCGCAGGCCGGGGCCAGCACCGGTTTTCCAGCCCACGGTATTGTTGCTGTAGTCATCGGTAACCGTGCCACTGTCAACAAAAAGGGCGATCTGCCAGTTGGGGTAAAACTCGTAGGCGTACTCAATACTGGCCGCCGTGAGATAGCGACCACCCACCAGTTGGCCGCTGCTGTCCCTTGGAGAAATGCTGTCAAAATCATAACCGCGCACTGTCTGGTCGCCGCCGGTGAAAAAGCGCATGGATGGCGGCACGTTGGCAATATCATCCACCCACAGCGCCCCCTGCTCCACCCGGCCGATAAAGCGGTGGCGACCATAGAACGACGACAACCACTTGGCCCGTCCTGACAATCGCGCAAAGTTGGCATTAGCCAGCAACGCCTTGGCCGAGCCTTCCAGTTTGATGCTGTAAAAACTGCCGGATTCAGGATTGGTTGGACTGCCCGTAATCGTGCGCCGGTCAAACGCCATGCCGGGAATCAACAGGATGGTACTATCGCTTTGCAAGCCTTGGGTGAAGTTTTCGGCATCCATCCGCACGAAAAAGTTCTGGTTCCAGTTATTCCGCCGTTTTTTCCACCGGTTGACAGAGGCCGAAATCAGATGGCTATTGGTGTCCAGATTGGAAATGCCCTGATAGCCACCGTCCAGGCTGTAGTACTCCAGTAGTGGATTGCCATAGGGAATCCGGTAGCGCCCAGACAGTTCAGTGATAGGGCGCGAGATCTTGATGTCACTGCTGAACGTGTGCCCTTTAGGGCCCAGCCAGTAGTTATCGACACTCATGGACAGGCGCGGGCCTTCATCGGAGGAAAAGCCAATACCCGCCTCAATATCCCAATGGGTCTTGGGAATAACATCAACAAAAATGGGAACTTCATCGCCCTGTGCCCGGCCGCGCAGAGGGCGAACATCAATGGAACGAAAGTAGCTAGTGGCAGAAAAGTCCACATTGAGCTGACTGACCTTCTCTGAGCGATAGGGCTCGCCCCGGGTGAAATTGATCATGGTACCGAGCAACTTCTGGGTGGCGGCCGTCACCGAGTGAGCGTAAATTACCGGGCCAAAGGCGAAGCGCCGCCCAGAGTTCATGGCCAGCACAATGTCCGCCGCGTGTTGCTCTGGGTAGACTTTCACCTCATGGGTCGAGAACTGGGCATCAAAATAACCCCGGGTCAGGGTCAGGTCATTGAGCTGGGTTTTCAACGCTTCGTAATCGCCGTCATTCAGTACCGCCCCCACCTTTACCGGCGTTTGCCGGAGCAGTTGCTGAAAAGCCGGGTCGTCCCTGGCACCGCCTTCGAGCGTGATCTGCACTTGACGAATACGCACCGGCTCACCGGGGTTGACATGAACAGTCAACAGCTGGGACGGCTTCTTGCTGTGCCGCAATTCGATGGTGGGCCGGTAGTACCCCAGAGCCATCAGCGCCTTCTCCACCGCGATTCTGATGTCCTGCCGGTACTGATCAATCTCCCCCACATTGATGGCTGGCAGACTCTCAAGATAGAGCGTCACGTTCTCCTGCAAGCTGCTGCCGAGCCCGGTTACTTCGTAAGTAAATGACTTGGCAGCCAGGGCATTGACAGAAAACAGCATCAGCACAACTGGTAACAGACAGCGGCGAAATACAGGGATCAAGGATAAATTGGCAATCAAGGTAATGGTCTGAATATTGATTAATTGAATAAAATTCTCAGATAACAATTACTTTTAATAATAAATCGTTTGAACCCAACCTTATATAGAGGCACATTACTACTTCGGCAACAGACAATGCCAGTAGAGCAACTCACCGCCACTTGCAACAAACCGCACAAATATCTAGAATCCTCGATCTTTGCGTGCCCCGGTTCTTGTGCCTGAGCCTGCAAACGCTGACAACCACGACCAGCTCAAGGATCCGGCAGCGTTGTCAGTGTGGTAACCGGTGAGTGCCTGCATTCACCTTCTCCTTGCCTTACTGCCTGGCGAATCTTACTGGGGAAACCCTCAAAGACAAGCGATGCAGAAGGCTATTTAACCCGTAAGGAGCAAATAATGCGTCATTACGAAATCGTTTTCCTGGTTCACCCTGACCAGAGCGAACAAGTACCTGCCATGGTTGAGCGTTACACCCGCACAATCATCGAAAATGGCGGCAAGGTACACCGTCTTGAAGACTGGGGCCGTCGTCAACTGGCCTACCCGATCAACAAGATCCACAAAGCTCACTACGTTCTGATGAACATTGAGTGCGGCAACGAAACCCTGGATGAGCTGACCGAGAACTTCCGCTACAACGACGCGGTAATTCGCAACATGGTCATTCGTCGTGATGAAGCCATCACCGAAGCTTCCATCATTCTGCAGTCTGAAGAAAAGCGTGACCGTCGTGACGACCGTCGTGACGACCGTCGCGACGAACGCGCCAGCGATGATGTCGATGAAGCCGTTGAAGACGAAGTCGAAGAATCCGAAGAGTAATATCACACTGTCGGTATTCATCGGTTCTTTACCATACCAGCACTAATTTCAGGAGGCGTTGCCATGGCACGTTTTTTCCGTCGCAGAAAGTTCTGCCGCTTTACCGCTGAAGGCGTGAAAGAGATCGACTACAAAGATCTGAACACCCTGAAAGCATACATCTCTGAAACCGGCAAGATCGTTCCCAGCCGTATCACCGGTACCAAGGCTCGTTACCAGCGTCAGCTGGCAACAGCGATCAAGCGCGCTCGTTACGTGGCTCTTTTGCCATACACCGATCGTCACTGAATTATTCACAGGGTATAGCTGATGCGTGCACTGGCGGAACTGGCAATGCGTGGCCCAAGACAGGCGATCGCCCTGGCTACGGTATTTGCCTGCATTCCCATGCTGTTCTGGGTGAGTGCAGCCATCATTGCGCTGGTCGTTTTACGACGCGGCAGCAGTGAAGGGCTGAAGATTTTCGCCTGGGCTGCCCTGCCCGGCATTGTCTGGGCGGGCATGGGACAGCTTTCCACCATCATCGGCCTGACAACCACCGTGGCCCTGGCCCTGATACTGCGACAAACAGTTTCCTGGCAAAAAACGTTACTGGCGCTGCTGCCCGCCGGGGCAATCATCGCCCTGACGCTGGCACAGTTGGCTCCACAACAAATCGCCCTGGTCAGCGAACTGGTCATCACCTTTGTGCGTGACTATCTATCGCAAGCCGGGCAGAATCCGGACGATCTGTTGGCAACCATTAAACCGCTGGTGCAGTACGGAGTCATTGGTGTAGTGACCTGGTTCAACCTGATCAGCTGCATCCTCGGGCTGGTACTGGCCAGATCCTGGCAGGCACAACTGTATAATCCGGGCGGATTCCGTGACGAGTTTCACCGCATCCGCCTGCCGGTGGTCATTGCCAGTGGTCTTTTGGCCTTCACTGTGCTCAGTGCCGCCTTTGCGCCATTCCTGCTGGTACTGGTACCAGCAGCTACGCTGCCGCTTCTGGTTGCCGGCCTGTCCATGGCCCATGCCCTGGTACAAATGCGCAAGATGGGCAACTTCTGGCTGACAGGGTTGTATATTCTGTTGATACTGGTCACGCAACTGGCTTACCCGATCATTGTTTTAACTGCATGCCTGGACAGCGTGTTTGATTTTCGCACCCGTGCGTCAAACCGCCTGCACCGGGGGTGACAGGTACTCGATAGAGGCTTAACGAAATGGAAGTGATCCTGCTCGAAAAAATTGCCAAGCTTGGCAAGCTGGGCGACAAGGTCACCGTTAAAAACGGTTATGGCCGTAACTTTCTGCTTCCTTTTGGCAAGGCGCTGCCTGCCACTGAAGCGAATCTGGCTACCTTCGAAGCGCGTCGCGCTGAGTTGGAAAGCACTGCCAACGAACTGCTGAGCAACGCCCATCAGCGTGCTGCGGAAATGGCAGAAATCGAACTGACCTTGACCGCCAAAGCTGGCGACGAAGGCAAACTGTTCGGTTCCATCGGTGCCCGTGACTTGGCTCAAGCCATCACCTCTGCCGGTGTTACTGTCGCCAAGAGTGAAATCCGTCTGCCAGAAGGCCCGATCCGTGCCATTGGTGAGTACGACGTTGGCATCCAGCTGCACTCTGATGTTGCTGCCACCATCAAGGTATTCATCGAAGCGGAATAATCTGCCCGAGGTGATGATGAAAACCCGGAACTCGTTTGAGTTACCGGGTTTTTTTGTGGCCTTTTGCCGGGCTGCCCAGAGCGAGTTGAGCTAACTTCGTTCCAGAGTCCAGTATGAGATTGATTGCCCGTTTCTTGAGAGGGTTCCCGGCATATACCCAAAGGATTTCAAGTTGATTCGAGGCGGCAAATGAGCGAAGCCCC
>JAKROC010000082.1 GCA_024509075.1 Endozoicomonas sp.
ACGCTCCCGGCACCCGAGGGCATAAAGGCTTCGCTCATTTGCCGCCTCGAATCAACTTGAAATCCTTTGGGTATAAAGGACTCTAATAACCCAGCGATAATGACCAGAACTCTATGATCCCCGTCGAAGTTTGTATCCACAGCAAAGATGATGCCTATGTCAGCCGTTCAGTGAGTAGTGCCTGGGAGGGCGGTGCTGAGCGTATAGAATTGTGCGCCCAAATGGAGCAGGACGGTTTGACGCCTTCTGTCAGGCATATTGAGTTGGCCCGGGAAGCTTTCAGGGATCGTCCGGGCCTGCTGCCCATGATCCGCCCTCGAGGGGGGGATTTTTTTTATCACCGGACTGACATTGCCTTGATGGAGCAACAGATCAAAGCGGCAGCACAGGCCGGTGCCGACGGGATTGTTTTTGGCGTGTTGGATGAGACGTCATCAATGGTGCACAGAGCTTACAGCGAGCGTCTGGTGGGCATGGCCAGGGAACATGAGCTGTCAGTGTCCTTTCATCGGGCTTTTGATGCTGCGCCCGACTGGCAGTACGCTCTGGATACGCTGCTTGAGCTGGGTATTGATCGGGTGTTGAGCAGTGGCCTACCGTGGGGGAGTCCAGGCACAGCACTTGACGGGATTGAGCAGCTGGTAAAGATGGCTGCGTTTGCCAGCGGGGAGATTGAGATCGTCGCAGGCGGCGGTGTTGCTATCGAGAATGGGGCGGCGATTGTTGCTGCTCTGATGGGCACTCGTTTCTCTTTGCATGCCTACAGTTCCATGCTCACCCAGGGCGAAGTCAGTCCGGGAAAAGTGCAGCAGCTTACTTCTTTGTGAGGTTGGCGGGCCGTTTTCCCGCCCCATGCAAAAGATCCATTGCCAGCCTACCTTCATTGTTAATTGCGCGAGAACTGAAGAGATCACAAACACGGCGTGACCAAAGGCGAGCTGGTAACCACTGCATGAATCAAAACATAAGGCAATGCGTGGAGGCGTTGCCGGGTGGGTACAGCCAGCAGCGTAGCAGTTTTTTGAGGTGGCGAGTTTAGATGGGTCAACTGCATAAGCCTCTCTATTGAGGCCGGTGGTCTTTTTCGATAGGATTCCCGGCGATTTAAATTCCAGCGCTTTTTATCAGGGACTCTTGCATGAATATTCTCAGGCTGCTTGAAGACAGGGTCATCAAGGCGCTTGTCGCTGCCGGTGCTCCGGCCGATACTCCGGCGATGGTGCGCCCTGGCGCAAGGGCGAATTTTGGTGATTACCAGTGCAACGCGGTCATGGCCGCGGCTAAGAAAATGGGTATGAACCCACGGGAACTGGCACAGAAAGTCTCAGACCATCTCGACCTGACCGGCATTGCCAGCAAGATTGAAGTCGCCGGCCCCGGTTTTATCAACATCTATCTTGAGTCGCAGTGGTTGGCCAGTGCCGTACATGAAGCTGCCCACGACCCCCGCGCCGGTGTCAGCGAAGCTGCGCAGCGCCAAACGGTGGTGGTCGATTACTCAGCACCCAACGTCGCCAAGGAGATGCACGTCGGCCACCTGCGTTCCACCATTATTGGTGATGCCACAGCGCGGACTCTGGAGTTTTTGGGGCATAAGGTAATCCGTCAGAACCACCTGGGCGACTGGGGCACTCAGTTCGGCATGTTGATAGCTCATTTGGAAGACCTGGAAAAAGAGAACCAGGAAGCCGTGAGCATGAAGCTCTCTGACCTGGAAACGTTCTATCGGGAGGCCAAGAAGCATTTTGATGAAAATCCGGACTTTGCTGCCCGCGCCAGAAATTTCGTTGTTCGCCTGCAAGGCGGCGATGAATACTGCCTGAAGCTTTGGAAAAAGCTGGTCAATATTACCCTGGCGCACAATCAGGAAATTTACGACCGCCTGAACGTCTCACTGACCAACAACGATGTGATGGGTGAGAGTGCCTACAATGACAGCTTGCCAGTCATTATTAAAGTGCTGGGTGAGAAAGGCCTGCTCAGCGAAGATGACGATGCCAAAGTAGTCTTCCTGGATGAGTTCAAAAACAAAGACGGTGATCCCATGGGGGTTATCGTGCAGAAATCCGGCGGTGGTTTTCTTTACTCCACTACCGACCTGGCCGCTATTCGCCATCGTTGCCATACCCTGAATGCTGACCGTGTGCTCTACTATGTTGACGCCCGTCAGGGGCAGCATTTCGAGCAGGTTTATGCCGTTGCCCGCAAGGCTGGTTTTGCCTCAGAGCATGTCTCTCTTGAACACCACGCCTTTGGCATGATGCTCGGTAAAGATGGCAAGCCATTCAAAACCCGTGCGGGCACTACCATCAAACTGGCGGATTTGCTTAATGAAGCAGAAGAGCGCGCTGCGGCTCTGATCGCCAGCAAATCCGGCGATCTTTCTGAAGAACAGAAAGTGAATGTGATCCGTGCGGTGGCTATTGGCTCGGTCAAATATGCAGACCTGTCAAAAAACAGAACCAGTGACTATGTGTTTGACTGGGACATTATGCTGGCCTTTGAAGGCAATACGGCGCCATACCTGCTCTACGCCTTTACCCGAATTGGCAGTATTTTTCGTCGGGCGGGTATCAGCATGTCGGATCTGCAAGGTGAGGTGATCATTGCCAGCGATGCCGAACGAGAGCTGGCACTGCAACTGTGTCGTTTCAGCGAGACGCTTGATTCGGTTGCCAGAGAAGGGCTGCCACATCAATTGTGTGCTTATCTCTATGACATATCCGGCGCCTTTATGAAGTTCTACGAAACTTGTCCGGTCAACCGTGAAGGGGTGTTACCTGAGTTGCGCAACAGCCGCCTGCAGATTTGTGCCCTGACCGGCAGGATTTTGCAGTTGGGATTGGACTTGCTGGGCATTGAGACTGTCGAGCAGATGTAACGTAACCAATGGTGGCAAGCCGGAACTCACAACAGAAAAGTTACCGGCCCGTCATTGAGCAGAGAGACTTTCATGTCGGCACCAAAACGTCCTGAAGCCACTGTCGTATGAGTCTCTCTGGCCTGTGCCACAAAATAGTTGTACAGCCGTTCGCCTTCAGCTGGTCTGGCTCCGCCACTGAAGCCCGGCCGCAACCCTTTGCGAGTATCCGCCACCAGGGTGAATTGGGAGACGATTAACAGCCCACCACCAATATCTGTGAGGCTGAGGTTCATCTTGCCCTGGTCGTCACTGAAAATGCGGTATTTAAGTACTTTATCAAGCAGTTTATCTGCCTGAGCTTCGTTGTCTTCTTTTTCCACGCCCAACAACAGCAATATACCCTGGCCAATCGCGCCAACGGTTTCACCGTCCACTACCACACTGGCGTTCTGTACACGCTGGATCAATCCTTTCATTGTGTTCTCTGACAATTCTTTATACCCGTCGCCTTTCAAGCTGCTACTTTGTTGGCTGCACTTGTGCCCTTTAGGGTATTCGCTCGGCAACTGCTCCATGCGTTGCCTTTATGCCCTTTAGGGTGCTACCTCCTGCATCCATGCAGTCGTCACCCCGGTCACATAGTATTTCCATGCTCCCAGGGCTTCGCTCATTTGCTGCCTCGAATCAACTTGAAATCCTTTGGGTATAGCGAAAGGGCAGGGGGGTGGTCAGTTCTATGGCCTCGGTTGTCATCTCAGCCCCCCAGGCCATGACTTCGACCCCGGCATCAAGAGCCTTTTGCAGTTCTGCAGCGTAGGTCGGGTCAATCTCCCCGGCAACAGATACGTTATCGATACCAGTGTGCTGCACGCAGAAAAACAGTACTGCCCTCTCGCCCGAATCAACCATCTCGGTCAGCTCCTGCAAGTGCTTGACTCCCCGGCTGGTGACAGCGTCGGGAAACAGGCCCAAACCGTCACCCATGGCCAGAGTGACGCTTTTGACTTCTACATAGCAGTTGGCCAGGGTGTCACCCTCAAGTAGCAGGTCGATACGGCTATTCTGGCTGCCATAACGCACTTCCTGTCGGATAGTCTGGTAACCACTCAACTCAGGCGCCTTGCCGGCCTGGAGCAGCTCCGCTACCAGATGATTTGCTAATGTCGTATTTAATCCTGCCCGGGCCATACGTTCTGTGCCGTTAAATAACACAGGGACTTCCGCCTGCTCCAACGTGCAGCGATATTTGCGTTTGGGATTATGTGAATCAGAATACCAAACCCGGTGACCGGGATAGAGGCAGTTTTTCATAGACCCGGTGTTGGGGCAGTGCAGGGTTATTTGTGTTCCATCGTCCAGTTCCACATCGACCATAAACCGTTTGTAGCGCCTGATGAAACGTGCTTGCTGGAGGGGGGCAGCGTATTTCATTACTTATCCTCATTAAATTATTTTTGATATTAAAAAATAGAATTTTAAGGTGAAAGCCGGTCATGTTGTTAATGGTAAGACCGGGCAGGCTTGCAGGGCCATTCATACCAAGGTCCAAGGCAATAATAACTGTTGACCTGTGCCGACATTTTGGTCAATTTCGCTAATTGGACGACATTTTTTTATGGCGTCTTGCGATGTGTTTTGGTAGTTTCTCAGCTTCTTTTGGAAACACGGCAGTGGTTTGTTTTCATTCGGTCTTAGGGTGAATTTTTGACCATTCGTCGTTAAGGAAGGCAAAAGTCAAGTGCCAGTAGCTTTTGCACCCACCAGATGGGTGCTCGTGGTATTGACCCTGGCTTTCTAGGGAGCCGGCGTGCCGGAAGTAGCAGAAGGATCGCAGAGTCAGCTTCTGAAAAGCGCGATGCGAGTGCCTTTTAATGGAGAGGCGGTAATGGCTTGAGCTGTTTCCGACTCATGAATAGAAGGTGGTGAGGCTGTAATCATGTCAGCACAAAAAAACGCGGATACAGGCAATCTGCTCAAATCGTTTAATCCCTACCAGGAAATGGAAGGGGAGACGTATATGAACGAGCAACAGGTCGCTCACTTCACCCAGATCCTGCAAAACTGGAAGCGGGAGTTGATGGAGGAAGTGGATCGCACCGTTAACCATATGCAGGACGAGGCCGCCAATTTCCCCGACCCTGCCGATCGCGCCAGCCAGGAAGAAGAGTTCAGCCTTGAGCTGAGAACCCGTGACCGTGAGCGCAAACTGATTAAGAAAATTAACGACACGCTGGCTCGCATCGAGGAAGATGACTACGGTTTTTGCGACAGTTGTGGTGTAGAAATCGGCATTCGTCGTCTTGAAGCCCGGCCGACTGCTACATTATGCATTGACTGCAAGACTCTGGCTGAGATCAAGGAAAGGCAGCTGGGCAATTGATTATTTCGAGATGGACCAGCTCGCAGCTGGTTCTCGCCTGACTTTTACGCCTGTACCTCAGCCTTCAGCGACCTATTGAACACCGCTCCGCTAATACTGACCGAGCGGTGTGTTTTGTTATGGGCTTGTAAACACCTTAATGAGCAAGACAAGCACGCCTTACATTGGACGTTTTGCACCGTCGCCATCCGGCCCCTTGCACTTTGGCTCGCTGGTGGCTGCCATGGCCAGCTATCTGGATGCCCGAGCACACGATGGTACGTGGCTAGTGCGAATAGAAGACATTGACCCGCCAAGAGAACCGCGAGGTGCTTCTGGTCTTATCCTGCAAGCCCTGGAGGCATACGGAATGCTCTGGGATCGGGATGTCTTGTTTCAAAGCAATCGCCATAGCGCTTACGATGATGTACTCACTGTGTTGCAGCAGGAGCACAAGCTCTATCCGTGTACCTGTACGCGCAAAAAATTGGCTGGCCATAATGGTGTTTATCCCGGCTACTGTCGCAATGTATGGCAAGATACTGCTCCTGGCGAACCCCATGGACTCAGACTGCTGTGCCGGGATACAACTATCCACTTTCAGGATCGTATTCAGGGAGAGCAGTCGTATAATCTGACAGTGCTGGGTGATTTTCTGCTTAAACGCAAAGATAGCCTTTATGCTTATCAACTGGCGGTCTGTGTGGACGACGCCTTTCAGGGGGTTACCCATATTGTCCGGGGGGTTGATCTGCTGGATTCGACACCGCGCCAGCTCTATCTGCAAAGCCAACTATCCATGGCGCATCCTGTCTATGCCCATATTCCAGTGATTACTTTGGGCGATGGCAATAAACTGAGCAAACAGAACCACGCTCCGGCCATCCCTCTGGACAACCCCCGCCCGACGCTGATGAAGGCGCTCAGAGCTCTGGGGCTTGAGACAGAGCCAGATCTTCAGGCCTGTACCATTGCTGATATCCTTGACTGGGGAGTACAACACTGGTCGCTGGATAGTCTGTTGGGCAAAAAAGCGCTGTTGCTCGCTGCGCTTGATTGACGTCAATGGCCAAATAAATTGCCGGAGGCAATCAATGATTGAGTGTTTAATCAGGCCGTCAGGAGTTTGATACCTTGTCGTCTTCGTCAGAACGGATTGACCTGCCCGATGCTCACCTGACCTACTGGCGGCAGTTCCTTGGTGCAGCCGCCAGCGAGCGACTTTTTGCCGACTTGCTGGCCACACTTGCCTGGCGTCAGGAGCATATCACTCTGTTTGGTAAAACCCACAAAGTCCCCCGTTTGCAAGTCTGGATGGGCGATCCGCAGGCCCGTTACCAGTACTCCGGGCTAGCGCTGCTGCCACAGCCCTGGTCCCCGGCAGTAATGGCCGTTAAGCAAGAAATCGAACGGTGTTGTTGCCAGCGTTTCAACGCCGTGCTGATCAACCTCTACCGGGATGGGCGGGACAGTAATGGCTGGCACAGCGATGACGAGCCAGAGCTGGGCAAAAACCCGGTTGTTGCCTCATTGAGTCTCGGTGCCACCCGTCGTTTTCGGTTGCGTCATAAATACCGCAAAGACGAGGTGTCACACAGTGTTGATCTGACCTCTGGCTCATTGTTACTAATGGGCGGCACCACTCAGCACTGCTGGCAACACTGTCTGACCAAAACAGCAAAACCGGTTGGGCCAAGAATCAACCTGACCTTTCGTCTGGTGCGCTCATAAAAAACAAATGTCGTGTGTATCTTGTCTGTAATCTTTACCCGTTGTTTTGTGCCTGATCGTATGAGGTCGCTTGTGCTATGCCAGCATCCACGGGCAGCCTCCCCATCAGGACAGCTCCGGCCGCAAAAAAGGCCATAAGTAGCAATAGCGCCTGTTGCGAGGAAAGCATATCCGACACCAATGCAAAACTGCTGGTGCCGAGAATGGCAGCCAGTTGCGAAAACATACCCCAGTACCCAAAGAGTTTGCCGCTGTGCCGGGTCGGGCTGAGCATGCCCACCAGGGCCCGGCTGGCGCTTTGTGTTGAGCCAAGCCCGGCACCGGCAATCACGGTACAAACAATAAACAGTGTGTTTATGTCCATCTGCAACCAGACGCTCAGTGTCGCTAGCTGATGAATGCAAGCCAGACCGAGCAGCCACCATAGCAGTGTCAGGCTGATGGTGTAGCGAGCGCCAATTTTCGATTCCAGCCAGCCAAACGACAATGCACCTATAAATGCCGATACCTGCAACGCCAAAAAAACAGCGGTTTTTTCCTCTCCGGTCAAACTCAGTTCGGTTGCAACATAGATGCCAAAAAATTTGATTACGGTGGCGATACCGGCGCTGTACAAAGTAAAAATCAGCAAGAAACGGTAGAGAACTGGCAGTTGTCGTGCGAGTATCCGGCTCTCCCTGACGCTTTGCCAACTGTGATTGACGAGTGTTCGCCAATGGATTTTGCCGGACTCCAGCGGCCGCCGCTCCCTGAGCCAGACGATTGTCGGTACCGAGGCCAGGATAAAGTAGCCCCCCACGACAATCATCGCCAGGCGGTTTTGCAGCAAGTATTGTGCGCTGTCAACAGGAGCGGTGATCACACCGAAAAGCACAAGCACCAGGCTCAGCAACCCGCCAAGATACCCCAAACCCCAACCAATGCCTGAGACCAGGCCCATGTGCTTTTCCGTGGTAATCTCGGTCAGAAAACTGCTGCTGACCGTTTCACACAGCATCCAGGCAGTGTTGCTCAATACCAGCAGCAACACGGCCATCATCACTGCGCCGGGAGTGGCAAAGTACAGCCCCATGGTGGCCAGTGCGCAGCAGAGCATCAGAGCCATGAGCCAGCGTTTTTTGCCGCCGTAAAGATCGATCCAGCTGCCCACCAACGGTGCTAGTACCATAGCGCCGACACTGGACAGGGACATTGCCAGAGCCCACCAACTGTTTGCCCACTGACTGCCATCAACAATGTGGCTGATAAAAAAAGCGCTGTACACCACCGTGATCACCACTGTGGTGTAGGCGCTGTTGGCCACATCAAACATTGCCCAGCCGAAAATCTCGCGTTTGCTCACATTGAGCTCCCTGTGGATATGTTTTGGTTATAAGCTACCGCGTCGGGATTTTTCTGGCTATGGTCATATCTCACTATTGCCAGAGCTAAGGTCTGGTATTGGCAAGTAAAATGTTGTCCAGTATCTCGGGGGGGAATTTGCTTTGCGCACTCTTGGTAAGCCAGGGAGGTTGTTTGCGTATTTTTGCCGTTAAGAGGTGTTTTGTTTAGGGGTTATTTCCGATGCTTGAATTTTCTGTATTAATCTATACTCGGTGACTACCCAAAAATAGGCATGTGAGTGGCATTGGCCCATATCGGGTAATATCCTGCATTTTAATTAACAATGTGTTTTCCTATTATCCGGTCTCCCGTTTGAAGGTATGTCGTACACCTTTTTTGCACAATCCATCAGTAAGCTTCGTGAAATTGGCTCATTTGTTCCAAGCTCACGATTCCTTGTTTCTTCAATGTGTGAGCAGATTGATTTCAAGTCTGCGTCACTTGTGGTTGAACTGGGGCCGGGAACGGGTGCCGTGACGCGGTTGATGCTCTCGAAAATGCCCGAGCATAGCCGCCTGGTCTGTATCGAGCTAAACCCGGCGTTTTCCGAGCGGCTCAGCAGAGAGTTCTGCGACACGCAGGCCAGAATAATTCAGGGCAGTGCTGCGGATCTGTCGCAGCATCTTCAGAGCCATGGTGGCCTGAAGGCGGATTACATCGTTTCGTCACTGCCGCTGTACAATATCCCTACCAGGGTAAAGATGCGTATACTGCACGCCTGTCAGGCCAACCTGAAAGTTGGTGGACAGTTTATTCAGTATCAATACTCCATTGCAGACAAGAAAATAGTTCAACGTCACTTTGGCGATATGAAGACCGACTTTGTGTTGATGAACTTTCCCCCTGCCTTTGTCTATACCTGTACCAAATAAGTATTACGAAAATGGCAATGACGAAAAAGTTCATCTTCTGTTTATGGCTGCTTGTTGTTTTTCTTTGTTTGTTTGGGTGTCTACCTAGGCAACCCGGGACTCTTTCAGCCTGAGAATCTACGCCAGCTTTTTACTGATAACCTGTTTTCTGCGTCCCTGGTCTACCTCGTACTGGGAACCCTGCGCGGCTTGACTTTGGTCCCCCGCCGCTGCTGCTGGCCGGTGTTCTGGTGTTTCCGCCGGTTCTTCTCTTTGTTATCAATGCCATTGTCATTGTCACCTCATCCACCATCGTCTACTACTGTGGGCGTTATCTCGGGTTCGATCAGGTTTTTGCCCAAAAGTACCCTGAACAGCTCAACAAACTATCCCGGTCACTGAAGAAAAAAGAGCTGTTGGTCTGCACCCGGTGGAGCTTTTTTCCACTGGTTCCCACTGGCATGATATGTTACGCAAGCTCCGTTTTGCGGGTGCGGGTGCGGGTGCGGGTGCGGAAGTGCCTTGTGGGCGTCTCTCTGGGTGAGAATGGCATCTGCGCGGTTTATATCTTTGGCGGCAATATGCTGCTGACCGCGATGAACTCATTTTAATCTGTTGCAGTGAACTGATAGCTGTTGCCACGCAGGTCAGACAGATCGGCAGTAATCTCACCGCTGTCGCCTAACGTGATGCGCCCCTGTGAGTCTGTGAGCTACCAGCACTTGCCCGTAGGTGCCGGTATAGGGCAGATCACGGTGCTGAATGAGCCATCGGGGTGAAACCTTGATCAACGATCGCCAACACCGGCGTCAGGGCGGACAACGCTTGGGTGATCTCCTGCGGGTTCTGGTCCAGTACCCCGCGAATCAGCACTACCTGAGCGTTATCTGTGCGGTTGCCACCGGTGGAGGTAAATGGGGTCGGTGAGGATGAACCTCCGGCCCACCGGGTAAATTGTGTTGGGCAACAAAATAGCGTGAGGCAGCAATGTAATCCTGCAGTAAAGATTTAGATATATCGTCGTACAAAAGCACCAGCAGATTGCCGACGACCTTGGCGATACCCACCTGCCAATACCACCAGTCACCCCATTCAACATTCAACAGCATCCTGATGGTAGTAATTCCGATTCAGCAAAGTCAGACTGTTGATCAGTGCCGTTTGCAGTTGCTGGTTGTTGGAGAACCGGTAGGCTCTGGCCATTTGAAACAGTCGCAGGTAGGTCTGGTAAAGCTTGGCACCAAGCTGCTTTTGTCCTTCAAGGGGCTTGTTATCCAGTATCAGGTCTGGCCAGACGCTGTGTCCGGATAGTTGTACTGTTGCCAGTAACTGAGTGGCATAGTGGTCTAGTGCCGCAATGAACTGTTGAACGCCAAGCCCCATGGCAGTTGCGGGTTGCCAAGAAAGTACTCGCTCCAACGTTGGCGCAGCTGGGCGTACTGGTCTGTAGTGTGGTCCTGGGCAGGTGAGGAAGCTGCCAGTTCTGAAGCGAAACACAGTGCTGACATAAAAACAACAATTGTTGTACGACACATATCTGGCTCCGGAAAAATTGCAGGTTTGGGGGTGGCATCAAGGCAAGTGGAGTCTGTTATACCCAATGGATTTCATGTTGCTACGTGGCGGCAATTGAGCGAAACCCCGGGAGCGTAGAAATACCACGTGACCGGGGTGAGCGAATGCAGCCAATAAAGTAGCAACTTGAAAGGCGACGGGTACATAGTGGCAGCGCCAGGCTGCAATAGATGATAGTTGAAAAATGAGCGCAAGCAGGAGGATCAGGCGGGGTAAGCGCTCCCCCGGAACAGGAGGAGCGTAGATCGGTTGTCAGAGCACCAGATTGCTGAAGGCAAAACCGGCAGCAACCGAGAATACCACGGACATCAGGCCTGGCAGCATGAAGCTGTGGTTGAACACGTACTTGCCAATGCGAGTGGTACCCGTGCTGTCAAAGTCAATGGCGGCCAGAATGGGGCCGTAGTTTGGCACAAAGAAGTAACCGTTAACCGCAGGGAACATGGCCACCAAAGACGCCGCTGGCAGACCAAGGGCTACGCCCAGAGGCATCAGGGTGGAGACTGTCGCGCCTTGACTGTTCACCATCACCGACAGAATAAACAGCGCGATGGCAAAGGCCCAGGGGGCAGACTGTACCATTTCAGAGATGCTGCCTTTGAGCAGGGCATCGTGGGCACCAAAGAAGCTGTCGCCCAGCCAGGCAATACCAAAAATGGCAATAATGGCCCGCATACCGGCCATAAATACATCACCCTGGCTTGCCTCAGTAACATCTGCCTTGCCCAGCCAGACAATCAGTGCTGCTACGCTCAGCATGATGATTTCAATGGTATGAGCCATGGACAGCGCCGCACCGTCGAATTGCGGGCGCAGAGCGGGTATTGCGCCCATTAGAACCACCGCAACGGCGCCCAGCAGGAACAGCAGAACGGATATTTTAGCGCCAGGCTTGAGCTCAGTAACTGACACATTGGCGCTCTGTTCCATCTTGCGGCGATACTCAGGGTCTTGCATACGACGCTGGAATTCCGGGTCGTCTTTGAGTTCTTTGCCCAATTTGTTGGTGACCAGAGCGGCCAGGAACAGGCCAACCATGGTGGCTGGAATGGTGATGCCGAGAATTTGCCCAAGGGTGATTTCATAGCGGGTGGACAAGATGGTCAGCGTAGCCACGGTTGCCGCAGCGATCGGGCTGGCCACAATACCCACCTGGGAGGCGATGACCGCTATGGATAGCGGACGTTCCGGACGCACGCCAGTGCGTCGGGCTACCTCAGCAATAACTGGTAATACTGAGTAGGCGACGTGCCCGGTGCCGGCAAACATGGTGAAAAAGTAGGTAACTGCCGGAGCGATAAAGGTGATGCGTTTGGGGTTTTTTCTCAGGATTCGCTCGGCAACCTGCACCAGGTAATCCATGCCGCCAGCGGCCTGCATGCAGGCTGCGGCGGAGACCACGGCCAGAATCATCAACATAACATCAATAGGTGGTGATGTAGGTTGAACGTCAAATAAGAAAGCGAGAATGGCCAGGCCGACGCCTCCCACCAAACCCAGACCGATCCCCCCGAGTCGTGCGCCCACCATGATGCACAGAATCACAATGGCCAACTGTAGCCAGATCATAATGAATTTCCCCCAAGTTAATTTTTATAGATTGCTTAATAAAAAACAGAACGACACCGTTTCTTTGTTATGCGCGGTGCTTAAAATGGAAACGGCAGAAAAATCAGGGAAAGTGTACAAGAGTTGTTTTTTGATCTGATTGATTTACAGCAATAGTTTATGTGGAACTTTTTTCTCTAAACAATCCTCAAAGGGGGGGCAGAACAAATATACCCGTCGCCTTTCAAGTTGCTACTTTGTTGGCTACATTTATGCCCTTCAGGGTTTTCGCTCGGCAACTGCTCCATGCGTTGCTTTTACGCCCTATGGGTTACTTACTCCCTATGGGGTATTTGTGCCCTTAGGGTACTGCCAATCCAGTGTGAGTTGAATTTGCGGTCTACTATGGCAGTTCTGGAAAGTTATAAGTAACCATCATTTTTAGTGGTCAGTGGCCATCAGGGAATAAACCGATGCAGGTGAACAGGCAGGCACAGCCTCCGGAGGGACTAAGACCTGATCAAGCCACTTCAGCCGATGCACGGTTTCACCACAAGCCAGTTGACAGAGCCGCTTGCAGGGTGGTTGTGGGCGGCGGTTGTGGTGTCTCTTCATGTCATGGCCGGAAGAGAGTCTGGATCGGTCTTTCGTCAGCAGCAGGGCGCAAGGCGATAATACCATCAGCATCGTGCCTACTGATGGTGCACCCTTGAGACTTGCAGCCAGCCGTAGGGTAACGGCGAACGATTCTCCCTATAGCCCTGCCAACCCACCCTCTGATCAATGGCACCAGTTCTGCTGTGATCAGCAAAGTTCCGTTGCGCACTCCCGGCCGCCAGCACCCTGTAATTCTTCCATGGCTAACTCGCGGGATAGTCATGGAGGCGCGAGACCCAAAAACAGGCGCCCGGCAATCCCCGGCCGTAACGACATACCTACTCACTTAATCCATAACATCTACAAAAACCCCGGCTTTACCGGGATTGCCCCATGGCTTCTGGCCAGGCATTCGCAGGATGACTATTGCAAAAAACTCGGGGAAGTTACAGCCGATCTGAATGACAGGATCGTAGATCTCAACAGCCCCATGACAGAACCTTTCACAGGATACGATGCCAGCCCATTGCCCCCTGACCGAAGTGTGGGCAACGGCGGACTGCCTGCGTATAACAGGGTTGATCCACCGCCCTGTCACGTCACCGCCGGTTCCGATTATTGTGGGCTGCCCCTGGCTCCTGCTGACTCAAGAATACAACAATCAGGCAATCCGGAATGCTCTGCCCGCACCCCTCAACAGCAGGATGCTGCAGCAATATCGAATCGTTCAACAGACGTTACCGGAGGTTTTCTACCTGCACACTCTGGTAGCAGCTACTCCTCTTCCTCCCGTTCGAAAAAGTCAAAGGAGGTTGCAAAAACAACAGCCAATATCGGCATAACCGTACCTGCTATGCCTGATCACCGTGTTGATGAACCTGCCTCCGGACAGCCTCAAAACAGTTCAGGGGTTCCTTTCACATCAACAGCATCTTGTGCCACGGCTACTGATAAGATTGGCGCTGACGAACGCCTGAGAGAACTGAAGCAGCAACTTAGAGAACGGAAGCAGCAACATAGAGAACGGAAGCAGCAACATAGAGAACGGCACTGATCAACAGTCTGACTTTGCTGAATCGGAATTACTACCATCAGGAT
>JAKROC010000083.1 GCA_024509075.1 Endozoicomonas sp.
CAACAAAAAAGTAGTCACTAGGCTTATATCCGCAGGGCAGGACGGAATGATTGTTGCTGAAAACCACCCTTGATGTTTGTTTCTGCTTTTCTGAACATGAAAAAATTATAAAATAGAGCGAAATCTCCTTCGCTTGACCCCTCTGCTCTCATCGTTTTCTTGCTCGATAGTTGACTGAATTACTCGGGTATTTCATAATTCTACTGTCGACACAGAGTCTGACTGGTTTTTGTGTCTGGATATGACAGATGTAACCCCCTGCTAATGAGACCGATACCTCTGCCTGACTAGCTAGAGAGATTCTGTATGAGATTAACCACCAAAGGACGCTACGCGGTGACTGCCATGCTGGATTTAGCGCTTCATGCTGATCAGGAGGGGCCAGTATCACTGGCCGATATATCAGGCCGTCAGGGAATTTCGCTCTCATACCTGGAGCAATTGTTTGCCAAGCTCCGCCGCAGTGACCTTGTTTTCAGTGTGCGTGGTCCTGGTGGTGGCTACCGGCTGGGTCGTGCCAGCAGTACCATTTTTGTGGCTCAAGTGATCGATGCGGTTAATGAGTCCGTAGACGCGACAAAGTGTAAAGGGGCTAGAGGGTGCCAGCACGGGGTGACCTGCCTGACCCATCATTTGTGGCAGGATTTGAGCGATCAGATCCATTCCTTTCTTGGTGGGATCAGTCTCGCTGATCTGGTGGCACGCAGGGAAGTACAAAGTGTTGCGCTTCGCCAGGATGAGCAGCAAGACAACAGAATTGCCGCTGACACCGTTTGGTGAAGGGTTTGAATGGCGATTACCTCTGGACAATGAGGATTACCAATGAAACTTCTCAAGCGGAATCAGGATGTTAAGGCATGATGATTTTACCCTTTTGCCGATCAAGGATATTTGCGTACTGATCGCCTGGAGATGCACCAAATGAAATTACCTATTTATCTCGATTATTCTGCGACAACACCAGTTGACCCGAGGGTGGCTGAAAAGATGGTTCAGTGCCTCTCTCCGGAAGGTAATTTTGGTAATCCAGCTTCCCGTTCCCATGTGTTTGGCTGGCGGGCAGAGGAGGCGGTTGAAGATGCCCGTCGTCAGGTTGGAGATCTGATCAATGCTGATCCCAGAGAGATTGTCTGGACCTCGGGCGCTACCGAATCTGATAATCTGGCCATCAAAGGTGTTGCCAACTTTTACAGCAAGAAAGGCAAGCACATTATTACTTCCCGTATTGAGCACAAGGCAGTGCTGGACACTTGTCGTCAGCTTGAACGGGAAGGTTACGAGGTGACTTATCTTGACCCTGACCGTGATGGTCTGATCACTGTCGATATGGTCGCCAGCGCCCTGCGAGATGATACGACTCTGGTCAGTCTGATGCATGTCAATAATGAGATTGGCGTCATTAACGATATTGCTGCCATCGGTGAATTGACCCGATCACATAAGGTTATTTTCCATGTCGACGCGGCCCAGAGTGCCGGTAAAATTCCTCTGGACATGGAGGCCATGAAGGTAGACCTGCTCTCCGTTTCTGCTCACAAACTCTACGGACCGAAAGGTATTGGTGCGCTCTACGTGCGCCGCAAACCCCGCGTGCGCCTGGAAGCGCAGATGCACGGCGGTGGTCATGAGCGAGGTATGCGTTCGGGTACTCTGCCAACCCATCAGATTGTCGGTCTTGGTGAGGCCTGTCGTATTGCTGCCGCTGAGATGAACGACGAAAGGGCGCGTATTGAGGCGCTGAAAGACCGTCTGTTGAGCCAGATTGCCGATTTGGAAGAGGTGTACATCAACGGTTCTCTGAAGCAGCGTGTGCCGGGTATCCTGAACATCAGTTTCGCTTATGTGGAAGGAGAGTCATTGATGATGTCGCTCAAGGATCTGGCCATCTCATCCGGTTCTGCCTGTACCTCGGCCAGCCTTGAGCCTTCTTATGTATTGCGGGCGCTGGGCCTGAATGATGAACTGGCCCATAGCTCCCTGCGCATCAGCCTCGGGCGCTTCACCACTGAAGCGGAAGTTGATCATGCTGTTGCGGAAATCCGCCTGGCGGTGTCGAAACTGCGGGAGTTGTCACCCTTGTGGGATATGTATAAAGATGGCATTGATCTTACACAGGTTGAGTGGGCTGCCCACTGAGATGTTAATGAAGTTTTGCCTCTGGCATGACTTTGAAGGAGAGCGAAATGGCATACAGCGACAAGGTTATTGATCACTACGAAAATCCCCGTAATGTTGGCAAGCTGGACCAGAACTCGCACAATGTCGGTACCGGCATGGTGGGTGCACCGGCCTGCGGCGATGTGATGCGCTTGCAGATTCAGGTCAACGATGATGGTGTGATTGAAGATGCCCGCTTTAAAACGTACGGCTGCGGTTCGGCCATCGCTTCGAGCTCCCTGGCCACCGAATGGATGAAGGGCAAGACGCTGGAAGAGGCAGCCACCATCAAAAATTCGGACATTGCCGAAGAGCTGGCCCTGCCACCGGTGAAAATTCACTGCTCGGTGCTGGCGGAAGATGCCATCAGGGCAGCTATTGACGACTACCGTTCAAAACAGAACCACGACGCCGCTCCCGCTGCCTGAAATACGACAGGTTTTAGGTAGCAAGGGCTGTTTTTTGCCGATATGTTGACCGGCTGGTGATGGAGTATTTAATGGCAATTACGGTAACCGCAGCGGCCGCTCGCCATATCAAGGGGCAGTTATCACAACGGGGCAGGGGGCTTGGTATCAGGCTTGGCGTACGCACCTCGGGCTGCTCTGGCATGGCTTATGTGCTGGAGTTTGTCGATGTGGTTGATGAGAGCGACCAGGTTTTTGAAGATCACGGCGTGAGCGTCTTTGTTGACCCCAGAAGCCTGGTGTATCTTGACGGTACCGAGCTGGATTTTGTCCGCGAAGGCTTGAATGAAGGCTTCAAATTCAACAATCCGAATGTGGCCAGCGAGTGCGGTTGTGGTGAAAGCTTCAATGTGGATACCGACCGGGCTGCCTCCTGATCAAAGCCTTTGAATCTCTGTTATGCCTGTTGGCCCGATCGGTCTTACCGTTCGGGCCTTATTTGTTTATGCTGTGCCCGTTGCCAACAGACATTCACCGACTTGAGAGTTGACCGTATTGTGGTTGATCTAACCCAAAATTATTTCGAGCTGTTTGAGCTGCCCGTTTCCTGCCAGCCTGATCAGCAGCTGCTGGCCAGGCAGTACCGGGCGTTGCAGCGGACGGTGCATCCGGACCGGTTTGCTGCCGATAGCGAGCGTCAACAGCGCTTGTCGGTGCAATACGCTGCTTTTGTCAATGAAGCGTTCCACACCTTGAAGCAGCCTCTAGCCAGAGCCGTCTATTTACTTAGGCTGGCCGGCCGTGAGGTGGATATGGAGCGCAATACAGTGATGGATGCGCAGTTTCTTATGGCACAGATGGAGCTGCGTGATGAAGTCTCTGAACTGAAGGCTCAGGCCAATCCAGAGGCAGATCTGGAACGGTTGATTAAGCTGGTGGATGATGACAATACTGCCTACTTCAACCAGTTTGAACAGCACTGGCAAGCACAAGAGCTGGAGCAGGCAGAAACCATTGTCAGAAAGATGCAGTTCATGGTAAAGCTGGCGGCAGAATTGGCACAGTTGGAATCCAAATTGCTGGATGACCAGCCGCTGAATGACGAGTAAGAAGGGCAGATATGGCGTTACTGCAAATTTCCGAACCAGGACAAACTCCTGAACCACACCAGCTCAAACGGGCTGTTGGCATTGACCTTGGCACCACCAACTCGCTGATTGCCACCGTCCGCTCTGGTATCGCCGAGACTTTGCCGGATACAGATGGCGAACATATCCTGCCCTCGGTGGTGCACTACGGTGAACAGCGGGTTCAGGTTGGTTTCTCGGCTCGCGCCGCTGCTCTGGACGATCCGCAAAACACCATTATTTCCGTCAAGCGCATGATGGGCCGTGGACTCGACGACGTTAAAGCCCTGGGCGGCCTGCTGCCCTACCAGCTGGTGAACGGCGTTGGTATGGCACAAATTCAGACCCGTCAGGGGGGGGTTAGTCCGGTTGAAGTATCAGCGGCCATTTTGCGCTCGCTGGCCAGTCGGGCGCAGGAGACGCTGGGTGGTGACCTTGATGGGGCCGTTATCACTGTGCCGGCCTATTTTGACGATGCCCAGCGCCAAGCCACTAAAGATGCGGCCAGGCTGGCCGGTCTTAAAGTCTACCGTTTACTCAATGAACCCACCGCAGCAGCCGTTGCCTATGGCCTGGATCAGGGCAGGGAGGGCGTGGTGGCGGTGTACGACCTCGGTGGCGGTACGTTTGATATTTCCATCCTGCGTCTGGAAAAAGGGGTGTTTGAAGTACTGGCCACTGGCGGTGATACAACTCTTGGTGGCGACGATATGGACCACCTGGTGGCGCGCTGGATGCTGCAACAGGCGGGTATGGACGAATCCGCCATTGATGCCTCGCACCAGCGCATAGCTATGGTCGAGGCCTGCCGGGCCAAAGAAGCGCTGACCAGCGAGGCACAAGTGGATGTTTGCCTCGGATCGTGGTGCGGCATCCTCACCCGAACGCAGTTTGAGCAGCTGGTGGCCCCATTAATAGACCGTACCGTCCGTGCGTTTAAACGGGTGATTCGGGATGCCGGCCTGAAAGTCAGCGATATTGATGAAGTTGTTATGGTTGGCGGCTCCACCCGCGTACCGCGAGTGCGCGAACAGGTTGAGTCGTTTGTTTCTAAAAAACCGTTGACGTCTATCGATCCGGACAGAGTGGTGGCCGTCGGTGCTGCCTTGCAGGCTAACGTGTTGGCAGGTAATAAATCGGCAGGAGATATGTTGTTGCTGGATGTGATTCCGCTCTCGCTGGGTCTGGAAACCATGGGGGGGCTGATGGAGAAAGTGATCCATCGCAACACCACCATTCCTGTCAGTCGCGCCCAGGAGTTTACCACCTATAAAGACGGTCAGACGGCGATGGTCATTCATGTCTACCAGGGTGAACGGGAGCTGATCAAAGACAACCGTTCCCTGGCTCGTTTCGAACTGCGCGGTATCCCCCCCATGCCAGCCGGTGGTGCCAAGGTGCGGGTAACATTTCAGGTAGACGCTGATGGTCTTTTAAGTGTCGGGGCCGAGGAGCTGTCCACCGGCGTTAAAAGTAGTATTCAGGTTAAACCGTCCTACGGTCTTGGCGATGCAGAAATCACCCGAATGTTACAGGATTCTTTTGCCCATGCTGGAGATGACCGCGATGCTCGCACCCTGCGCGAGCAGCAGGTAGAGGCCGACCGTGTTACCGAAGCATTGGCGGCAGCATTGGCAAAAGATGGTCAGAGCCTGCTCAGCGAACAAGAGTACACGATACTGTCAGCCGATCTGGAAGCACTGAGAAAGTGTCGTGCAACTGCCGATGCCAAAGTCATTGCCGCTGAAATTGACCGTATTGGCAAGTCAACTGAAGTGTTTGCTGCCCGGCGCATGAACCAGGGTATTCGCCGGGCGCTGTCTGGACAAAAAGTAGATGACTTGGAGAAGTTCTGAACATGACCCGTATTGTTTTCCTGCCTCACGATGAGCTCTGCCCGGAAGGTGCTGTTATTGAGGTAAAACCCGGTGTTACCATTTGCGATGCCGCCTTGCAGCATGGCATAGAAATCGAGCACGCCTGTGAGAAGTCGTGTGCCTGTACCACATGCCACGTTATCGTTCGAGAGGGGTTTGACAGTCTGGGCGAACCCGATGAGCTGGAAGAAGATATGCTCGATAAAGCCTGGGGACTTGAACCTGAGTCCCGGCTAAGCTGTCAGGCGGTGGTTGGTGATAATGAGCTGGTGGTGGAGATTCCCAGGTATACCATTAACCAGGTGTCCGAACGGCGCTGATATACCCGTCGCCTTTCAAACTGTTACTTTGTTGGCTGCATTTATGCCCTTCAGGGTATTCGCTCACCCCGGTCACATGGTATTTCCATGCTCCCGGTACCCGAGGGCATAAAGGCTTCGCTCACTTGCCGCCGCATGGCAACATGAAATCCATTGGGTATGGCAGCGCTCTTTTCACGGTTTTGCGGGAGTCAGATTATGGGTTTACATTGGGCTGATGTGTACGATATTGCTATCGAACTGCATGAAGCGCATCCGGATGTGGATCCAAGATACATCAATTTCGTCGATCTGAGAAATAAGGTGCTGGCGCTGGAGGGGTTTGCCGGTGATCCTGAGCGCTGTGGTGAAAAGATTCTTGAAGCTATTCAACAGGCCTGGATTGATGAAGCTTATGGGTGACGTGATGGAGGTTTGTTTGTCCTGATTTTTTTGTATACGGGCTCTGAAATCCCCCCCCCCCGTACAGAAGATAGAGGGGGGATTTCAAGGCAATCAGGCGGCTTTTTGCTGTTTTTGTGGCTCAGGAGTACGAATCAGATAGTCGAAGGCACCGAGTGCCGAGTTTGCGCCACTGCCCATAGCAATGATGATCTGCTTGTAGGGAGCTGTGGTGACGTCACCCGCGGCAAACACACCGGGAACAGATGTTTCTCCATGGGAGCCAACAACGATCTCTCCACGGGGTTTCAGCTCCAGAGTGTCTTTCAGGAACTCGGTATTTGGTACCAGGCCAATCTGGACAAAAATGCCTGAAAGTTCCAGTGACTTACTTTCTCCTGAAGCGCGATCGGTGTAGTTTAATCCGGTCACTTGCGTTCCATTGCCCACTACCTCTGTGGTCAACGCTTCGGTGATAATGTCGATATTGCCCATGGAGCGTGCCTTGCTTTGCAGTACTTCATCGGCCCTGAGCTTGTTATCAAACTCCAGAACCGTGACGTGTGCAACAATGCCGGCCAGATCGATAGCCGCCTCAATACCTGAGTTGCCCCCGCCAATTACGGCAACTTTTTTACCTTTAAACAGTGGGCCGTCGCAGTGCGGGCAGTAGGCGACGCCTTTGCCACGATACTCTTGCTCACCAGGCACATTCATCTCTCTCCAGCGGGCACCGGTGGCGATGACCAGAGTACGGCTTTTCAGGGTTGCACCGCTTTCCAACTCCACCTGAATCAGGTCGCCCACTTGTTCAGCGGCGATAACACGGCTGGCGCGCTGCTCAGTCATGATGTCCACATCATAGTCCCGAACATGTTCTTCCAGGTTGGCTGCCAGTTTTGGTCCTTCGGTTGCTTTTACTGAGATGAAGTTCTCAATGCCAACTGTGTCCATTACCTGACCGCCAAAACGGTCAGCAACGATGCCGGTGCGAATACCTTTGCGGGCACTGTATATAGCAGCTGAAGCTCCAGCCGGGCCACCACCGATTACCAGTACTTCAAAAGGCTCCTTTTCAGAGATGGCAGTGGCTTGACGTTCGGCTGCCCCAGTGTCGAGTTTGTTGAGGATCTCCTGAATGGTGATCCGTCCCTGGGTGAACAGCTCGCCATTAAGGTAAACCGCAGGAACGGCCATGATTTTCCGTTCATCAACCTCTTGCTGGAACAGCGCACCATCAATCATGACATTGGTGATGTTTGGATTAAGAGCCGACATAATGTTCAGCGCCTGAATCACATCCGGGCAGTTCTGGCAGCTCAGGGATACATAGGTCTCGAAACGATACTGTCCGGGCAGGGCTTTGATTTGCTCAACCACATCAGGATCAACTTTGGCAGGGTGACCACCACTGTGCATCAGCGTCAGCACTAGCGAAGTAAACTCGTGCCCCATCGGCAGGCCGGCAAAACGGATTTCGCTGTTGGTGGCGGTGGAGCGAACCAGCATGGAAGGTGTGCGTTCGTTGGCATCAGTGCCACGGGTAACGGTTACTTTATCTGACAAACCAGCAATATCGTTTGCCAGTGAGGCCAGTTCCTCAGACTTTTTGCTGTCATCAAGAAATACAATGAGTTCGACGTTTGATTTCAGGTTCTGCAAATAGTTTTGCAGCTGGGTTTTCATATTAGTATCAAGCATGATTTAACCTGTAGATTTATTAATTGCCTATCAATTAAGTAATGCTGCAGACGACAGATTTATACTTTTGTTTTCTGGTGCGCTGGCAGGAGCATGCTAAAGCGGACCAGGAATATTGGATAATTGGTCAATCCCCAATTCCTAGGCAGCCTCAGCATTTAACGGTACGATGGTTTTTATCGATGAGATCTGGGTCACTACAGTGAGTGACCCAGAATGATCATGGCTTAGATTTTGCCAACCAGATCAAGGGAAGGAGCCAGAGTCTCTTCACCTGGTTGCCAGGCTGCCGGGCATACCAGTCCTGGGTGACTGGCGATGAACTGGGCAGCCTGTACCTTGCGAATCAGGTCTTTGGCGGAGCGGCCAATGCCCAGGTCGTTGGTTTCAAGAGACTTGATGACACCTTCTGGATTGATGATGAAGGTGCCGCGCAGAGCCAGGCCTTCTTCTTCAATCATCACGCCGAAGTTGCGAGAGATGGTACCGGTTGGATCACCAATCATTGGGAACTGGATTTTCTTGATAGTATCAGAACTATCGTGCCACGCTTTGTGAGTGAAGTGAGTGTCGGTAGAAACGGAGTACACTTCTACACCCATTTCTTGCAGCTGAGCGTAGTGATCAGCCAGATCGCCCAGCTCAGTGGGGCAGACAAAAGTGAAGTCAGCCGGATAGAAGAATACGACAGACCACTTGCCCAGCAGGCTCTGTTCAGTGACATCAACAAATTCGCCATTGTGGAAAGCAGTTGCCTTGAATGGCTTGATTTCGGTGTTAATCAGTGACTGTGTCAAAAGATTTACCTCATAATGTTGGATTGTTGTACCAATCCCATTCAGCTGGAAACCGTCGATTACAGGTGAATCGAGCGCCACGGAATCTTACGAAAGATGGGGCACATAATCCACGGTTAACTTCTGGTCAGGGTTATGAACTGAGTGGCTAAAGTCTACGCTCAATCTGATGAATGTTAAAATTAATAAAAAAAATAATTGTGATAGATAATATCAATCATATGCTGTGGTGTCGCCAGCATCTTGCGATTAGGTTCTTTACTGTCCACCCTCAGTGTTTTGCTCTTGTTCCTTGATCTCTTGAACCCAGCGAAACACTTCGGCCACCGGCTCGATCAGCTCTCCAGGAATAAAGTCAGTAATATTCAAGTGGAACAGGGCGTGAGCCAGCGGTACGTTTTCCAGTATCGGAATGCCCTCTTTTTCAGCAATCTTGATGATAAACCGGGCGTGGCCACCACGACCCTTGACTGTGACTACTGGTAGCGGTGTCTGACCCTGGCGATAGCGTAAGCCAATGGCCAGGTGAGTCGGGTTTTTGATCACTACGTCGGATTTACCGGTGTTTTCTGCCTGGTTTAGTATCTCTTGGTGGATTTCACGACGCTTGCCTTTTATCTCCGGGCTTCCTTCGCTCTCTTTATGCTCTCTTTTGACTTCATCTTTACTCATGCGGTTTTGCTTCATGAAATTGTAGCGCTCAAACAGGTAGTCGAGCACCGCAATCACCATAAAGGCGACAATAGCGTACAGTAGCAGTTTTTTAATCAGATGGCCGGTGACCGGCATAATACAATCACGGCCGCAGTAAGGAATGTTAACCATATCGCCCAGGCTGGAATAGATTACGTAATAAACGACAAATGATAGAAATAGAATCTTGAAGATGGATTTGAGGAATTCCACCAGATTTTTCAGGGCGAATATTTTTTTAAAGCCCTCTATCGGATTGATCTTTTTGATGTCCGGTTTTACCGATTCACCAGCGATCAAAAAACCAAACTGCATAATATTACCGATAATGGCCGCAAACGCAGCCACAGCAACCAGAGGCAGCAGCAGGTCCATGGTTTTTTCCAGCAACCCGTGGGCAACGATTTTGAGTGCTTCGCTGAATGGTTCGTTATATACCGTGGTGGGCAAAACCACCATTTCAATAATGACACTTATAAAGGTGTCACTCATAGTCCAAAGTAATGCCAGTACAGCAATTAAGCCGAAAGTACCGGAAACTTCTTTACTTTTCGCTACTTGGCCCTTTTTGCGGGCATCGCGCAGTTTTTTCGGTGTGGGTTGTTCGGTTTTTTCTCCACTCATTGCCAGAGCACTCCCAGGGACTCAAAGAGCTGGGGAATGCCCAGCATGTGCTTGCGCGACAATTCCATAATGGTGTGGATGTAGACCACCAGGACAGCCACAGCCACGCCTGACTTGATCGGCATGGCAAGAATAAAAACATTCAGCTGGGGTGCTGCCCGGCTGATCAGGGCGATGCCAAACTCGGTGATAAACATGGCAATAATGACTGGTGCCGAGAGCCACATGGCCAGCTGAATAATCAGGTCAAACTGGCGCAGGAAGAAGTAAGTGGCTTCCTGGTTGAGTTGCGGGAAATATTCGAATACCGGCCATATCTGATAAGTGAGCATCAGACTTTCCAGCATTAAAAGGAATAGACCACTGGTCATAAACAGGGCGATAAAGGCCTGGGTAAACAAAATGCCCATGGGGGAAGTTTCCGCACCTGAGAATGGGTTAAGGGTGCTGGCCATGGAGGCGCCGCGTTGGTTATCAATAAAAAAACCGGCCGACTCAAGTGCCCAGAACGGAATCGCCAGACAAAACCCCATCACTGCCCCGATAAAAATCTCCTTGATGACAATGCCGGCGGTGTCGTAAATGGTAAAAGTGACATCAGGCTTACTTTCCGACAGCATCGGGTGCATAAACAACACCAGACACATGGCGATACCGTTGCGAATCATGGCACCACCCAGGTTGCGTTTGTTCAGCAAGGGCAAAACGGTGAACAGTGCCACAATGCGGGGCGTGCCCATCGACAGGATATAGAACCACTCTTTGAGCTGGTCGACAGGCAAGATCATAGTCAGAGCCTTTGAAACATTTCCATAATGGCCAGTGAGAAGTTATAGATCTCGATGCCGATCCACCGTGCAGTCAAAAAGATACTGATGATGACAGCCACCAGTTTGAAGGCAAAGGGCAGGGTCTGTTCCTGAATCTGGGTCAGTGCCTGAATCAGACTGATCATCAGGCCCACCACGGATGCAGCAATAATAGGCGGCATTGACAGCAACAGAACCAGCCACAGTGCCTGGGCAGTAAGGGTCAGGATATGCGGATCATGCATAGCTCAGCACCAGTCCGTGGATCAGACGTGTCCAACCATCGAGCAGGACAAACAACAATAGCTTAAAGGGCAGGGAGATGGTCATGGGTGAAACCATCATCATCCCCATGGCCAGCAAGATGTTGGAGACGATCAGATCGATAATGATAAAGGGCAGGTAGAGCAAAAAACCGATTTCAAAGGCTTTGGTCAGTTCACTAATACAATACGACGGCATCAGGACAACCAAATCGTCGGCTGATAATTGAGACTGGTATGCTTTTGGCCATAGAATACGGGCGGTTTTCAAAAAGAAGTTTCTTTCCCGTTCATTGGTGTTCTTTTTCAGAAAGTCCCGATAGGGCTGAACCAGCAGCTGCATGTCGTCCATCAAAGAACCAGTGTCGTCAGTCTGAAAGCTGATATTCTCTTCCTGAATGATATCCCACGCTTCGTACCCGATAGGCGCCATGATATACAGCGTTAGAATTATGGCCAGGGCGTTCATGGCAATGTTGGGCGGGATCTGCTGCAGACCGGTAGCGTTGCGCAAAATGGAAAATACCACCACCAGTTTCAGGAACGATGTACCCATCACCGCCAGAAACGGGATCAGCGCCATCAGCGCCAGCGGTATCATCAAATAAAATGGACTGGTTAGTGTAATCGCGCTGCTTTCCATAGTCACCCTTTGCCAGTCTCCGAACCGGAGTCTTCTATGTTCAACGGGTCTTTATCATGCTCGTTAAGGACGTGCCCTTAACGACGCCCGGTCACTCGACAATGCGGGTAATGCGTGCGCCCAGTCGATTATTAATCTGAACCAGCTGACATTCGGCAATCACCTTGCCGCCAGCTTTTACCCGAACTGGTTGCTCGATTGGGCGATCCAGCTCAAAAATATGGCCTGCTTGCAGCGCCCGTACTTCATCAGCGCTGAACTGTTGCCGACCCACTTCAAAAACCAGATCAACTTCAATATCAGACAGGTCTATGGGGTTCTGGTCATGGTGTATCTGGTCGTTCGCCATGGGGTCCATCCTGTGCTTGATGGTAATTTGTGAGTCAGTCGCTTCACCGATAAAGGCAGCGTCCGGGCTTACCCGGATAATCAATTGCTGGCCGGTAACGTGATAGTCGAAAAAAACAATGTCGTTTACATCCAGATTGCTGGCTTCCTCATTGGAGACTTTTGTCCGGCCCAGTTCCAGCGCAGCCCATATGGGTACATCGGTGATTTGCTGATGAGCCTGAGTGGGCAGCAGCTGCAGAAGCTCGACGATAACAGGATTGCTTTGCAGATAGACTGGATAATCCCGGCCACCAATGCGCAGGTTCATAGCCAGCTCGGCCGGTTCAGTCTGCGTGTCATTGCTGCTCAAGTCAGTAAACTTGACAGCAATGCCCAGGCTTTGCATCAGCCCTTCCAGTAACTTTTGCAGTCTGGCTTCCAGTGCTGCCAGCATCAGCTCTTTGGGTAGCTTCAGCAACACATTGCTGTCCAGGTTGGCAGGCATCATTCGGTCGATCAGGGCCCGGCCAGTAAACAACGACACTGGCTGATGGTTAATTTCTAACATCAGACACAGAGCGGGCATATTTTCCGTGGTGCTGCTGCCAAGAGAGATATCCCAACGTTCTTCATTGACCTGCAGGACAAACTCGTTGTGGCGTCTGCCAAGGATTTGGCTTAACAACAACTGCCCCTGTGAGACGGAGGGAAGATCGAAACGTTCTTCTGCCATGATTCAACCTATGCCCGGTCGTTGCTGGATGAGGAGCCCTGGTCGTTATCTTCTGCCACGTATTGATTACGCGAGCGACCGTCGCTGTCCTGGTTGTCGCCGCCGGACATATTGATATTGACCTGAACCTTGTCGTTGGAGAATCGCTCTGCCAGCATTTTTTGCAAGCTGGCTTCATGTTGCGCCAGAAAATTTCCCGCTTCGGCAGATGACGTGTTCATTACCACTGTAAGCTCACCACCCTGGCGCTGGATGCGGATCTCGGTGCCTGGCAGAACACTGTCTTTCAGGGTGATGCGAACCTCAGCGCCATTAATGGCATCTTTTGAACTGACCTGAATCTGGTCTGCCAGTTTTTGCAAGGCGGCATCAACCTCTTTTACGCTGTTGATTTGCTGGATTTCGCGCAGCTGGGTATCGGCCTTGATCTGATTCTGAGGGGTGTTCACAGCGATTTGCTCGGTGCCAGGATCACGAAACTTGTTGTCGCTGTTTTCTTCGTCCCGGGAGCCGCGTTCCTGACGCCCCTTGATGGCCTCTTTAGAGTGTTTGTTGCGTTCGGCCAGCAAGCTTTCCAGACTCTGTTCCTTGTTTTCGCCAGTGATTTTTCCCTTGTTTTCGCCAGCGGCTTTTTCCTTGTTTTCGCCAGCGGCTTTTTCCTTGCTGCGCTTCTCTTTTGCCATGCGTTCTGCAAAGTCACCGGCCTGCCTTTCGGACACTCTCTTGCTCTGCTGGTTGAAGTCCTGCTGCTGGGTAGGTGGTGCTGACTGGGTATTGTTATTGTGATTCACACCGTGGGTTGACATAGTGACTCCTATTCCTTGGCTTTGCCGGTAAACTCTTCCATTTCCAGGTCTTCAAGACGGCTGGCTTCTTTGGCGATCTCTTCATCCTGCGCCTTGCAGAACTCCTCAAACTTTTCCACGGCCTGTTTCGCTTTGTAATGTGCCTGGCGGGCGGTCTCAAGTACCTGCTCTGCCTGCCTCACCTGTTGCTGTGCGGCGGTAACCTGTTGCTCTGCTTCGGTAATGGCCTGTTCCATGGTCACGTCTTTATCGCGCATCAGTGCGACTTTCTGTTTCAGCTGGTCCAGGTCATGCTGC
>JAKROC010000084.1 GCA_024509075.1 Endozoicomonas sp.
TTACCGGGCAACTGTTCGGTGCTTCCAACATTGCCCTGGTGCAACCGGACGAGAATGGGCCAAAGCAGATTGAAGTGGATATCAACGGTTGGAAGTGGGTATTTATTATCGAACGTTACAGCACCAACCGGCGTTTTGGTGATGAACGATATACCCTTTATGGCAGCAGCCGGACCCAACTGCTGGCAGCGCCTTATGCACCCCTGCGCAGCAAGAGCAACACCAGCGCTTTGAATGCCAAACAAGCCATTACCGAAGAACTGGCCAACACCGGATTTACCGCAACCTATCCTGACCCGAACGACTACAGCACACCGGATTGGGTGATGCCCGGCGGTTCCTTCAGTTACCAGGGTCAAACCGCCATCCAAGTGGTGGCCAGAATCGCAGGAACGGCAGGATCAGTGGTTATCCCGAGCAGGGACACCGATCAACTGAATATCCAGCCGAGGTATCCGGCCAGCCCCTGGGCATGGAGCAACGCCACCATGGACCGGATCGTTCCGGCCAGTATGGTGATTAGCCTGAGCGCCAACTGGCGTCCAGAGCAGGCATACAATGCCGTTTATGTGTCCGGCACCAATGCAGGGGTAGCGGTGAATGTTAAGCGGTCAGGAAGTTCTGGGGATAACCCGGCACCGGACGTTCTGGAAGACTGGCTCACTGAGACCCAGGTCAATACCGAGCGGGGCCGCAATGAGCTGGCCAAAGGTGGCCACCAGAGCATAACCTCCATCGAGCTACCGTTGACCGACAGCAACACAGCGCCCGGGTTGATTGAGCCGGGGATGTTGGTTGAAGTGCAAGATATAACGGGGGATTGGCAAGCTTTGTGTCTGGCCACAAGCATTAGTGCTGTTGGCGGAGGAAACGTTATGCAGCGTATTGATTTGGAGAGGCACTACTGATGGCCACCACAAACATCTGGCAGCAGTTCAAATCACTGATACCCGACGGTGTGCGAGTAGTGGCCACCATCATAGCCAACAATGGCAACGGCACCAGTCAGGCAGAGCTGCGGGATGGTTCGGTGATTACGGTTAAGGGGGAGTCTGTGGGTGTGGGTGATAAGGCGTTTATTCAGCATGGGGAGATAAAGGGAGCTGCGCCTGATTTGGCGCAGTACGAGGTGGAGGTATGAGCAACAATCAGATTTTAGTTCCTACTTCTTTGATTTCAGTTGAGTATTTCTGGGGATTCAAAACAACTCATGATGTCGCATAATGTCGTTTTATGTGACACCAGAAAGCATTATTATCGCTCCACTTATTCATTAGGAGCGCATAATGGCTCAGGAAAGTTACTGCATAATACCTGAAAAAATGGCTGATTATCGTCGTCAAGCAGAACTCACGCAAGGGGAGTTGGCTGAGAAGGCAGGCCTTTGCCTGAGGCAGTACCAGCGCATTGAAAAAGATGGGCGTACAACGAAGCAAAGAGCCAAAAGCTTGGCTAGAGCTATAGGGATCGAGGTTGAGGAACTTAGCAATATGGATAATCAACTCAATGATGACTGGTTTGTTATTTCACCAGATAGCGATCCATGTTTAACGCAAGTTTATCAGGGATTTTTGAAAGATATTATCGAGCGTGCAAGCACCAGGATGTACGACTATGAGCAGTATTACATTCACGAGCTGCATATTGATAACACCAGTCCATTTTGCAAGACTGTTACGTTAAAATATCCTATTGAGAATGACGATTATTTTAATTTTGTTTGGAAGTTCTATCGAGCCAAGCTTTATCCTGACACGGGTCTATCTTGGGTTAAATTTACAAAATGGACGGAGGTTTGGTGGAATCTTGACATTGAGGAACTGAAGCTTGACGCTTGCTACCGAGTTTTCATTGATGGTGAGCCCATGATTCCTAAAAATAAAAAAGTATATTTCTGCGTGGAATTTTTTAATCGCCCTACAAAAGACGGCATTGAAAATAGTTGGCAATATGAGGGATATCAATTATTTGAAAATCATTACCAGCTAGCTTGCTCCCTTAATGATTGGTTTATCGATGGGGATGTTCGTTTTTTCCAAGAAGCTTCTTGTTTAAGTTCAGGAAGGCTTAAGGTTGATTATATTAAGGATGGTGATTTTTGTACTAACCTGTATTCCTGTATGTTGATATCACGAGTGTGGTTTGATGAAATGGGAAAAAGAGTGCAGGCACCATGGATTACTCGGCATCGCAAGGTGGTTGAAGAGTCTTTGAATAAATCACGATTTAATAAATCACGGCTTAATGAGCATGGAATTTTCCAGAATGTTCATGTTTTACCCAAGGAAATAAATTTCATTCTTCCGGATGATGATTATTATATTCCACCCATGGCTCCCAATGATGAACTTCTGGAAAATTTTGATGAGCCTGCGATGGAGAATGCCTGAGAATCCCCCTGTGTCAGCATAGTTGTCGCCCCGCAAAAAGACATCCGGTAAGACGGTTACCCGGCAACCGTAACGCAGGATGCTCAGGATTCCGTTTGCAGTTGCCGTAAAGGGGCAAGGCTGAGTTCCTGTCTGGCCCTGTTCACTGCATACATGCTTTTGTTCCAGCTTTTCTGTTTATCAATGGTGTCAGTAAGGCTGATAAAGGTATCCCGAATTCTTTCACGGTTGCTGATATCGTAGGGCAGGGGGAAAAACTCTCGCTTGCTCCAGATGCGATAGAGTTTGTCATTGTTTTCTTCCAGCTCTATAATCTTTTCCCTGAACCGTTCGGCAGGGGCTTTGTTACCATCGATCAAGCCACTCCGTTCCAGTTGCTGATAATCCCGGTTAATCGCTTCACAGATATCGGGCATTTTCTTGCTCAGAGCGGTCAATAGCTTCTCCCTAAAGCGTTGAAACTCGCTATCACCGACCATATCGGGTAGAACCGCGTAAGGTAGCCAGTGGCCGAGAAAAGTCTCGATGCCGTATTTTTTGATCAGGTTGCGCTCCACCGGATGTGGGATAGTAAAATCAAAGTACTGTTTACTAATAGAGGCAGCAGCGATTACAAAGCCAGTTTCCTGAAACAGCGGGTCACCTTTGGTGCGGTTTCTGCCCTCTTCGTTGAGGTCGTATTTAATGGCCAGATACTGGCTCAGGCTATCGCTCCATTTGTGACAAAACTGACCTTCATTAAGCAGGGCAAAAATAAAATTATCATCTTCTTTATCAAACTCTTCGCACTCTTTCGGACTGATCCACTGGCCATTTTCTTTGCTTTCATAGAATGCCTGAATATCGTTAAGATCATAACTGGCAAGTATTGACTCAATATTGCCATTGGCGCTGGTTATGCCTGCACCAGTCAGGTTTGCCGAGCCAATGGCGACACAACCGTCAACTACATCATTGTGTTCATCCCAGCTGACCAGACAATAACCTTTGGTATGGAAAAGTCTGGTGGTATTGGCAACAAATATCTCCACATGCTGCTTTCTGGCAAAATTGTCCAGTTTACCAGGCCCTTCTGCAAGAGCAGTTTTTCGATCCAGCCAAATTTCAACATTAATGATGTGAAACTGTTCTCTTATCGTGTTAATCAGTACTCTGGCTGATCTTTCGGTAAAATAACAACTGGCAAGGTAGAGGTGATACTTGCGCCGTTTATCACAGCGACCGAAGGCATCCAGCAGTGCTGATTGTTTATCTCTGCTTTTATTGAAAAAAACCATAATTAATGCTCTATGGAATCATAAGGGAATAGGTAAAAGTGCTGACATCGGGTGCAATGAAACCAATGACTTGATTACTGACCGCGCATTCCTGAGACCGGCCCTTCAGCGGCTCAGGGCTTCTGCACTATCACCAGCTCCCGAATACTGCGCTGGTCTGGCCTGAACAATCCATCCCGGCTTCGGTTAAGGGTTGCGGCCCGGACAGCGAAGCCTTTATTGACCACGTAGTCGTACATGGTTTCTGCATCATCAATCTCCAGGCCATCAGCTAAGGTGTTGCCGTGATCGGAAACACGGAAAGCTACTCTGCCAGTTTTCCGGTTTTTCATCCGCACGGGGTAAAGCCTATCTCCAGTTTGATGGAGAAGATAAAACAGGTTGGAGAACAGAGAGGTATCATCTTCAAGGTTATGCATTACTGAGCATCCATAGTCTTTTGCTGCCATACTCTGTCTAAAGTAACAGAGTTGAATATGGCATTTATTGATGTGATGCAAGATTGGTTATACCTCAACAGTAAAAGCCTCTCTCAGGTATCAGGCTTTGGGTTAAGTCAGTTCAAAAAGCTGATCCAGGCGTGAGAACACCTGACCTGGATCTACAGGTGTAAAGAACGACCAGCCTGGAGCCGGTGCAAGCTTGGGCCATCATACAGCACAGCCACTTTCATCCTGCCAGACCAGTTCAAAGCCTTCGAAGATGACTTTTCCTTGGGAGTTGACCACTTCAGGCAATGGATAACAATGATTATGACAATAAGAAATAGTATTGATGTGAGCTGGTGCTATGCAGCAACCCAACACTCGTAGATACCTATTCTGCTGGGCTTACTACTAATCCGCATAGCATTGGCACCTATCAATAAAACGTCAACTCAAATTATCGGGAAAACAGAAGGTTGCTTTATGCTTGCAGGCAGGTTTTTACTGCGACAAGGCTCCAGTTAAACCTCGGCTTCCAGCAAATCCCCATGCTCCACCAGCCACGTTTTGGCACGCTCATAGTTGGGCACCTGAGCTTTGACAATCAGCCAGAAGGTGGGCGTGTGGTTGGCTTCCAGCAAGTGCGCCAGCTCATGGGCAATAATGTAGCGGATCACAAACAACGGCGCCTTAATCAACCGCCAGTTAAAGTTAAGGTTATCTTTAGTCGTACAGGAGGCCCACCGCATCTTAAGATTCGAGACCATCACCCGGTTGTACTGAACCCCCATCGCCCCCGCCATGGTCTCCACCAATACCGGTATCCTCTCTTTTGCCTTTTCTACATACCAAGCCTGGAAGAGTTCCGGCGCATTATCCTGTTGGGATTTGGACAAATAAAACTTATCGGAAAAAGTAATACCCGAAACAGCCTGATCAGCGACCACTTCCAGCGGGTAGTAATGCCCCAGGTAAGAAATGGAAGTACCAGAGACAAAATCTTTTTTTGCCATGGTATCGTATTTCTGGCCATGGTTGATTTTCTGATAAAGCCAGTACCGTTTTTTCTCGACGGCTCTGGCGATCTGCTCATCAGTCACATGGTTGGGTGCCCGGACCACGATGGAACGATCCCGCTCAACACTGATCTGTAACGACTTCCTGTCGGTACGTACCACCGTGTAATCGATTTTCACCCAGACTCCTTAGCATTGTTAATGTCTAGTCACTGTACAAAATAGTATCGCGACTGGAAATTGCACGCTCCATCAACCGGGAAATAATCTGGTCTTTTTTGGCAAACAGCTCTCTCCATCGAAAAAATTCTGCGGACTGAATGACCTCCAGCATGAATCCTTTCAGCTTATTTTTGGCCGCAGGGCTGTCCATAAAGCCGACATTCTTCAATTCCCGCTCAATATGGTTATAAAGCTGCTGGGTCAGATTCACCAGCCGGGAGATATCATCCTCAGTAAGCGTTTCGTCACCGTGCAGCTCCTGCTTCAGAATACGGAAAAAGGGCATCTGTTTGCGGCGGTGCAAGCCATAGGTTGGCTCTTTTTTTGCCGCCAGAATTTTCTTCCGCAACTCTTCCAACCGTCGATAGACTTCATCCCAGTTATCAGAGAACTGTTCCAGAATCCGCTCCAGTTCTTCCGCAAACGACGCCATTAACGCCGGGTCATCGTCGATATGTACATCAATATGGTGACGAATAGCGTGTTCAATACCTGCTGCCTTGGTAGTCGTTTTTTTCCGTTTCCCCATCTCATCTTCAAACGCCTGATCAAAGATGGAAATCGGCTCAACCCGGGTTTCAATGCCCTTGGACTGCAAATGCTGGTCAGTAATGGCCCGCAGTTTTTTCGGTACACCATCCAGATCAATCCGGTGATCACTGAAGTGCCCCATGGCCTGCGCGTTAATCTCGGCAAAGGCTCTGTAATCCTTGTCGCACTTCAGGGCTTCCTTGGCTGGCAGAACCTGAGAGAAAGCTTTAGCAAAGGTTTTAAACAGCGTAACGTACTGGAAACACAAGTCCTCGTCATAAAACAGGTCGTAAAAGGCATCCAGGCTATCCAGCGACGTAATACCCTGCTTGTCAATAAAAGCCATAATCTCTTTATGCGCCTGTTCCAACCGGTTCAGGTCCTCACCGCTGGTATCCACCACATCGGTAATTTCCTTCTGTTCCTTCTCATCAAAGTCCTTCAGCGCATCGGCAAGGTGGTGGCCAATGCCCACATAATCCACTACAAAGCCGGTATCTTTGTCCTGGTTATAGACACGGTTAGTTCGGGCGATGGCTTGCAGCAAGTTATGGGCAGAGATGGTTCGATCAAGATAAAGCACCTGCTCAATGGGGGCATCGAAGCCGGTCAGCCACATATTCTGGACAATCACAAAACCAATATCCCCCGTTATGCCTTCATCTTCTTTGCCGTAGGGCAGTTTGAAACTGCGCCGAATCCGTTTGTGTTCTTTCGGATCGGTATGCTCTTTCAAGTGAGGCTCATCATTCTGGCTGCCGGAAATCACCACAGCGGCTTTGACTTTACGCAGCTGTTCAAGGTCCAGGTTCAGAGGATTGTCTTTTTCCAGCTCGGCAACCTTGGTACTCAGGGCTTTCTCAATCGCCCCTTTATAACGATGCGCCGCCTCCCGGGAGTACGCGACCACCTGCGCCTTAAAGCCATTGGGGTATACCTGTTCGATATAGTGGTTCACCATATCCCTGGCTTTATCTTCAATCACCGGCAGTGCTTCAAGGTAAGACTCTTTCGTTTTATAACCGAGAATTTGCAGCCGTGCCGCCAGATTGTAATCGCTGAATACATCGGCAAACTTCTGATCCATCCCTTTTTTGTCGGTCACGTCTGCCTTATTAGTGCGACCTTCATAAACAATGCCCAGGGTTACCCCGTCTTCCTTGGCCTGGCGCATGGTGTAGCGGTCAATATAGTCAAGGTAACGCTTCTCGGTCTTATCAGTGGGTGTGCCGGTATAGCCAATATGAGTGGCATTGGGCAATGCCTTGTCCAGATTGGCCGCCAGTTTAGAGAACTGGGAACGATGTGCCTCATCGGTCATCACCAGAATACGGTCGCTGGTATTCAACTCGTCAAAGGCCGCATCCAGCTCCTTATCCTGAAACTTATGGATCATCGCCATATTCAGGTCAGAGTTGGTATTGGCCAGCAGCTTTTTCAACGCATCAATGCTGTCCGCTTTATTAACCTTGAACTTCACCCCTTTGCTGGTGTCGTGCAGCTGTTCTTCCAGCTGAGTACGGTCGGTGACAAAAATAATTTTCCAGTTGCACAACTCCGGATGCAGGTACATCTCCCGCACCATAAACATCATGGTCAGGGACTTACCGGAACCCTGGGTATGCCAGATAATGCCACTGCGCTGTTTGGGGGTTTTTCGTTCCAGCAGTCGCTTGACCGACAGTTTTACCGCCCGGAATTGCTGGTAACGGCCTACAATCTTGATGGTTTCGCCGGTATCGGTGGAGGTAAAGAGAGTAAAAGTCTGGATCAGGCTCAGCAGATTGGCTTTGGTAAACATACCGCACACCAGTCGCTGCTGTTCATTTGGCGAAGCACCTTCTTCGGAATCCAGATCGTTTAAATCAGCAGGGAACGGATCAGACCAGCTGTAAAAGTGCTTTTCTGTTTGGGTGGTAATGGTGCCAAACTTGGCCTTATTACGACAGGTGGCCACCAGAATCTGGTTGTAATAGAACAGTGCCCGGTTGCCTTCCCGGGTGCCGCTGTCATTGTCCCGCTGTTCGCTATAGCGCATCAGCTGTTTGATCGCCTCGGGAATCGGTTGTTTTCCTTTGATTCTGGGGGATTTACACTCGATCACCACCAGCGGCAGGCCATTCACAAACAGAATAATATCCGGGTAGATCGGTTTATCAGAGCCCGGAATTCTTACTTTGAACTGTGACACCGCCAGAAAGTTATTGTTGTCCAGACCACTCTCAGTAAAATCCATATAACGCACGGTCGGATTTTTTACCCCGGTTTGCCGGTTTTCAGAAACCGAGCTGCCTTCCAGCAGCAGCTCCAGTACCCGTTGGTTATTTTTAATCAGGTCATTGCCACTAAACTGAGTGATCTCGGTCACCAGCTCATCCACCTGATCCGCTTCCAGCCAGGGGTTAATGGTCAGCAACGCCTGACGCAACCGGTCTTTTAACACCACCTCCACACAGTCCGTACGCCCGGTCTCTTCTGGCGATTGGCCAAGATTGAGATATTGGGTTTCCCAACCCAACCCTTCCAGCTGCTGCATAAAGGGCTTTTCAACCCAGGGGATTTCATGGGCTGTACGGAGGTCTTCCTTTTTGGACATGATGCTATTCCTGTGGTTTTTTCGGATCAGGCGGTTAAGGTTTCAGTAAGTTTATCCAGATCAAATTGGCTGATATCATTCTGGCCGGAAAGGAGGTCTTGCATCAGGCCTTTTTTAATCTTGCTCAGTTTCTTCAGCTTGTTGCTAGTTGCTTCAAGTTGGTGCTCTACATTTAACAACTTGCCAATGATCGTTTTTTGTTCTGCGATGTTTGGCTTGATGACAGGAAATGCCTTGAGCTGTGTAGAGTTTATGGAAGCAAGATTTGTTGACTGCTTCGAGTTTAAAAGGAAATAGTCTTTACCCTTTTTCGAGGCAGAAAAGTAAGCCAGAAAATCAGGGTCCAGTTCTTCACGATAAGTTCTTACTTTGAATACGTGGTTCTGATGAGCACAGACAGGTATTTCACTGCGCCATACGCAGCCTCTGCCCAACTTGTCGTAGTCTCCACCTTCATTCATTAAAACATCTCCATGTTGTAGGAGATATTGATCATATTGGCCTTCTTTGACTTTAATCGTTTTGATTTCTGCCAGATCAAGATAACCATCTTGTACATTGGCGACTCTCAGATAGGGTATTTCTATAAAATTGTCGCCAATATTACGTGCGTTTAGAGTTATGCCAGAACTGATATCTGCTACTTGCTTGAGAGGAACAACATCCCACTCCACCGGAATCCTGCCCAAAGGTGAGTCCTTTAACTCATGGGTAGCTTCCGAGCGGATATTGCCCTGCTCATCAATCCCTTTGGTCAGCAAGTCCTGCATCAGGCCGGTTTTGATGCGCTGTTGCTTGGCCAGAAGCCGTTGCTGTTCGGCTATCGCTGAATCGGCCATAACAATAATCTTGGCAATCATCTGCTGATCTTCTCGCTTTTCAGGAACGTTTAGCTTTAACTTGGCAAGTTGAGCTGAATTAATGGCGGTAAAGGTGCTTCCTTGGGCAAGGCCAGAAAAATAGTGGTTTTGGGTCTGTAAAGCGTAATACAGGTAATCTTGATCAATATCCTTAGCCACAATCGCAGCAAGCCCACGGCCAATACAATATTCTTGGTCAGCTGTGTTCATTTTCCCGACAGGAGCACGAACACTGAAAAGCAACGCATCTTTGGGGGCTATTTTGTTTGGTTGGCTGCAATAGGTATCCGTTTTGGGATATGTATCGCCAAACTCAGCACATCCTTGTAAAAACGCAATGCCATTTTGCTCCTGATTGTAGTACATCGATTTTGGTGACTGCCCCATAATCAGCTCGCAGACTTGGCTTAGTTCCACCTCCGTCCATACGGTCATGATTTAGCCCCTGTAGCCAAGCTGAACAAGAACAGTGGTCAAACTGTCAGAAATAGACGCAAGGTTTTTCGCAATATCATCTTGTGAGCAAGCGTATTTAGACCAGAGATAATCAGCGGCATCGACCATAGCTTTGCGTTCCCTGTTCAGATAACGAACCAGCTCGTTATTAATGAGGTCATGCAACTTCTTCAGAATCAGCTCCCGAGCCTCACTATCCGTCACCTGACCACCAATAGCCTCAAACAGCGTATCCAGCTGTTTCTGTTTGTCATTCAACAGGCCAATATCTTTCAGTAGTGCTGTGTGCTGCTTTTTCAGGGAACCCAGAAGTTTGGTAATCTCTTTTAGGGTTTTCGTCAGCTCTTTATCGCCTTTGGCCTCCTTTTTGGAGGTATCCAGCTGCTTCTGCAGGTCTTTGAAATCATCAAACATCGGGAATAGATATTTCCAGGGTTCGATTACTTCCCGTACCTCAGCTTCTACCTTGTTGAGCTGCTGGTCTGTGGATTTCAGAGACCGCTTGTAGCGAGTACTTTCCTCTTCCGTACCGTAACGCTTCAGCTCGATTTTCAGTTCCAGCAGTTGCTGTTTAGTCTTGATAGACTCTTTGATTTTCTTAACCTTGTCTTCCAGACGCTTCAGGTTACTTAACTGGCTTTCCAGCGTTTGCTGCTCAGCAGTAGCTCGGGCACTGCCGTCGGCCATCAGGTTTTTAATCTGCTCATTCAGATAGGTTTTCAGTTTGGAGACGGTAACGCTTTCATCTTCATCCGCATCGTAGTCTACGGCTTCAATAGCTTCATCCAGAGCGGTGTCGGCCTCACTGAGCTGGCCTTCCAGCTGATTCAGTTCAGTCACTTCTTCCTGGAAAAATCGCTCAATCAGGTACTGGTCAGGAATCAGACCCGGATACCAACCTGTAGCCACTATGGTCTTCAGATCGTAACGGATATTGAGCCACCAGTTAACGAAGATGCCCCGTACCTGAAACTCATCCAGCACATTAATCGGCTGTAATTTTTCCCGCAGGCTGGTGAGCAACTCTCGTCGTACATCCGGCAATCGTGCTGCCGTTGCTGTGGATTCACCTTCTGCTCCACCGTTAACTGGTGCCAGTTTGGCAAAATCATCTCTGGCCACCTGCCACCACTGCCCGGTTTCTTTATGCATAGTGTCGTAGGTTTTGGTGACACTGGCATCGGCTTCAATCACCGCTTTAATGGCCGGTTTTTGCTGTACAGTCTCATTAAAATAGCGATAGCCATTTTGCTCAGCAGTAAAGAGGTGGTTGTTGTCAAAATTGAACTTGGCAAACTGTGGCTGGATTGCATTGATTTCCGTCACCGGTAACCCCCCCACCAGGTGGGCTTTAACATCCTCCGGCTCTTCCGGTGGTGTATTATCCACGTAGCGACGTATATTCAGGTTGTAGTCGTTCCGCTTAATTTCGCTCAGCGCCACCAGACGGGAGTAGCGGGGAATTTCCCGACGCTCATGGAATACCGTATCAATCTTTTCGATATCTTCCGGCCGCAGTCGGTTACGGGCTTTCTCTTCGGCGTATTCTGCATCAGCATTGATAAACAGGATTTTATCCCGCATATCGTCTGCCTTGTCGTTATTGATCACGATAATGCAGGCGGGAATGCCTGTACCGTAAAACAGGCCACCGGGTACACTGATAATGGCTTCGATAATGTTTTCATCCACCATGCGTTCCCGGATCACCGCTTCCTGACCACCACGGAACAGCACACCGTGGGGCATAACGGTAGCCATCAAGCCCTGACTAGAGAGACTGGCCACCATGTGTTGCACAAACATCAGGTCGGCTTTTTTCTTTTCCGGGGCATCGCCAAAACGGAATCGCTCCGGCTTATTCAAGTTCTCCTTGCTGTAATTCATGGCAAAAGGAGGATTGGCTAAAATCCGGTCAAAGGTTTTCAGTCGGCCGCCTTCGATATGCAGCGGGTTCTCCAGCGTGTCGCCATTCTCAATCCGTGGATTAGGAATGTTGTGCATAATCAGGTTCATAATGCTGATGGCCCAGACCATGGGGTCCAGCTCCTGACCATATAACCCGAGGTTTTCTACATCCTGCCCCTGTTCTTCAATATACTGGTGGGACTGAATCAACATACCGCCAGCACCACAGGTGGGGTCGTAGACGGTCATGCCTTCCTCTGGTCTGATCAGTTGTACCATCAACCTTACTACTTCTGCTGGGGTATAGAATTCCCCGCCTTTTTTACCGGCAGAGTCGGCAAAGTATTTGATCAGGTATTCGTAGGCCGCGCCCAGTAGATCAGGGAACTCAAAATTATCGTTGACCAGTTTGAACTCCGGATCATTAAAGTGATCCAACAGCTGCTTCCAGCGCTCATCGGGCACCCGGCTTTTGCTTTTGCCTTTTTTGGCGTTGAAGGTGACGTTATTTTTCAGAACGTCTTCAAGAACACCGGTTTCATCTTTTTCTTCGATAGCAGCCAGAGCAATATCCAGCTCTTCACCAATATTGATTTTCAGGTCTTTCAGGGCTGGGCGGATGATGCCAAGCTTGCTGGTGTAGGGTTCGTTCCAGCGGGATTCTGGCGGAACAAAAAAGGTCGGTGTGTAGTTGGCCGGTGACTCAAGAATCGCATTCAGCTCTTCGATCATGCCTTCATCTTCAAAGTGCTGATACTTCTTCTTCAGCTGTTCCCGCTTGACCTCAAACTCATCCGACATCCGCTTGATAAACAGCATGCCAAAGATGAACTCTTTGTACTCGGACGCCTGCATATTGCCACGCAGAATATCCGCCGCCTGCTCAAGAAATTTTTCAAGCTGACCCAGTGTAATTTTTGACTTTTGAGGCATAGTCGATCCGTTTGGTATTTGAGCAGCCACGGAGGCGGCTTGAACAAGAGCGTGTTACTTCCCAAGGGACGCCGCGATGTTGATCAGCAAGGCAAGGCTAATTCAGCTTACGGTACAGGGAGGTTGTGAAAATCGGCTCATTTTACGTCGTGTAGATTTAAGGCGGTAGTCGTTTCTTTGCAAAGTGGGGTATAGAAAAAATTGGAAGTACTACACAACTTATCGCAGCGGAATCACAGCATTTCTCAGCGCCCCCCTAATCATGCAAAAACTTTCGGCGCTTCGCCAACGGTGCTCCATCCGGCCTGGTGTCAGCCTTGCGCTTCATGGCTTGAGATAGTCTCTGTGAGTATGACAACCAACCATCCGAGAAATCGCTACCATCCAACGACGATACCGATGTTATATCCCCGTCATCGCCATCGCCCTGCGATGGCGGAGGCGTTGGAGGCTCCGCTACGTAAGTCTTGATGGACTCCTCTGCCAGCAGGAATGATGGCGACGAGTGCGCACCCTGCATGGATACAGAAGCCCTAGACGGACCTTCACCGACATCCATGTCCATGCTGTCAGCCGCAATTGACGGTGAAGATCTGCCACCGGCAACTGCTCCCCTCTGGTTGCTGCTGCCGCTGCTGTCACCTGAAGCTCCACCGGCACTGCCAACATTTTGCGTAGGCCCCATAACTCCCCCTTAAACCGTTAGTGACACTCCCCGCCCTATCGGGCGAGGCTTCTTTCTGACTTTTCTTCACTGGTGGCCACCAGTAAACCTTGGCGGAATCAGGGCACGTCTTATGCTGTGATTGAGTGACTGAGACGGGAGTTTATTCGATGGTTGCGGGAAAACCAAGATGTACCAGAATGCAACAAAAAAAACGGTACCATTTAACCAGTACGAATTTCACCGCAAAATGCGCTGAAGGTACGGTTTGGTACCGTTTTTTGGGCTTAGGTTACAATAAAATTGTAACCCAAAATTTTCTCAATCGTTATAAGTCATTGATTTCATTATCAAAATTGTCTGAATGAAATTCATACCACATAACATTAGTCAGATGTTGTTTAGATCGTAAGTTATTGATATTTATTGTCCTTATACACCCCTTTTATAACAATTCGGTAATAAAACGCCGGAAAAACAGTCCGACCCGCTTCTGGAAATCCAGTGCAC
>JAKROC010000085.1 GCA_024509075.1 Endozoicomonas sp.
CTCCCCATGTGCACCCTGAAGGGCATAAAAGAGTAGGACATCGCCAGGCACCTTTAATAAAACCCTGATCGTTTATTCGATCGGGGTTTTTTGCTATCTGGAAAAAATCATCTCATTCATGTTGCTGGTGAGAAAGGGAATAGTTGTCTCAAAATGACCTTGTAACGACTTGATAGCGAGCGATGTCGTTTATAGGTCAGGTAAATAGTTTCATAAACGTCAAAAGTCGTTTTTAGAATATGGATATCCTTTTGGCGATGAAAAGCTTTGACAATGGACTCAGGCAAAACAGTAAATCCGCTGCCTGTTGCTACCGGTTCCAGGATCAGGTTGATCTGGTTTATTGAGCCTTTTACGGATATTTCACTGAGATGTTGGAACTGAGGGTAATTTGCCCTGAGTACTGACGAAACATGATGGCTGGCATCAGGGTGCATAATAATACCGAGCTGGCACAAGTCGTGGTAGCTTGCTTTGTGATAATGAGTGGGAACAACAAGCAGTAGTTGCTCCTGGTCGATGGGACGGGTAGTGAGTTCAGGTTCATCGATCTGGTGAGTAATCAGGCCAATATCGATAGCGTTGCTCAGCAGCGCCGAAATAATCCGGTGGTTGGGCGCCACTTCAAACTGCATCAGTAATTTTGGGTATTGCTGCTGTAAGGTGCAAAGCTCTGGGTAGAGTCTCATAGCCAGGGCGCCCGGGCTACTGAGCCGGCAAACCCCTTCATGGGGGTTGTCCTCTTGCAATGACTCTTTCAATTGTTCTTCGGTACCGATCAGTTCCTGGGCGAACTGGAGCACTTTCTCGCCGGCTGGTGTCAGCTCAAAACTTTTCTCACTGCGATTAATCAGTGCTACCTGGTAGTACTCTTCCAGTTTGCGGATGTGCTGGCTGACCCCCGGCTGGGTCATGTGCAGCACGGTGGCAGTGCGGGTGAAGTGCTTCTGCTCGACCAGAGTGGTAAAGGTTTTCAGCCAGAGTGGGTTAATCATAATGATCTGTTATCAAAGAAATCAAAAATGATAATTTTTTGTTTGCATGAAGGGGTTATAAGCTAAAGCCATTGTTAATGAGGTAAAAGACAATGGCAGATCAAGTATATCCAAGAACGTTTTCCCATATTGGTATTTCAGTACCGGACTTAGAGAAGGCGGTTAAGTTTTACACCGAGGTGCTGGGTTGGTATCTGATCATGGAACCCACCACCATTGAGGAAGACCACAGCGCAATTGGCGAGATGTGTACCGATGTGTTTGGTGCCGGTTGGGATCGCTTCCGCATTGCTCACCTCTCCACTGGTGACAAGATCGGTGTGGAAATCTTTGAATTCAAGAATCAGGAAAACCCGGAAAACAACTTTGAATACTGGAAAACCGGCATTTTCCACTTCTGTGTTCAGGACCCGGATGTGGAAGGACTGGCAGAAAAAATTGTTGCCGCAGGCGGTAAGCGTCGTATGGCTAAGCCACGCTTTTATTATCCGGGTGAAAAGCCATACCGCATGATCTACATGGAAGACCCATTCGGTAACATCCTGGAAATCTACAGCCACAGTTATGAGCTGACCTATTCAGCCGGCGCTTATAACTGATTGGCGAGGGAATTGCTCTCTGTTCTGAGATTCCCGCAACGTAAATTCAAATAATAAATACATAACCCACCCTGCCAGCAAAGGTTGCGAAGCCTTTATCGTAACCGTTTGCTGGTGGGAGTAGGTTAAAAAACATAAGAGTATGCACTGAATGACATTCCCGCACTGCCCACCCAGTTAATCAGCTGTTCACCTCTGGATATTCTTTTCTCCTGGAAGGCAAGTTCCATGGCAGCAGGCAGCGAGGCCGATATCAGATTGCCGTATTTCGGGTAGATGTGGTAAAGCTTCCCGGTAACGCCAGCGATATCAGCAAAGTGGTTCCAGGCGGTTGATGAGGACGCGTGGGGAAAGATGGTGTTAATCTTGTCCAGCTCCAGATCAAGCGCATGCAGGACCTGTTTCAGCTCAGACCCGGCAATGTCATGCAGCTCCTGTCCAAATGAACTTAAGCGTCCAGTCTGGTCTTTTTCTGCCATAACCTGGTCAGAAATCACGTTTTCCTGCAGAGATGTGTAGCGCCGGTAGCCCTGACCGGGAATTGTGCATAAGTGAGCTTTGTCGTTTAGGGAGCGAAATTGCCATTGCCATTGATTGTCTCCCAACGACAACACCGTGGCTGTAGCTGCTTCGCCCAGAGTGTAGGTTGGCAGAAGCCAGCGAATCTGTCGGCTATTTTCTATGGCATAGTTGACCGGATACAGCGCGCCTCCCGGGATATTCAGAAACTCCGCGTTGACGATGAGAATACGCTCATAGGTACGGCTGTACAGGTAATGCCAGGCCAACTGCATTGCTCTGCTCCAGCTCATACAGGCATCAACAATATCCAGACACTGTGTGTGCAACATGCCCATTTTTTTCGCCAAAATACAGGCTTGTGCCGGTTCGATATAACCACGACCGATACCTGTATAAATGAGCATATCAACAGAACGCGCTGAACAGTTTGCCTTGGCTAGCGTTTCATTAACGCAGTTGGCCAAGAGATCAATGGGAGACTCATCTTCTGCCAGCCAGTAACGCGTCCTTGCTCCCGATCTTTGCAGCAGTCGGCGGATATAATCAACAGTAGCGTCAAGATCACCCTGGAACGATGTTTTACTGTGAAAGCGGATCATGTCCACCGTTTCATCAACACTGATGCACTTCGCAGGAAAACAGACTGAGATCGCGTCTATTTGCATTTGCCCGGATACGCAGAGGGATAACTCTGCCCTGATATGGGGGCTGTCATTACGTCGTCGTTCAATAGCTGGATCACTGACTGAACAATGTGCTTTGGCTGAGTCATGAAATAGGGTTCCAGGCGATAGTAGGGGAGGACAATATCGAAGCCTGCCCTGCGTCTTGGCGGGGTTTTCAGGTACTCAAAAGCCAGCGCGCTGATCTGTGCCGCAATTTCTGCGCCCACCCCGCCGGTACGCACGGCTTCGTGAATGATCAGACAGCGACCGGTTTTACGGACGGATTGGGCAATGGTCGCCATATCAAGGGGCTTTATTGAGGCTACGTCAATAACGTCGCAATGAATGCCCTGTTGCCGCAATGTAACATCTGCGGCCAGGGTTTCCTGAATTGACGCCCCCCAGCTGACCAGTGTCGCATCCCCGCCACTACGCAGGATAAAACAGCGGTCCAGAGGATAATGGGTATTGGGTTGGGGGAGAGGCTCACAGACGGTTCGGTAAACCCGTTTTGGCTCCAGAAAAACCACCGGATCAGGATCGGCAATGGACGACAATAATAAGCCATAGGCTGTTGCCGGTGACGAGGGGATGACAACCCGAAGTCCCGGCAGGTGAGCAAACAGCGCCTCAGGGCTTTCGCTATGAAATTCAGCCCCATGGCCGCCGCCGCCATAGGGTGCCCGAAAAACCACCGGACAGCTCAGTCTGCCCCGGGTCCGGCTCCGCAGACGAGCCGCGTGACAGGCAATCTGTTCCATGGCTGCCAGCATAAATCCGGAAAACTGGAACTCCACGACCGGTATTATGCCTTGGCTGGCCAGCCCGACACTGATACCGGCCAGCATGCCTTCGGCCAACGGTGTATCAATGACCCGATCTGCCCCAAAGCGTGCCAGCAAACCTTTGGTGACAGCAAATACTCCGCCCTTGGCGGCTATATCTTCGCCCAGAAGAATGATGTCCTGGTTATCGGTCATGGCGTCGTACAGAGCGCGATTGAGCGCATTGACCATGGTTTCAGGCACTTGTTCAATCATCGTCGTTTAATTCTGCCATCTGTGCAGACAGCACTTCCGGCCAGCAGGCATAGTTGTAGTGAAAAATGCTTTCTGGCTTATCGGCAGGACTGCGCAGGTAACCTGTGACGGCTTTTTCAATGGTCGCACGGCATGTCTTAAGCCACTCGTTTTCGAGCAAGTCATTCCACTTCTGCTGTGAGCGAAGATACCGGGATAAACGGCGCACAGGGTCGAGCGCCAGGGCTTGCCTGGCAGCCTGCTGCTGTTCTTCGTTGCGGTAATACTCAGGCGCGTCTGCCGTTGAGTGTTCACCAACCCGGTAGGTTAATGCCTCAATCACCGTGGGGCCGCCATTATTTCTGGCTTTATCCAGCGCTTCGCGGATGGCGTAATAGATGGCCATGCAATCGTTGCCATCCACTTGCTCACAACTCACCTCAGCAGCCAGGGCTTTTTGAGCCAGTGTTCGGGCAGCAGTTTGCTGTGGCAGAGGCACTGAGATTGCCCATTGATTATTGTTGATGACAAACACCAGGGGCAGTCGCCAGACACCGGCAAGATTCAGCGCTTCATAGAAATCTCCCCGAGAGGTGGCACCATCACCGCACGAAGCGATGACTGCGCCTTTGTGCCGGCGCAGCTGAAATGCCTTGGCGACGCCAGCGGCATGCAGACAGTGACTGGCCACCATCGTGGCGATGGGAAAGTCGCCATGGCCACTTTGAAACAGGGATCCCCGCTCGTCGCCACCCCAGAACAGTAACAGCTCCTCCATGGCTACTCCCCTCTGTAGCAAAGCTCCCGTATCACGGTAGTAGGGACACAGCAGGTCTTCTTTTGCCATCGTATGGCCAAGAGTAACGGTGATGGCCTCCTGGGCGAAAGCTGTGGCAAAGATACCTAAACGACCGGTCCGTTGCAGATTGACGGCTTTATGCTCAAACAGCCTCGTTAATAGCATACCTTTATAGATATCAATCCATCGTTGCATATCTGGCTGAACATCACGTTTGGTCAGCAGTTCTCCGTCAGGGTTAAGGCAGTTTCGACGTTTGATGGTAAACGAGGCAGTCTCAGTAAACAGGTCAGCATGGTCCATGGTCAAACCCTATGGCCGGGAGCGTCAATCACTGCGTATTCCACCAGCAGGCTTCCTGTGGTGACAGTGTCGTTGGCCACACCGTGTATAGACTTGATCCGGCCGGTGTAGGGGGCAGGAATATCGACGACGGCCTTGTCCGTCATCACGGTAACCATGTCCTGATCCGCCTGCACGCAGTCACCGGGAGCGATATGCCAGGCAAGGATTTCAACGCGGGCGATACCGTCTCCCAGATCGGGCAAATAAAATTTATTCATCGTCTATTCCTGGACAGCCTCTTATGCCTGTTGACGGTGGCGGATATGGGTAGGGGCAAACCAGTTCAATAAACGACTGGATACTGCTTCCGGCAGGCAGGCCATAAGCTTGAAAACGATGTTAACCATTGCCGGGAAGGCAATGGCCGCCTTCTGTCTGACAATGCCAGCAACAATAACACGGGCGGCCTCTTCAGCGGTGAGCAAAAATGGCATCATAAAATCATGCTGGTCAGTCATGGGGGTTTTGACAAAACCGGGGCAGACTACGGTGACTTTGATGCCTGCTGGTTTAAGATCGACCCGAAGCCCCTGCAGCAAGGCTCGACAGGCGGATTTTGTCGCACAATAAGCAGATAATTGCGGCATGCCGATATAAGCGGCAATACTCGACATACCCACCAAATGCGGATCTGAGGACTTTTTTAACAGTGGAAGCGCGGCTTCGATGCCGTAGGCCATGCCTAAAAAGTTGGTTTGTATCAGGCGGGCACACAGGTCGCCGGAGAATGTCTCATCAGCACTGATCCCGGCGTTCACAAATACTGTATCGAGTCCATCCCAGTGTTCCACGATCTGCCCTGCTGCTGCAAAATGCGCCTCCGGCTCCCTGACGTCAAAAGGTATCACCAGACACTGTCCGGGAGGGAAGTGAGCCGCAATCTCCTCAAGCGCTTCACGGTTCCTGGCGGACAGGGCAACCTTTGCGCCGAGACTTGCCATTCTGATGGCGCAGGCCTTACCAATTCCGGATGATGCACCAGTAATCCATACACGACGTTCACTGAATAACATTTTCCTGTACCTTCAGACACTGGAATACTGCTTACCAACGACATCAGCAGAACTTTGGTAAAAATAGTCCCGGGCGGGCTGAAAAGGCCTTTATGCAAGCCCAAGCGCAGAAACACTATACGACAATGATTAGCAAATGCATCCAATGAAGCTGCAACTTGAAAGATGACGAGTATAGCCCAATGAAAGTTGCGAGGATCTTTAAGTCAGACGTTGGGAGTTTGGGTAGATTATTCCCTGTCTTGGTATCAGAACAGGGGAGGGTGGGTCGTCAAAACGATTTTATCAGCCGTTGAGTGTAGATCATTATTATTTGCCGGCCTGCACTCACTCACTGAATGGGTGTTTTTTCTTTCCTGGCAGTGGTGGGACAGGCTTTCCATCATGCAACAAATGACGTATAGCTAGGTAAGGATGTTTAAGCAGCATGCGCGGTCCACTGTAAACCATAATGGTGCGTGCCAAGGCTTTCATGTCTTTACGGTAGCAGTGAATCGGACAGCGTTTACAGGTAGGTTTGGTTTTTCCGTATGGGCATCTGGCCAGACGAAATTCGGCAAAGCGGATAAATGAAAGACAATTGTCGCACATATCAGCATCACTGCCGTGTTGATCACGGCAGTAGATGTGGGTCATGGCCACGATGGTTTTCAGCTCTTTGGCCAGAACACCGCTCAGATTTCCCATTTTATGCTGACCGAGTAGTTGCGCCCTGGCTGGGTGTAGCGATCCAGACCGACATAATCGGCAGACAAGCCGCGAACATCGTCCCAGGACCAGTATTCTTTGTCGGTGATATTGAAAACACCGGCATTGATGGTGACGTTTTCATGAGGTTTGTAGTAGACGGTCAGATCGAGCAAACCGTAACCGGGCGTGGCAAACTGCTCGCCACTGCCATTTTCGTTCATATCACCGGCCGCAGTATCACCCTGAGATATGTCACTTTCGTCCTTACCGGCCACCAGGGTCCAGTGCAGGTCGCCGCCCCAGTTGCCGGTGGGCGCATCATAGCCCAAGCCGATCACAGCAGTCAGCGGAGCAATGCTGTTCAACGGCTGCTCAGCACCACGCTCTCCACCTTCACCCTGACTCCAGGCTGCGGAAATATTCAGACGACTGCCGACGGGTGCATTGAGCACTTCATCCAGCAACAGCTGGCTTTTGACCTCAACACCTTTGATGGTGGCCACGGAGAGGTTTTCGTACTGGAACTGCATGACAGGAACAAAACCTTCCCAGCGGATGCCTTTGAGCTGGCGCTCGATGAAGTCGTCATAGGTATTGTAAAAAGTGGTGATTTCCGCGCTACCCAAGCGGTTGTTGGTACGCAGGCCAACCTCAAAACTGTTGCTGGTTTCCGGTGTTAGGTTCGGGTTGGGCATGATGTGCACGGGAGCACCGTTGGGGCGGTTCTCCTCAAAATACATGGCAAACAGGTCGGGTGTGCTGAACCCCTGGGAAAACTGGGCAAAGCCGGAAACGGTGTCAGTGAACTCGTAGACGGCACCGAGTTTAAATGACCACTTGCCGTAGGATTGGTCATTGATTTGCCCGGTGTAAAAAGCATCGCTGCGGGTATCCGGTGCGTAGTGGTCGTAACGAACACCGGGGCCAATCAGCAATCGATCATCCAGAAAACTGATTTCGTCCTGCAGGTAAAATCCAACGTGATTCACCGTCGTCAACGGGGCATACCGGGTTATGTCTGGGTTTGGTTCGCTGTCAGGGTTAGCCAGATAGTGGGTTGTGTTAAGGTTTTCCTGCTCTCTTCGCTCGTAGGACAGCCCGTAGCTGAGCAGGTGAGAATGATTGTCGAAATCCACGCCCTTGTTCAGGTTAAGATCAAACTGCCAGCTGGTTTCTGCATAGATGTAGTCTTTTAATCGTTCCTGATTTTGCAGATTTTGCCTCGCAAAACTGGAGTCAATATCCACCATCATGGCGTCAGACGTCACTTGATTGGTTTCAGAGTCTTGCCAGTTTAACGACCATTGCAAGCTATCAAAGGCAGCAAAATTGGTATCCCACTCATGCTTGAGGCCAATCCGGGTACGTCTGGTGGTGTCGTTAGCGTCAAAACGACTGTAGGCCGAGTCGTTGCCGGTGGTTTGTGAACCCAGCAGTGAGCGTATATTGGTGTCGGTGTCGGCATCAAACCACTCTGCGGTCAAGCCGATGCGCTGATTATCGGTAAGCTGGTATTGCATTTTACCGAGCAGGTTGTTGGAGCTGGCTTTTTGTGGGTTGGCCTGACCCCGGGCATCGCCATCGATATCTGCTCCGCCGTGGGTCTTGCGCTCGTGACCGTCACGGCGGGTGTAGATCAGCATGCTTTCCAGATCGCCGGTGCGATTGGCCAGAGATAGGGTTTCGCTGAAGCCCTCATCAACGCTGGCATAACCAGCTTTGATCGAGGCGAAGGTGCTGTCGCCCGGTGCTTTCAGGTAGTCTGCCGGGTCTTTAGTCATAAAAGCCACAACACCACCCACGGCATCGCTGCCGTGTACGGTTGAGGCCGGGCCTTTAACAATTTCCACCGCTTTCAGGGTGTCCACATCGACGTAATTGCGTTGGGAGCGCAGAAACATTTTGGTGGAGTCAAAGGCTTTTGGCTGGTCAACACCGTCCACGGTGATCCTTACCCGGTTTCCGTCCATGCCCCGAATATTGAAACTGCCAGAACCGGTGCGGCTGTCGTTGGTGACGTTGACACCGGGTTCATAGCGCACCAGGTCGGCTATGTCTGTCACCAGATTCTGCTCAATTTCTTCTTCGTTAATGATCGAGACGCTGCTGGCAACGTCTTGTAGTTCGTGAGCGGTACGTGTGGCGGTGACGGTCACCTGATTCAGCAAGGTGGGTTTGCTGCTCTGCTCGGCAATGGCTGGGGTAACAATGGTCGCAATGGCTAAAGCCAGGGCGCTTTTGCCGAGAATGGATGGGGTAGTTCGCACGTTTTACTCCTGTGAGCCTTGTCGCGTGATCAGCGTGCTTCAAATAGCAGTACAGCGACAGCGATCGCCCATTATACCTTGGATTTCTTGTCAGGCAGGAGGGTATTGCAATCGATTTGCAAATACAAATCATTATCATTATGTCGATGGAATTCTTGGACGCTTGTTGATGCTGGTCAATAAAGACATCAAATTGATTGTGGAGGGTTCACCGGGGTGAGGGGAAAGTGCAGAACCCCAGTGCATAGTAAATTACTCGTTTTTGCAGGCGTTTTTACCCAAAAGCGGTCCGAGGCGGCGAGACAGGTCGTGGCGGTTCCTGGCAAACAGTTCGTAGCCCCAATCGGCAATGCAGGCAACACCGGGCCAGCGCAGTGGAGCAATCAGGCAGCCCATGCCCACCGCCTCCCAGGCGGCCAGAGTGGCATCAACCCCTTTGACGACGCGACCGTCAGCCAGACGAGCGTGGAGCAATCGGTCTAGCTCTGCCAGATCAAACTCCGGGTAGTTTTGTGCAAAGCCCTTGTCCCTGATGTTGACCAGCCGGAGCAGACCCTTACGGTTTTTACGGGACAAATGATCGACTTCACGAACGCACAAAGGACAGTCACCGTCGTAGAACAAGGTGACCGGCAGGGTGATATCTTCTCTTTTCAGAACCATTTTTTTTATTTTCCTCCGGGAAGCCTGCTGCAAACGCCTTCGGGTTTACGACTCAAACAGTATTCCAGATCAAGTGTCAGGCGGATATGACTAATATGCATGGTCAATGCGAATTATTATCATTTAGTTTGTTGAACACCATTTTCCCTTAGAGTAACCTACGCGCTTGTTATTAAAACCACATATAACCATTCTTGGTCATGTCTAAAAAAGTACTGTGCGCACTACTGATTTCCATTGCCGCCCATGTGGCCGTAGTGATGGCACTCAATCATCAGGAAGCCAGACCCAGAACCATTCATAGGGGCTCCGTTCAGGCGCCAGTTGCCCTGAGTTTTTCCACAGTCAGCCAGCCTGAGCCGACGGTTGAAGAGCCGGTGGTGGAAGCCGTGCCTGAACCCCAAAAACCAGAGGTGGTGGAAAAACCACCTGAAAAAGCCAAGCCGGTGCTGGCCAAGGAACCAAAACCGCAAAAGCCCAAGCCAGTCAAGGAAAAGCCCAAAAAGGTGGCAAAAAAGCCCAAGCCCATTGAGCCGAAAAAACCGGCCATGGAGCGATCGGTTACTGAAAAAAGCCAGTCACCAGGGCTGAGCAATGAGCCGGTGATGGTGGCTGAGCCAGCCATTCGCAACTGGGTTGAACCCCGTTATCCGCGTATGGCCCAACGCCGGAATCAGCAGGGCGTGGTGATGCTGGACGTGATTGTCGATGAGCAGGGCAACCCGGTTACGGTTGATGTACTGGAATCATCGGGCTACCCCATTTTGGATGAAGCCGCCGTGGATGCGGTAAAACGCTGGTCGTTCCAGCCTGAACAGCGTAACCAACAGTTTGTCAGGTCCCGGGTGCATATTCCCGTGGTCTTCGAGATCAGTTAATTTTCTTTTAAAGAGCAGGTAATGCCGTGTTGTCATCATCACTAACCGAAAGTCTTGCATCACTGGGCGTTATGGCCTGGCCACTACTAATCACCTCATGCCTTGGCCTGGCCATGATCATTGAGCGTCTGGTGACGTATGCCATGCTGCCTTCTCTGAGCCGCAAAGGGTTGAAAGAGTTATTTAATGAGGTGCGCAATTGCTGTGGTTGCGACAAAAGTTCGCAAAGCAAAGATCATCTCTGCCAGAACTTGTGCAAGGGCAAAGGGATTCGCCAGGGGATTGCTCTGCTGCTCAGTCACAATAGCTGCACCAAGGTGGTACGCGAAGAGGTGGCCGGTCTGTGGTTGCTGAAACAAAAGCACAGCCTCAACGCCTGGCTCAAGCCGCTGATGCTTATTGGTGTTTTGTCGCCTATGCTCGGGTTGCTCGGGACGGTGCTGGGTATGATCGACATGTTTCGTGATATTGCCGCCGCTGCCGGTCCGGTGACGCCGGATGTGCTTGCCGCTGGCTTGTGGCAGGCGATGTTTACTACCGCTTTCGGTCTGGCCATCGCCATTCCTGCCCTGGCCGGTGCCCACGGCTTTGGTGTCTGGGCCAACCACTATCTGGCCAAGCTGGAATTTGCCCTGAACCACACCAATTTGCTGCTGGAAGGAGTGACCATGGACGACAATGGCTTCTCAATCGTTGCCTCCGTGTCAGTGCTGCAAAACATCAACCGGGAACGTGGTAACACGGCGTGTAAGAAGACCATGGGGTCTGGAGCGGCCGCAGCATGATCCGGATCAGCGATATTGACGAAACCAGCGCTTCGTTGTCCATGGCGGACCTGACACCACTGTTGGACGTGGTGTTCATCGTTATGGTGTTTTTGCTGTTTACCGCCAATGTGCAAACTCTCAGCTTGCCCGTGGAACTGCCCCAGGCCACAGCTCAGGAAGCTGCGCTGACTACGGCGCCGAAAACTCTGACGGTTAGCATTCTGGCCGAGGGTGAGCCCTGGGCCATCGAAGAGCAGAAGTACCCCCAGTGGGAACCATTTGCCACGGCGTTGCTGGAAAAAGTCAATCAGGAGCCAGGTACCACTGTACTGATTGCCGGTGATAAAGAAGCCCCGTTAGGCAGTTTGGTCAAACTGATGATGTTTTTCAGCCAGCACAAGATTGACGCAGCACAGGTTTTGATGGAACAGGAAACGGGAGCGAAAAATCCATGAAGGATATGACCAAACCAGTGGTGCGTCTGATGACTTCAGTTCTGGCCGGTGCGCTGTTAGCCAATGGCGCGCTGGCTGAAGAAGAATACGATACTAAGCGTATTGTTTCAGCAGGTAACGGGGTAACGGAAATCATCTACGCCCTGGGAGCCGGAGACCGGGTGGTTGCGGTTGACCAGACCAGCACCTGGCCAGAGGCCGTGAACAAGCTGCCGCACCTGGGTTACCACCGGCAACTCTCGGCCGAAGGCATTCTGGCGTTGCAACCAACTCTGCTGATTGGTACTCAGGATATGGGCCCTCCGGCAACTCTGGCGCAGCTGGAAAGTGCAGGTGTTGAAGTGGAAGCACTGAGCATAGATTTCAGCGCCCAGAGCATTGAGAAGCAGATCAAGTCACTGGCGGATATTCTTGACCGTGAGGCCGAAGGTGAAGCACTTTGGGCCACCATTGAAGATTCACTGGGCGCAGCCAGGGCGATGGCGGCCTCTTATGAACAAAAGCACCAGAAAAAGGTGCCGGTACTGTTTGTGCTGGCCATGGGCGGCCGTGCGCCGAGCATTGCCGGTGAGGGTACGGCAGCCAATGCTGTGATCGCTTTGGCTGGTGGCTATAACCCGGCAGCAGAGCAGTTTCATGGGTACAAAGCGCTCTCTAATGAGGCCCTGCTTCTGCTGGCACCGGAGGTGATTGTCTTCCCGGGCTCCACCAGTAACCCTGGCATGACTCCGGAAAGACTACTGGAGCGTATGCCTGCGCTTAAGCAGACGCCAGCCGGTCGCCATGGCCGTGTGGTGGCTATTGATGGCAATATGCTGCTGGGTGGTCTTGGCCCGAGAACCGGCGAGGTTGCCCTCTCCCTGGCAAAAACGTTCTATTCAGAAGAAGACAAAGCAAGCTCCAATGAGTCGTAATCAGCAGGGGGTAACGCTACTTATTGTTCTGGCGTGCCTGCTGCCGGTGGTGATGATTATCTCCATCGGCGTCGGTGCGGTTGCCATTCCCGCCAGCGAAATCATTGCCATTTTGTTTGACCGGTTGGGCTTTGGCAGTGGTGCCATTAACGAGCAGTCGGTATTGATCATCGAATCCATCCGTCTGCCACGCACCTTGCTCGGCCTGATTGTCGGCAGCGCTCTGGCTGTGGCCGGAGCCTCAATGCAAGGGTTGTTTCGCAACCCGTTGGCGGACCCAAGTATCATTGGTGTGGCCAGCGGTTCGGCGCTCGGGGCCGGTATTGCCATTGTGCTTGGTGGTGTGCTGTTTGCCGGGATGCCCTCGCTGTTGCAAAGCTACAGTGTGTCCATTCTGGCCTTTGCCGGCGGCGTAATCACCACCTGGCTGGTGTATAAAATGGGCACCGGCAGCAATGGCACGTCGGTTGCCACCATGTTGTTGGCCGGTGTTGCCATCAATGCCCTGGCGGGGGCTGGTATGGGGATGTTGAATTACGTTGCCGATGACACCATGCTGCGTAACCTGACCTTCTGGCAGATGGGCAGTCTTGGTGGCGCTACGTGGGAGCTGGTGCTGATCTGTGCATCCTTGCTGGTGCCGGTGGTGCTGTTTCTTGGCCGTTATGGTCTGGTGCTCAATGCGTTGTTGCTTGGTGAGTCCGAAGCGCGTCACCTGGGCATCGACGTGCAGAAAGTAAAACTGCAACTGATCTTCCTGACCGCCCTGGCGGTGGGGGTTTCTGTGTCGGTCAGTGGCATTATCGGGTTTGTCGGGCTGGTGGTTCCGCACCTGATCCGCCTGGCTGTCGGCCCTGACCATCGCATTTTGCTGCCAGCGTCGGTCATACTCGGCGGCATGCTGTTGCTGGCGGCTGATATGGTCTCTCGCACGATTGTTGCCCCGGCAGAGCTGCCTATCGGTATCGTCACTGCCCTGATGGGTGCCCCGCTCTTCCTGTCACTGCTGTGGCAGCAGCGTAAGAGGATTGCCTGAGATGGAGTCTGTCAAACACTCAGCAAGCAATACGCTGGAAGTGCTTGGGGTTGG
>JAKROC010000086.1 GCA_024509075.1 Endozoicomonas sp.
GCATGGAGCAGTTGCCGAGCGAATACCCTAAAGGGCACAAGTGCAGCCAACAAAGCAGCAATTTGAAAGGCGACGGGTATATTTACTTTAACTGCCTGAAATTCTAGCCTCAAGGGGATGCGATTTTGCATTAAGGCTTTGTTATGCCATGCAATTTCCTGGCGTTAAATTCGCGGCATTTCTTCACCTGAATGGATTGCCACTCCCTGACCAGAACGCTGCTTTGCAGGTAAAAGTTGATCTCAGGCTTTGCTAACCCTCATTTATCGGACCACCTGTGCCGATTGAGATATCGCAAACCTGCACAAAAACTGGATTACTATGAACCCTGTCATTTTGGCTGTAGCCATCATGCTGACCTTGAGCATATTGCGTGTAAATGTGGTGCTGGCACTATTTCTTGGTGCCATGGGAGGAGGGCTTGCCGGTGGACTGGGGTTTGATGCAGCCTTGGCAGCTTTCACCGAAGGGCTTGGCGGTGGGGCTGGCATTGCCATCAGCTACGGTATGCTCGGCGCCTTCGCTATGGCCATATCAGCCTCGAAAATTCCCCAATGGCTAGCGCAACGGATTATTCAGCAGGTGGCCAGAACCGATAAAAGCACCGTCATCCGCCTCTCCATCCTGGGCAGTATTTTGCTCATGGCCATCGCCTCACAGAATTTGGTACCAGTACACATCGCTTTTATTCCGATTCTGATTCCGCCGCTTCTGGGCGTATTCAGCTCATTGCAACTGGATCGGCGGGCAGTGGCCTGCACGCTGTCGTTTGGCCTGATTGCCACCTATCTGCTGGTGCCGGTGGGTTTTGGTAATATCTACCTGACTCAGATTCTTGCTGGCAACCTTAACGACAATGGTCTGAACATCGATCCGAGCCAGATGCCCCTGGCTATGGCTCTGCCGGTGACGGGCATGTTTGTCGGCCTGTTACTGGCTGTTTTCATCAGTTACCGCCAACCTCGGCACTACCACGTTGACCAGACAGCCCTGACCACCACTGCTGAAGACTCTCTGGTCATAGCCCCAAAAACGGTATTGATCACTCTGATCGCCATTGCTCTGGCGCTTGGCGTGCAGCTATTTACCCACTCCATGGCTATGGGAGCAGCTAGCGGTTTTGTCATGATGATACTCGGCGGCATTGTAAACTGGCGCGAAGCTGATGACATCTTTGCCCGGGGCGTACGCATGATGGCATTGTGCGGTTTTATCATGATCAGCGCTTCTGGCTTTGCAGAAGTGCTCAGGGCAACGGGGGATATTCCTGTCCTGGTCGCTGCCGTTGAATCACTGGTTTACGGCAGCAAGGCAGTGGCCGCCCTGCTGATGCTGGTCGTTGGCCTGCTGATCACCATGGGCATCGGCTCATCGTTCTCCACCATTCCCATTATTGCCACGCTCTATGTGCCTTTGGCATTAGCCCTCGGCTTTTCGCCCCTGGCCACTGCGGCCATTGTCGGTGCCTCTGGCGCTCTGGGCGATGCTGGCTCACCAGCATCGGATTCGACCATTGGCCCGACAGCTGGATTGAACGTGGACGGGCAGCATGATCACATTCGTGACACGGTGATCCCCACATTTTTGCACTATAACCTGCCCATGATTCTGTTCGGCTGGATCGCAGCAATGGTGCTTTGAGAAGTTCACTGTGCACAAAAGGCGACACCTCCCGCCCTATCACACCCGAGGGCACAAGGGCGGGTTCCTGGATCGCTCCGGGAACCGCCCTGCTTCGTCACGCTTTTAATTCCCGCCCCCCACGGGCAACCAGTAACCCTTGACAGCCCCCATGATTTTGCCTGATCGCCATATCCAGAGCAGTCATACCATCAACGTTTTTTAACCCGATTTTAATATTAGGCTGCTGGAGAAGCAGTGAAACACAGTTTTCATGACCTCCAACAGTGGCCAACATCAATGCTGTGTTTCCGCAGTTGCCCTGAATATTGATATGACGCCCGTCATGCTCAAGCAACGCTCGAACACAGCCCTCATGTCCATGTCTTGCAGACAGCATTAACGCTGTCAATTTATCCCGATTAGTCAGACCAGGTTTTATCATCTTTTTCGTCAGAAGTGCCTCAAGGCAATCCGTATGGCCTTTTTCTGCGGCAATCATGAGTGCAGTGGAACCAATGCTGGTAATCAGATTCACTTTGACTTTGCGATGTGCAAGTAACAACTTGATGCAGGCGACCTGCCGATTGTGTGCCGCAAGTATCAGTGCTGTCCATCCTTCTTCACTCTGAGCATTGACATCAATATTACCGGATGCCAGTAGCCTTCCCAGACACTGCGTGCGCCCAAGTCCTGCAGACAATATCAACGCAGTGTAACCCTTATTGCTGCGTACATCTGGGTTGATGCCCTTTTGTTGCAAGAGAAATTCAAGACAATCTGAATGCCCACTTTTTGCAGCAAGCATCAGTGGCGTCTGGCCTCTTTTATCGCGGGCATGAATCAATGCTCTGCAAAAAGTGATCTGCTCAGCCAACAGCTCGTAGTTGCCAACATCTGCTGCTTCAAAACACTGTTGAAATGATTGCCAGGGATGGCGTCTCAACATAACGCCACTCACAAGGTCAAATGCTGTTTTTCTTTGTGAATTAACTTTTTTGATATTAATGTCCGGGTGTTCAAGCAGCCTGGTGGCACAACGTTCACTTTCTCCAAGAGCAGCCTCCATCAGTGCCGTCATTCCGTTTTTACTCTGCAAATTAATGAGCTTCGAATTATGCTCAAGCAGTAACTGGAGACAAGTTGCATGACTATTTTTTGCAGCAACCATTAAAGATGACCGGCCACCATGATCCAACAGACCCGTGTTAATGCTTTTGTGTGCCAAAAGTGCACTCAGACAATGCGTAAAGCCATTTTCTGCTGCCAGCATCAGTGCAGTACAACCATTACTATTTCTTTGGTTAACTTTAATTTCACGGTGAATCAGCAGGGCTTTCAGGCAGTCTGTATGGCCAAAACTTGCCGCGTACATTAATGCGGTCAAACCATCATTATCACGATCATTGATGCCAACATTCTTATCAGTCAAAAGCAACGCCAGGCACTGCGTACTATTGTTGCCGGCAGCCAACATTAACGCACTCTGACCAGTTCCGTTCCTGATCCTGATTTTGCCATATGCCATCATCATCTCAAGACAGTCTTGACAGTTATAGTTTGCTGCCAGCATTAAAGCTGTAAATCCTTCTTTATCCTGAAGATCTGGATTGATGCCCGGTATTTCCAGCAACAAATGAAGACAATCCAGGTGATCATTTCGGGCAGCCAGCATCAGGGGTGTTTTGCCCTGTTCATCGCGGGCATGAATCAACGATCGGGCAAAACCGAGCGACTCCTTCAAAAGCACGGAATTACCATTGTTTGCTGCTTCAAGGCACTGCCGATAGTATTGCCAGGGGCGCTGCTGTAAATTATCCCTTGCAACAAGTTCGATGAGTGTTTTTCCTGAAAAATCAACCTTTTCAATGTCGATATCCGGATGTTCGAGCAGCGCAGTGGCGCAACGTTCATCCCCCCCTGGGGCCGCCACCATCAACGCCGTATTGCCTTTTCGATTCTGTAAATTAATGTGCCGTGCATCATAATCAAGCAGTAGTTGAAGACAGTCCGCCTGCCCGTATTTTGCAGCTATCATCAGGTGCGTCGTACCGCCGCCAGGCATCGTTGGGATGCGGGCGTCCAGATACTTATCCAGTTTGACTCTTTTGTGTGCCAAAAGTGCCTTCAGACAACCATTGCGTCCTTTTGCTATCGCCAGAGTTAAGGCCGTCCAACCAGAAGAGTTCCGTTGATCAATTTTAATTTTTCTGTGAGTCAGCAGCATGGCCAGGCAGTTTAGGTTGCCCATACTTGCAGCAATTAATAATGCAGTAGAACCAGATCGATTACGACTATTTACATGAATAGAGGGAAGATCCAGAAGTGCACACAAACATTCCAGATGATTATTTTCTGCAGCTTCCATTAATGCATTGTAACCTTGACTGTTCTCCTGATTCACATTAATGCCAGTTCTTACTAAAAGTCGCTCAAGGAATTTAATTTTCCCTTGCCTTGCTGCCAGCATCAAGGCGGTATCACCATTCTCATCCGTTGAGTTAACATTAAAATTTCTTGCGTGATTAACTAACAATTTAAAATCAGAATAATCATTACTCTCAATTAAAGCACACACCAATCCATGACAATGGAATTCTGTGTAAGTAGAAAGACATTTACAAGTTTCTAATCTAAACAAACGACCAGCAATATTGTATTGTCGTATATCTAATGCCAAACGAAACAACATATCAATAAAATACCAGCCTTCATCCTCAATGGATGCAGCAGGATATTTATTTAAAACATCATCAAATTCATGAATAATCCCATCACCACGCATAATATTGGTTAATTTTTCCTTCAGTATATCTAGCAGCTTTGGGTTTATTTTATTAACTTCCTTCCAGTGAGCTAGCGCTGAATTATTCAGAAAAAAACTAAAAAAATCACTTAATTTATTACTGTACTGGATAGAATGGGCAAGAAGGTTGAAGCAAAGCTCTTTTTTGTAAGCACTAAAACGTACATTTTCCAGATGAGCCAGAGAAAGGGTTTGATGATTACCCCAATCAAAATGGCAGGACGCCCCCTCCTTCAGATCATTTGCAGATTCAAAGACCCAAAAGTAGAGGTGATCAATCGAACCAATCAGACGGTGCGGTATTATACCGCCACTAATATTGGTAACAACGGTTACGGATGGCAAGAAAAGAGCATTGATCAACCATACCTGTAATCGCTCATAACTACTGGGAAAATAAAAATAACCAGCATCGTCACTCTCAACCATTACCGACAGGTTGAGCTTATTTTCTTCATGAGAATTAAGATGCATATTAATAGGAAAAAAAAACTCATCTTCAATCTCACTGATTATTTCAAAAGATAACTCTGAACCTGAAATACGATGAGTCAACCAATCCCGCTTGTTATTTTTTTCCAGAACAGATATTAATTTCTGATACAACTCATCAACCAGGCTATTAACAACCTCTCGATCTACCATATAAACAACAAGAGCACGCTCAAATCGACCAATAATACGCAAATCACTTCCCAGCGTTGCTGCTGAATCAACAATTGGTTCCAGGCCAAAGTGATCACAAACGAGATTGTAAAGCGCATTATACCAGTGAACCTCATTACCCAATCTATAGCTAATGAAACCACTAATTCGTTCTTTTGCCAAAAACAATTTTATAGCATAATCCAATGCATCATGACTTATCTGCTTAATTCTGCACTTTATATCCTCGGTACCTTTCAGTCGAATGAAAGCACTCCGCAAACGGCTACTACTACCCTGAACGCAGTAGTTTATACCCGACAGACATTCATCCAGCATTGCACAAAGATAATCTCTACTTGCTGGAAGTGCAGCAAACTCCTGACTCAAAAATGACTCAATATAGGAGACTAAAAAATGAAGGTGATAGCGTGTCTCACGGAATGAGAGTAGGCTGGCAGGTTCACTATCAAGAAATGAAAGCTCACCATTGATTTTTGAATAAAACTCATCAATATTCTCATCTAAAACTTTACCTACCAAGCGATTCGACAGAGACTTCAGCCTGTCTATATCACATAGATATTGTTTTTTGATTGCAAGAAACCCCTCGGGCTGAGACTTCTTAACCTCAGCTATATTTTTAAACGTCCCTTCAGGAAAGGGCAGAAAATCAGAAGGATTCTTGTTAGCTTTAGTATCAGCAGACAAAGAAGAGTACTGGCAATCACGACAATTACCCCCGGCGCTTGCTGCATCCATTTTAACTACACCATACAAAAGTTGTCTTACGAATCAGGCGAGATTAGTACCGCCCCCTCAAAAAGCCTAAACGATACAATGGTTTCAAAAGTATTATTCTGGATTAGTCTCAAAATAGCGTGATGCTGTATCCTGAGGCTGACAAAGCAAGCAAGAAATAATAGCCTCAGCGTCCTGACTTGCCAGCTATTTCTTGCCAGCAATTCCCGATGAATCCTGAAGCACCACAGCCAGATGTGCCTATCTCTGCACCACTCATCAATGCGTAAGTCTCAGAGTGTTAAGAAAATCAGAGACGGAAGAATTATCGCTAGTGCAACTGATCGGAACCTCTTTGGCAACAAGCAGCTCCAACAGAACGGTATCCCCACTCACAGCCGCGGCCAGAAGGAAAAGTCCTTGTTTAACTTCAGGTGGAAAAACTCCTGCAAAAAGCGCACTGTTGCAGGACTGCTCTGGACGAACTCGTGAGTCAGCAGCGACTTCAGTGCACCGGCTTCAGCCAGGTACTCAACAACCCGGTGATGGCCGTTTTTCGCCGCAGACAACAGTGCCGAGGTGCAGGTAACCCCCTCACCCTGACAAAACGCCGGTGCACCACCAGCCACCAGGCAGCGCACCATGTCAATCTGCCCCACAGATGCTGCCCGCACCAGCAGCGGGTAATGCTCCCCACCAAGTCCAAGCGGCTCATTTTCAATCAGCTGCCTCAGGACATCCGGGCTAACTTCGTACAACGCCTCCATGAATTCACAACAAGGTCTGTTCCGGATCAACAACGCCAGCATGGCACAATCACCATTGACAGCGGCCTGACGAGCCAGTTGCCCGTGCCATGACTGGAGCAACATGCCGTTATCGATCATCCACTGAGCATTGACAATATCCTGATCCCGAACATAACGGCGCATTAACATGGTCGCAAAAGGTTCCGTCCGGGCGACCCTGCGCCCGGCCAGAGAGAGCCGATCGTAAATCATGCCCGCAGCCGATGAGATCATCCGCCGCCCAACCGCTACGGGATAAAAACGACCGCTGCCGGCTTGTGGGTTCTCGAGCGTTTCCTGGGCAATATTAACAACGGTATAGAGAGGATCCTCTCTGCCTGTTGCTCCGTTAAGCATGATCAACACCCCGGTGGTGTGCGTCTGATAGTGATCAAACCGCTTAAATCCCGCTTTTGGGACAACCATCACTTTATTTAGTTCCGATCAGTTTTGTGATATCCATCAGCAACAATTTGCATTTGTCCCCACAGGCCATGACCTATCATCTCCGACCTTATCAAAAGGATGCCGTTCACAGAGTGATCCGGCATTTTCGCCAATCCGATGATCCTGCCCTGCTGGTGCTGCCCACCGGAGCCGGTAAAAGTCTGGTGATCTCTGAACTGGCCCGCATTGCCCGGGGACGCGTGCTGGTGCTGGCCCATGTGAAGGAGTTAGTGGAACAAAACCACGCCAAGTATCAAGGCTATGGCCTGAAGGCCTCCATCTTCAGCGCTGGCCTTGGCCTGAAAGAAGACAGCGAACAGGTGATATTTGGCAGTGTGCAGAGCGTTGTGCGTAATCTGAAACGGTTTTGTCATGCTCCCGAACAAAAAACCTTTACCCTGCTGATCATCGATGAGTGCCACCGGGTATCGATGGAGAAAGACTCCAGCTACCAAAAAGTGATTACTCACTTTCAGCAACTAAACCCAAACCTCAAAGTACTCGGGCTAACCGCCACTCCCTACCGTTTGGGCATGGGCTGGCTGTACCAGTATCGGCAAACCTCGGGCAACAAAGGCGTAATCAGAACCGAAGAACCACGTTTCTTCCGTGAGTGTCTGTTTGAATTGCCACTGTCTTATATGGTGGATAACGGTTATCTGACCACGCCAGAAGTCATCGATGCTCCCTTGGTATTCTATGACTTCAGCCAACTGGTCAGAGACAGCTTCGGGCGCTTTGGTGATCAGGCATTGAATCAGTTATTGCAAGGCAAAGCCCGGGCAACACAACAGATTATCAAGCATGTGCAACAAGCAGCCACGGGGCGCAAAGGGGTGATGGTATTTGCTGCCACGGTTGATCATGCCCGGGAGATAATGGGCTACCTGCCCCCTGAACAAAGTGCCCTGATTATTGGCGAGACGCCTGTAAAAGAGCGGGACCAACTGATTGCAGCCTTCAAGCGACAACAGTTCAAATTCCTGGTGAATGTCTCGGTGTTGACTACCGGTTTTGATGCCCCTCACGTCGATCTCATTGCAATTTTGCGCCCCACGGAGTCAGTAAGTCTTTATCAACAAATTGCCGGGCGGGGCCTGCGCCTGGCACCGGGTAAAGAGGACTGCTTGATCATTGACTACGCCGGCAATCGTTTTAGCCTTTACAGCCCGGAGGTGGGTACCCCCAAGCCCGATTCCAGGGCAGTGCCGGTGACAGTCCCCTGCCCGGCCTGTGGCCACGACAACAATTTCTGGGGCATCGTCGATGATGACGGTGATCTGATTGAGCACTATGGGCGGCGCTGCCAGGGGTTTGAGCTGTCAGCCGATGGCCATCGCGAACAGTGTAATTTTCGTTATCGCTTCAAAGAGTGCGATCAGTGCGGTGCTGAGAATGATATTGCCGCCAGAAAGTGCCACAGCTGCCAGCGCGCACTGGTTGATCCGGATAATAAACTGCGTGAAGCCCTTAACCTGAAAAATTGCCTGGTCATTCGCTGCTCCGGCATGGAGATGGACTCAGACACCACTTCCCACGGACGCCAGCGGGTCAAAATCACCTATCACGATGAAGATGGTGCGCAGGTTCATGAGTATTTCGGGCTGGACAGTCCGGCCCAGCAAGGGGCTTTTTATCACCGCTTTGGCAAACACGCCCTCATCAACCGTGGTGAGCCGTTTCGGGCAGTGTCGGTGGACAATGTTATTTGCAGCCGGAAAAAGTTTCGCAAACCTGATTTTGTCATTGCCCAAAAAGAGAAGCGTTACTGGAAAATCATCGACAAACTGTTCGATTACCAGGGCCGATACCGTAAGGCTGAGGCTCTGTGACAGTCAGCTTTTCAGCTCCGGCAGCAGGGCCTCGGTGATTTGCTGGTATTTTTCATAACTCTCTTGAGCCCGAGCCAGCTCCTCTTTGAAATGTTTGCCAGGAGCCATTGCCACTTCAAGCTCGGCAATGTTGATTTTCAGCTCATCATCCCTAACGAAGCCATTGAACTTGTTTTGCTGCTCCTGGCAATTTTTGCGAATTTTATCAATATCTGCCCTGTGCTGCTCCTCACTTTTCATGACTTGTTTGCACAGACCGGAGTCATCGGCCCGTGCCCGCCGTAGCCTATCGATCGCTGTTACCTCCTGCTGGAGCTGAGTATTGAGCTTCTTCAGCCTGTGCAGCTGTTTGTTTAGATTTTGCAGGTGTTTTTTAGCCTTGGGGTTATTCTTAAGCTGATTAAGGGCATTGGTAAACTGTTCGTTGATCTTCAGGGAGCGGTTGTTTTCTTTTACCCCGGTTGCCGTCGTTATCTTGCGGGATTGAATGCTGGTGTCGGGCACCGCATCCTGAGAAGAAGGAATGGCTTTTGATTGCGAAGGAGTAGCACGGGTTGTGGATATGCCCGATTTGCCCGTTTGTGCCTTGTGAGCCGGATCACTGTTGTTTGCCGAACCTGAATTGTTGACTTGGGGGTTATTGTTGCCCACTCCATTCATTGCAGTATCCCAGAGAAATGATCAAAGGTTTGCTATCGGCCAGACCCTTGCGTATGTTACTGCCAGTCAAACAGGACGGCAGGCCATATGCAAATCACTTATCACATCACCGGGCAAGCCCAGAATCGCATGAATCCGCTGATGATCAAGTACAGCCCGAGATACCCGCTGGTTATCTGGACTGCCTCTCTGGCCTGCCTGTTTTTGCCTTTACTGGTGTTTCGCAACAGTCTGAGCACGATTTTACTTTCCGGGCTGTTCGGCTCAGCGTTCATTACTTTCTGGATTCTCAACCTGGGCCTCAAGTACGCTTTGCACAAGCGCTTCGGCCTGCACTACCAACCTGACCTGGAGCTGGAAACCCGTACACTGTCGCTGGAGGAAAGCGGTTTAACCATTAGCTCCTCATTGTTAACACCGGCGTTTCGCCCTTATCGACAGGTGCAAATGATCACCGTAGAGGACAACATTATCGTCATTGTCGGTAAGAGTGGCTGGCTTGAGCTAATTCCCAGAGATCAGGTCAACGAAGGGAACTGCGGCCGCCTGCTTGATGAGCTGAGCATGAGAACGGGAAAAAAAGTAAAAAATCCCGGATAAACCTGTCTGACTCATCTACAATCCAGAGATTTGCATGATTGTTCCAACTACCTGCATTGAGATGACCAGATTCGCTGTTATTATCGTTTCATCTACGCTGTCTGCCTGTTTTAGCCACAATGGGCCAGACATCCCCGATCAGCCTGCACAACGCAGTAGCGTCAGCCAATGGTTACAAATCAATCCTGACCCCGAAGTGCTGGCGATGGCCAAATTTGCAGCCAGAGATCTGCTGGACGATTCTGTCTCAAGAGTCACGGATGCCAAAAGGCAAAATGTCCTCGGCACCTGCTATATGCTGGCCTTTGAAATGAACAGCGGCAATAGCTGGCAAGCCGAACTCTACCGTGACCCCCACGGCCAACTAACGCTACTGGAACTGCTGCAACATTGACATACGCCCACCACCAAGCCTGACGGCTATGGTGGGAGATTCCCGTTAGTCACCCAACAGGCTTCCTGTTTCAACACGCCTTCCCCGGACAATACCAGCTATGCAGCCGATTTTGCCCCCGTTCCGGTCGCTCCGCAGGCTAACACCGCTTGCCCGGCGACTTTGATATTCTTTGCTGCATTGATGTCTCTGTCGTGACGAGTGCCGCACTCAGGACATACCCACAGCCGGATGTGGAGCACCGTTTGAAACTGGGGAAGAACCGGTCGATCTCAACCAAAGTACGACCGGCCCAATCGGACTTGTACTTCAGTTGTCGGACAAACTCACCCCAGTTGGCATCCGCAATGTGCTTGGCCAGCTTTGGATTTTTGATCATTCCTCTCACGTTCAATGACTCGACGCACTGAAATCCATTGGGTTTAGTATTGTCGGTGCACAACAAAATGACAATGGACGTGTATTAGTAAATGCCAGAGCATTTAATAGCCAATCTTTCCAGGTCGCTGGCACAGGTTCTTTTGCCGGGCAAAAAAATGTATAGGAAGTGAAAATTGTCTTGTAATATGACTTACATCCCATTCCCGCAACGACAAGAACCATGAGAACAATAACAACTTTAACGCTTGCCTTAACCTTGGCTGGCTGTGCCACCCAAACACCCCATGTAGAAATAAAAGAGGCACCGGTCAGCCAGCAACGGCAGATGGAAGCCCAAAAAGAAGCGGCCGCAATTAACGCCAATGAGCCATTACAACTGAAGCGAAAAATTGCCATCGGCCGGATGAGCAATGAAACCACCTACGGTCGCTCGTTGCTGCGAGACGATTATATGGACCCACTGGGCAAACAGGTCGGTGATATGCTGTCCGCCCGATTGGTTAATTCCGGCAACTTCCTGGTGTTCGAACGCCCTGACCTGGCTCGAATTGAGCAGGAACGTGAGCTTTTTGGTGCCAGTGGCGAGCTGGTTGGTGTGGATACGCTGATTGTTGGCTCACTGACGGAGTTCGGTCGTAATGTCACCGGCGAGAGCGGTTTTCTAAGTAACACCAAAACGCAAAAAGCCCATGCCAAAGTTGAACTGCGCCTGGTGGACGTTAATACCGGCCAAGCCTTTTTTTCAGCGACAGGTGCCGGGGAGGCAACACTGGAAAGTGGTTCGATAGCTGGCTTCGGCTCCAGGGCCGCTTATGATGGCACGCTGACTGATAAAGCCATCGCTGCTGCCATCAGTGACGTGATCGATGAAATGATTCGAAAAATGCTCGAGCGTCCGTGGAAGACCTTCATTCTTGATATGACCGATGATCAGGTATTCATCAGTGGCGGAACCAGTCAGGGACTGACCCCGGGCAAACAGCTCACGGTGAAAACAGCCGGTAAACAGATAAAATCGCCGCAAACCGGTTTTGTGGTCACATTGCCAGGTAAGGAAGTTGCAACAATAGAAGTCGTCTCTACCTTTGGCGACAGCGAGAGCAGTGAAGGCAGTCTGGTGAAAATCATCAGCGGCACGCTGGACGGATACAGCCCACAAACACTGGAAGTGGTCGAATAAGAGGGATTCAATAATGGTTAAGCGATCTTCATTATCCGCCGTAGCATTGTCTCTGTTTCTCATGGGTGGTTGCGTTAATACACCGACGGCAATGGTTCAGACACAGGATGACCGGCCTTTTATTATGTTTTCTGCCGTACGCCCTGGTGATCAGGTGATTCTGGACGGTATTAATATGGGGCCAGCTACTGACTACGTTGCAGGAAAGTCAGGTATGCGTATTGAACCAGGCACTCATACGCTGCAAATCAGGCGGGCAGGAAAATTGGTTTTTAACCAGAAGTTCTATGCCGCTGACGGTGTCAGTAAAACGTTCACGATCGGTGGTGACCAATGATGATAAAAAATATCACCTGTTCAGCCACGCTTCTGGCCACTTTACTGATGGCCGGCTGCCAGACCAGCCAAGGGTTATACCACTGGGGTGATTACGAAACCGGCCTGTACAGCTATTACCATGACCCGGCCCAGCAAACGGCACTGTCTGAACAGCTGTTACAGGCGATCGAAACCGGCGGTGCTCGTGTACCGCCTGGCATGTACGCAGAATACGGCACCCTGTTACTGCAACAGGGAAAAACAGAAGAGGCTGTCGTTTATTACCGCAAAGAAAAAGAGCTATGGCCTGAAAGTGAGCACCTGATGGATGCCATGATCAATAACCTGACCCCCAAAGCAAACACCCAGAAGGAAGAGTGAGATGACCATGCACCTGAAAAAATGGTTGGTTGCCATGGGGCTATCGCTACTGACAGGCTGTGCTGCACAGGCTCCTAACAACGAGCCCAGTGCTTTTCAGCTGGCAGCCCCCCACTCAATACTGGTTCTGCCCGTGGTCAATGAATCAGTAGATGTTGACGCCCCCAACTACTTTCTGTCGACGATTTCAGTCCCGCTGGCAGAAAAAGGGTATTACGTATTTCCGGTTCATACAGTAAAGACAGTGCTGGAGGGTGAAGGTTTGTACGACGCCAACCTGGTACACTCTGCCGATCCGGCACAGCTGGGTGACATGTTTGATGCTGATGCCATTCTCTATGTCACCATCAACGAGTGGGATGCCCAGTATATTGTGGTCAGTACAACGGTTACCGTGAGCTTCACTTACCGAATTCTCAGTGGCAAAACCGGTGAGGAGCTGTGGACGGCCAGTAAAACCATGAAGTACACCCCCGACAACACCACTTCTACAGGTAATCCCATGGCCGATTTACTGGTGATGGCCGTCTCTGCGGCAATAACCCGGGCCGCACCGAACTACCTGCCCCTGACCCGCCAGGCCAACTATCAGGTGCTTTATCTTGATCCGACAAAACTGCCTGATGGTCCGTATCTGAGACCACAAATCTGACCATACCAGACAAAAGAAGGCACCCATTTTCTCCGCCGGGAAATTTATGGGTGTCTTATTTTTCCTCGTTATTTTTCCTCCAGAATTCGCGAATCCTCATCATTACATCCTGTAACTCAGGCCTTTTTTTGTTGTCTCCCAAACATATCCTGTCCATTATTGAGAAGCGGGAAAGTGGCTTG
>JAKROC010000087.1 GCA_024509075.1 Endozoicomonas sp.
GTAACCAGAACCCTTCAATAATCCCTGCCTGGAGTTCCAGGGGGACTATACATTTGCTTCCTGAGCCGGATCGATACAGGGTTCGCTTTACCCGGACAGGGCCAGCAGCAGATTGGTATGTTTGATGATTTTGAGCCACCCTGCGATAAACGGTGCCCTTGACCTCAATAGAAGGTTCAGTGACGTCCAGTTTTTGGAGGTCTTCAGAGAGAATCTCCTGCTCTGCAAGAGCCATGAGGTTATGCAGTTCATAGTGGAGCCCATGGCATGACTGGCGAAGAAGAGATAACCGATGTTGCAGCATCTCGATTGCAGGGCAGTAATTACTAGCGGGAATGGTCTGTGGCTGACATACTTCCATGGAGGGTGGCCTCTCGCAGATGATTCTTTTGTCACATGAAAATCATAGCTGCGTTTGGTCGCCTTTCTTGTTCGGGTAATTTGGCTACGGGATATAAATTCTATGCTCCAGGGTCTGTAGTTGTGCTCAGTATGAGACTTTCACCCTACCGTATTCAGAACTTGTACAAAAAATTGATAATAGCGTCCTTAACCTTAAGGACGAGGAATGATCGGCGGCATATTTAAAATTAGAAAATGGGTGGCTCTGGGGCTGTTAGCCTTAGTGGGCAACCGGGCATCAGCGAATGCTGACAATACCAATAAAAACCAAGGCCTGTACCGGGACATCGTGGGCATCCCTACCATCTTCAGCTCAGAGGACTGGGGGCTGGCGCTGCTGGCGTGGTCAAAGGTCTGATTCAACCACAGATGACCCTGTTCGGCATGGCCATTGGTTCAGACAATCACTCAAGGCTCGGCTTTCTCGGGCTGTATAGCGTCATGGTACCAGGGCTTGACCACTTGCTGATGGATTTCAGCGCCTACGACGCCACCCGGGGCAGCAATACCTCGTTTACCTACACCAAGGACTGGGGTAACAGTGATCACCCATCCTGGTCAACGGTTGAGTTTGAATACAGCAAACTCTTCAACCTCGGCAGCAATCGCCTGATGAAACAACAAGTGCTGGCACTGAATGGCTGGGTTGCCGATACACCCACCTGGAACCAGACGGAAGTCATTAATGGCCAGAGAGTCTTTCGCAGACCACCCTCGTTTGCTGGCATCAATTTGAGGGGGGGGTGGAACAAACTGCGAGGATTCAGCTCAGATCGCTTCTATGGCCGCTCAGCCGTGTCGTACAGTCTTGAGTAAGAATCATGCCGCCACTGGCAGCCGCTGGCAAAACTGCCTGTTATCAGCACCTTTTATGACATTCCCTGGTGGCAGTGGACCTTGTTTGTTGATTTGGGCAGGGTCGCGGATGAGTTTGACTTCAAAACCCTGCACAAAAGTATGAAAGCCAGTGTGGGTGGTGGCATCCGCTTGGAGGTTGAAGGGTTGACCGTACGCACCGAGATCGCGGTCGGCAGCGAAGAGCGATTTTCCGGATCTTTACCAACCATCCCTTCTGAATTTTGAGCATTGCTCCCGCCTCTAATCGGTCACAAAGGTTGGCTGTTCCTTGTTGACAGCCTCCCGGCGGGCCACCTCCTTCAAGTGCTGATGCAGGCGATTGATGATGAACTCTCGAAACCACCGGTGTGCTCGATTATGCTCCCAGTACTCTGGCCATACGGCGTGGTAAGTCACCGTGGGGGGGTCGTCAGGCAGGGGCTTGATCAGCATATTTTCCACATAGACGTTGGCTTTGGCAGCCTGCTCAGTGGTGATCAGGATATGCTGGGTGTTCCTGAGCAACTGTAGACCAATATGAAGGCTGGGCACCCTGGCCACCAGCCGGATATGCTCACTGAGACCTTCGAGGTAGTCCCTGATGAAATGCGCCCTGCCCATCCATGACGAGTGTCGTATGACAGAGTAGTACTCCAGATCTGCCACAGTAATAACGTTATCCGACTCGGCCAACGGATGGTCTGATGATACCAAGGCACAGATTCTGTCTTCCACCAGCGGCTCATGACTGAAGCCTACTGATGGCGCGCCCACACTCCCAAACACCAGATCCACCTCACCCGCCTCAAGCTGTTTGTCAAGTTGCGGGCTGAACGGCAACAGGTCAAAGTCTATGTTCGGTGCCTGCTGCCAGAACTGCCGGAGAATCTGCGGCAGCACTTGCTCAAGCACAATATAGTTACTGGCAATAGTGAAATGCTTATCGCTGCTCCACGGGTCGAACTGCTGATTCTCAAACAGCGTGGCAGCCTCGGCAACCACACGGTTGACATCATTCTTCAGGGCCAAAGCCTTTTCTGACAAGAATATCCGATTACCCTGACGCACCAGAATTGGGTCGTTAAGGGCTTCACGCAACTGCGCCAGAGTCCGGCTCATGGCGGACTGTGTGACATGCATTTGCCGTGCGGCCAGAGAAACGCTCTGCGTATCAAGCAGCGCTTTGAGGCTTGGCAAAAGATTCAGGTTGCGTCGGTAAAGGTTCATATTTGGGTCAGGGAATTTCAATGTTTGCAGGTACCATCATACAATAGGATGAGATAATCAAAACGGAAAGAGCAAACTGCAAACTACTTTAGCCCGCACATACCCAACGGGTTTCGTTGCTACGCGGCGGCAACTGAGCGAATACCCTAAAGGGCATAACTGCAGCCAACAAAGTAGCAACTTCTGAAAGGTGGCAGGTATAGTACTCGAAATCACAACCACGCCACGCCAGCCGCATCAGTATTAACACCTATACATTCAGCCCTGATCAGGTAAACTGGAGGCATGAGTCAGAGTTAACTCTGGTGAGCCTGACCTTGAGGTCTGACACAATTTGCCCGTCAGGCATTAGCTGAAACAGTTGTCAGGAGGGTTTATGAGCCAAAACAAGTACAAGAGTATCCAGGATTTGGTTGATAACTACATCGCCTCTGGACTTTCTGCCAAAGAGTACGTCGAAGCCCGCGTGGACGCTGGCGACCTCAGTGCTGCTGAGGCCCTGAAACTGCTGTCCATTTTACGTGATGCGCAATCGGTCACATTCAAACTGGCCGAAATCAGCGACGATGAGGCTGCTGGTTTGCGCATGGTGCTTTTTCGTAAAGAAGAGGAGGGAAATTTGCAAGCATCCCCCCTGTTCACCATTGAAATTGACAAAACGCTCAATGACCAGCGCGAAGAGGTTATTAACCTGCTGCAGAAGTTTGCCAAGGAGCTGGCCGTACTGGCCACTCAGGGGGAACTTGAGGAAGCCGAAGCAATTGATACCATCGACGACAATCAGGAAGACTGGCTGGATCATCCGAATATACTCCCCGCCAGCGAGACTCGTCACTGATGATCTGGCAAAACTCCCTGAAAAACAGGCTGACCCGGCATTAGACCGGGTTGTTTTTTCACCCACCCAACCATTTAAAACCAACCTGTTGGCAGATTTAAAAGCCCTGACTGCTTAATTTTGCGTGCGTATAAAAATTCATTTTCATAACTCACTGCACCTCACGAGTTACCAGTACCTGGCACTACTGGTTATTTTTTATGCAATACTGGCTAACAACGCCCTTTACCCATCAGCTGCATTTTCCCGGCAAACCGGTATGATGAAAAACGCATAGTCAAGATAATCACCAACCACAACGGACGTTGCCCATGAAAAAAACAATAGCGCTCATCGCACTGATACTGTCTTGCTCCAGTCAGGCGGCCACACTGGACGAACAACAGCAACAACAGGTCAAGCAACTGGTTCGCGAAACCTTGCTGGAACAGCCGGAAATCTTTATCGACGTGATCAATGAACTGAGAAAAAGAGAAGAAATTGCCAAGACCCAAGCTCTTAACTCAATACTGACCAGCAGTAATGCCGAACTGTTCCACAACCCCAGCGACCCTTATGCTGGTGCGTCCAAACCTGAACTGAGTATTGCCTACTTTGGTGATGTGAACTGTGGTTACTGCAAACGCCAGAGTCCAGTATTATCAACCCTTGTTGAGGCTTACCCGAACCTTAGAGTTATTTACAAAGACTTGCCCATTCTTGGACCAAGTTCCAGAGAGGCTGCGGCTCTGTCGCTGGCAGCACGCGCTCTGGCCGGCGGCGATAACGATGCCTACCTTGCACTGCACAATCAATTCATAACCCACTCTGGCCGCCGACACGACGATAACTCCATTGCCAGCAGCGTGAAAAAAGCAGGACTCAACCTGCAAGCGCTGAAAAAGGCTGTGGATACCAGCATTGACCAGCAGTTGGACAACAATATCAAACTGGCTCAACGCCTCGGCATCAATGGCACGCCCGCACTGGTTTTCCCTGACGAAGTTATTGATGGTTTTACCAGTGAGGACAAGTTGAAAGAGATGATTGAACAACGACTCCACCGTTAATTCCGTTGCTACTTACATTGTTACCCGCACTCGCAAACCCCTGGCAACGTGCAACTCACAAGTATAATGCCCGGGCACCAAGGCCCGGAATTGTCTTTAGAGTTTCTTCACAATACAGGACTTGCGATCCTTGCCAGTACGCTCCAGGTAGGCAGTAAAGTCCGCAGGAACACGCCCCGTTGTTGCGCCTTCCCAGTCGACCGAAGAACCATTCTCTGTTACATATCTGAACAGGTAACGCTGGCGAGTCTTACCCTTGCGTCCGTCGTTTCCTTTATCCTCCATTAGGGCTTTCACGTCAGCAGCGGAGAGTCCAAGTTTTTTCATCTGTTTGGTAACAGCCTCAAGAGCCTCTTTTTTGCGGGCTTTTTGCCTCTCTACCTCCTCCTGAGCAGCTGCCTTTTCTTCGTAGATCGCTGTAACGCGACTGATCACCCGCTGAAGATCTTCAGCATGAGTGTCATGGAACAACTTGCGAACCTGAACCTTGGACTTCAGGGCTGTGAGCGCTTCATCAAAAATATTCATTGTTAAACCAATCTTGCCAATAGAACCATCAGTTAAAAATGGGATTAACCGTCAATTGAAAACGTAACATCAATGTTTGTGTCGGTAACGATAATAGACCGGCTCTCTGAAAACCCTCATGATGTAATCAGAAGTTGACGGGGCTGACAACCAATAACAGTCAATGAGCATAACATCTCACCTCTTACATAATATTTTACTCAGGCTGCCATTTAAGCATTCCCTCAAATGCACAGGTCGATAAAAAAGAATCTGATCCCCACCACATCGCTTTGCTTGACAGATAATGTAGAAAACATTCATTAAAACAAGAGAGCTTTGAATGCCGCCACATTCACAATCAAAGCACTCAAAGGCTTACCCTGGGACGGAGGACACAACATTTGGGCCGAAAAAACAGGACTAGACAACCAATTCTGAACGGTGATTTGCTATACCTAATGGATTTCATGTGACTACACGGCGGCAATTGAGCGAAGCCCCGGGAACGTAGAAATACTACATGACCGGGGTGAGCGAATGCAGCCAACAAAGTAGCAACTTGAAAGGCGACGGGTATATACCCCAAACCACTCGCACCAATCTTCCATTGACCCACTTGCCCCCCAATGACATAACCGTTCAAATTTTTTGACGCCGTTTTTGAAACAGCTTTGATATAACCTGGGAAAGTACTTTGACTCGCCAGCCAAGACCCAAACATACCCAGCAAAAACTTAATTCCTCAGTCTAATTCAAATTTTGCAGTACGCCACAAATCGCTGACAGGTGAAAAACAAAGTCCCAGTGACGCAGATCAAAACGATGAGGAAAACGGCTGTACCCAGTGATGGCAACAGTTTTCAGGGGCCTGGAATAAAGCCTGTTTTTGTCGGCGAGTCAGCTTTTTGATCGCTGCTTCACGACGACTGGCTGTTGCCCGATCATGACCACACTCCAAATAAACCAACTGCCGGGGTTTGCGCCCCCGAAAATACCGGGCGCCACCGGAACCGTCACGATGTTGTCGCCACCGCCGGACGATATCCGTGGTAATACCGGTGTAAAGCGTGTCATCACTGGCGAGAATAACGTAGACCAACCACCTTTTCATAATCTGCTCTATGAGATCCATATCCGTGGCACTTGTGCCATTGTCAACCGGCAAAACAGAGTATTTGCGCCAAATTGCTTAACCAACAAAAGGCAGTAGCCCGATAACTACGCCAGCCTGTGCCGCAATCACCAACACACCAGTCACTACGGCCAAGACCAGAGCAGGCAAACCTCCGGCCACCTGGTAGGGTTCAGGCATATGCAGTTTGCGTACTTGCCAAACCAGTGACACTGGAATAAACACCGCCAGAACCACCAGGGCCACAGCGGCATAACCAAGAGCAGTGACAAAGCTGCCCGGCATGAAAATAGCTGCCAGCAGAGGAATCAGGAGAGTAAGGATAATAGTTTCAATCCGTCCCCGCACGCCGTGGGACCGACCAAAGACATCGGACAGGTAATCAAACAGCCCCAGAGCGACCCCAAGAAAAGAAGTCCCCAGAGCGAAGGCAGCAAACGCGCCGATCAGGAAGTCAAAATTGACTTTATCCGCGTGATTACCAATAGCGTCCATCAACAGCGTCACACTCTCAGGGCTGTCAGACATAGCGATGATTGCCGTTGCTGAAACTGCACCAATCACCACCGCTATCCAGATTACGTAAATGGAGAAAGGTAAGGCGCTACCGCCAATCAGGGCATAGCGAAATCGGTGTGGCGCACCCTTAACATACTGAACCACTGTGGGAACAGCGCAGTGGTAACCAAAGGATGTGTACAGCACCGGCAAAGCAGCAAGCAGCACACCGGCAGAACTCTCCTCAACCAAGGCAAGATGCTCCAGACGAACCTTGGGCAAAAGTGCCAGAAAAATGTAAAACAACAGCGCCAGCATCAGTAAAAACATAACCCGATTAACCACATCCACAACTCGGGTTCCAGTCACCACAAGAACAGCCACTGCCAGTACCACAACCGTAGCCGTGATCCAAAAAGACAGGTGAATCCCCTCCCTGGCCAACAGACTGGCCAACACAGTGGCACCGCCAGAAATATAAGCAGCACAGAGCGAGTAATAGAGAAACAGCATGGCCAAAATAGCAACACCCTGCCCCACCGGCCCCATCAGCTGCCCCGTGACACCGTGCAGATTGTCAGACTCCGGGCAGGCCCGGCAGGCCTCAGCAATCAGCAACCCTCCATAAGTTGCCAGTCCCCACATCAAAAACATCAGGACAATACCCCATCCCAAACCGGTTAACGCGAACACCAGCGGTAAGGCCAGCATTCCGGCACCTATGGACGTGCCAGCCACCAAAAGGCTACCACCCAATGTTTGACTTTTCATGTTCACTCCACCTGTTTGATAAAACAAAAGCCACAAACAGCTTTCGATCGAAGGGGCGTAAACCTGATGTTTCATCGTTTTGATGAAATATCCCGGTTATTAACACAGGCCAACAGATTCACCGTGAAGACGATCTGCCAGCTCTGATAATGAACCGGATTGAATTTTTTACCAAACTTGTTGCCAGGTGTACCTTGTGAGCCAGGGGGAAAACAGGGCGGGAAACTCAGTCATCCATCGCGTTAATGGATATTAACCACAGCACTTCTTGTATTTTTTTCCACTGCCGCATTGGCAAGGGTCATTGCGACCAGGTACTTTGTCCAGCACAGTGGTTTTGGGTGTGTCTTTCAACAGTTGCAAAGCGGTAGTGTCTTCTGGTGCGTCCTCGTTCACCTCAACGCTGCCAAACCAGCCATTATCGGCAAACTCTTGTACCAGCTGTGCTTTGCGCTCAAGCGTCTGGACGGATACATGAGCCGGATTTTTCACTGTACCCAGGCGAGCCTGCTTCTTGCCATCAAATACCTGATAGGCTTTCTTGTCATCAATCTGAAGGTTGGTCTGGGTGTAGAACTTGCCCATTTAATCACCGTAAACGCAAGGGAATGGATCTCTTTACCAGAGACAAAACCAAGCCAGTGTACTGGAACTGCCGTCGATCTGCCAGCCAGGCCCCGCTGAAGGGCTGATTGCCAGCGCAGCATTCCCATCGACATGTCCCCCCTGAGCAGATTGTAGCCGGCCCGGGAGATATGCCGCATAGATAAACTACAAAAGACGTATGCCATCATCGTCAATACGAATCAGGCGATCTTTGTACAGTGCGCCAATCGCCATCTTGAATAGCCGCTTGCTGACTGCAAACTCCTTTTGCACACGCTGCGGATCGGTACGGTCATTAAATGGCAAAAAGCCTTCCTCACCCCTGAGCCGGGCAAGAATAGTGACGCCAAGGTCGAGCACGGCCTGTTTATCAAAGCCCGGCTTTTTCAGGCATACATCCAGCTTGCCATCGGGCCGTACTCGTTTGATATAACCATCAAGCTTCATCCCCTTGCGTACCGACCTGTCGATGTCCTGTTCAAACAACACGCCGGGGTATTGGCCGTTGATAATTACTGTGTAGCCAATATCAGTGCCGTCGCAGATCATCAACTCAACCAGTTGCCCATTAACATAAGAATGCGCCCCGGTACTCAGAAACTTACTGATTTTTGATGAAGCAACAATACGGTAGCTTTGCTGTTCAAGATAAACGTACACCACATAGAATTGATCCTTGACCATCCGCTCCTTTTGCTCGCTGAATGGTGCCAGCAACTCTTTGGGCATGTTCCAGTCAAGAAAGGCGCCAACCCGGTTGGTATCGGTTACTTTCAGGCAGGCAAATTGCCCCACCTGTGCCTTTGGGCGCAACGTAGTCGCAATGGGAATATCGTCAGAATTCAGGTAAACAAACACCTCAAGCTCATCACCAATCTGACACCCTTGAGGTACAAAACGCTTTGGCAGCAGAACGTCATCAAGCATTCCACCATCAAGGAAGGCGCCAAAATCAAGAAGATTAACCACCTTGAGCCGATTTGTCCGACCTATTTTAACCATGAGTCTGTCCGTCACTTATAATAAGCCACCGAGGATTGTACCACCGCTGGCTTGTTTGCCACATTCGCAAAAAAACAGACATCATTGCACTGGAAAAAAACCGCCCTGCAGGGCGAGAATCCTCCAGACCCACAGGTGCATAGGCAGGTTTTCAAGCAACAGAAGGAACCGACAGCCCAGAGCCCTGTACACTCCTTGTACGTAGAGCCAGTATGGCGCGGAAGTTGGCTGTCAAGAGCCCACCGGGGCAGAACGAAGACTTACTGACGGTTTTTCAGTACTGAAAAATACCACCTGACCGTCATCAATCACTTCGGCAAGGATCTCATAGCTGGCATTTGGATCGACCAGTTCAGGGGCGTATTTCACCACATAATCGATCACATCAACGTCTTTGCCAACCTGAATTCGCTCAATACCGATGATTCCGGACAGATCGTCTGGTCTGGCACTGTCTTGTAATACAACGATGACTTCTAACCCCGGAGCAAATGTGCCCTGGGTAGCAGCAATCTGCCCACTGACAGAGGCTGACTCAGAGACAAACTTCAATTCTGAATCACTGTCACAACTGCTCAGTACCAGGCCATGGTCCTTAAAGGAGATATTGTCCAGTTTTGGGAAGGTGGCCAGATACTCAGCCTCACTAGTCATAAATGGTGCCGGGCATGCCGCACGGCTGCTACCCATTGGGGTGAAATTGATTTTTTTGTCTGCCACCTGATAACTGCCAAAATAGCGATTGCACTGTGCCTGACCACCGATCCGGCCATCCTGAGCAGTAGCTGGACGTAGCTCCATAGTAACTCTGGGACCTGAAGCTGCCTGACCATTCATAGACGTCAACACCCAGACTTTATTCTGAACCAACTGCGGTGGAACCTCAGTTACCGAGTGAGAGCTGCACCCAAACAGAGCAGCGCTGACTGTCAAAACGATACAAGAGTGAATCAACCTTTTCATGTCGTACTCCAGATACGGGAATAAAAAAAGAAAACCAGAAAGTGACCATCAGCGATAGCCTGCAGAGGGAGAATACCCAGAAACAGAGCGGCTTGACCTTGGCAAAACATGACCCATTAATCAGCCGGCATAACAGCAACTGATAGAAATAAAGTAGTCGATCATAGGGTGTTGTTGCCATTCAAATTTTGATAATTCCTATGCATTCCGGAACAGGTTTCAGTATGATCCAGACGACAGACATAAAACGAATCACTGGTTTATGGATTTGAAATCAACCACACCACCCCCTCTGACCAATCACAGTTACAGCCCTGCTGAAGAGATTGCCAACAGCATAACCCACGGACTGGGCGCTCTGTTGAGCGTTGCCGCCCTGACACTGCTGGTTACTTTTGCTGCACACCAGGCCGATGCGTGGCGGGTAGTCAGCTTCAGTATATACGGCACGACCATGGTACTCCTGTTTCTGGCTTCCACCTTGTATCACAGCTTGCAGCACCCGAAAAGCAAAGGCGTATTCAAAATACTGGATCACTGCTCTATTTATCTGTTGATCGCTGGAACCTACACACCCTTTTTGCTGGTCAGTATCAGGGGAATAACCGGCTGGATATTGTTCACCGTCATCTGGACGCTGGCAATAACAGGTATCGTTTTTAAAGTGCGGTTTGGTTCAAAATACAAAAAACTGTCCATCGCCACTTACATATTGATGGGCTGGCTGGTGCTGGTTGCTTCGCAGGAGTTGGCCAGTAGCATATCAGCCAGCGGAATGTACTGGCTGTTGGCCGGGGGTTTGTTTTATACCTTTGGCACTGTTTTTTATCTGTGGAAAAAACTGCCATTCAATCACGCAATCTGGCATCTGTTCGTGCTCGGTGGTTGCGCCTGCCACTTCTTTGCCATTTTATTTCACGTTTTGCCGCCGATCTGAGCACCAGGTCCGGAGTCACTAACTGCCGATAATCTTTATCGGCAGTACAGTGCATCAGCGGCTGCTGTCATTGCCATGCCGTGGACGACGGCCACCTTTGCGGCGACAGCTACCATCACGACGTGCGAAATCCTTGCGAGCGCGACGCTCTGCCGGGAAGCTATCATCCACCCACAGCTTCATCTCCATAGGCCGGTTGCGGATTTTGGCCACCTTAAGCACATCAAGAACCGATGATTGAATTCCTTCCGGCAGGTAGACCGATGAGCAGCTGTCAAAGAGACGGATATGCCCAATGCTCTGACCGGATATTTTACCCTCGTTGGCAATGGCACCGACCAGATCACCGGGGTTAATGCCGTGGTCACGACCTAACTCAACCCGATAGCGAACCATACCTTCATTGCTGCGCTCACGAGCACGATCATCGCGCTGCGCACTGTCGTCACGACGCTCAGCGCGCTCACGCCCCTCTCGACGGGGCTGTTCAGGTTCTTTAGCGTCCGGGAATGGACGTTCCCTTTGCGCCATAAAGCACATGGCTGCTGCCATATCCTCGTGGCTCAGGGCGTGCTCCTGCTCCAGCTCAGTAACAATCTCCCGGAAAACATCCAGCCCTTCACCCATGGATACAGCCTTGAGCACGTCTTCCTTAAACTGGCGAATACGGATATCGCGTACATCGCTCATGGATGGCAAACGCATGGTATCAATTCGCTGTCGTGTAGCACTTTCGATAGCACGCAACATACGACGCTCACGATGGGTAGCAAACAAAATTGCCGTCCCCTGACGACCAGCACGGCCAGTACGGCCAATACGGTGCACATAGGCTTCGGTATCGTAGGGGATATCGTAGTTAACCACATGACTCATGCGCTCAACGTCCAGACCACGGGCAGCCACATCAGTGGCAATGAGAATATCGAGTGACTTCTTCTTGAGCCGATCCACCACTTTCTCACGCAGTGCCTGACTCATATCACCATTGAGCGCCGCAGCAGCAAACTCTCTGGCTTCAAGTTTTTCAGCAAGTTCCACGGTAGCAGTCTTGGTGCGCACAAAGATGATCATGGCATCAAATGGCTCCACTTCCAGAATGCGCGTCAGGGCGTCAAGCTTGTGAAAACCACTGACCATGCATACTTTCTGGGCAATCGTTTCAACGGTAGCCGTTTTGGCGTGAATCTCCACCGTAGCCGGCTCTTTCAGGTGGGTATCTGCGATTTTGCGAATCTGATAAGGCATGGTGGCCGAGAACAGGGCAACCTGACGATCCTCTGGAGTCTGCTCCATAATCCACTCAATATCATCGACAAAGCCCATACGCAGCATTTCGTCCGCTTCATCAAGCACGACAGTTTTCAGGTTATCCAGCTTCAGGCTTGCACGACGCAAGTGGTCCATAACCCGTCCTGGCGTACCGACAATCACATGGGCACCACGTTGCAGGTTGCGCAACTGACCGCGCATATCCTGACCACCGTAAACAGGCAGTACATGGAATCCTTTCATGTGTCTGGCGTAGCGCTGAAACGCCTCAGCTACCTGAATGGCCAGCTCGCGGGTAGGTGTTAATACCAACACCTGTGGATCACGTTGTTTCAGGTCAATCCTGGACAGTAGTGGCAAAGCAAAGGCAGCCGTCTTACCTGTGCCTGTCTGGGCCAGACCCAACAAGTCTCGCCCTTCTGACAAGTAGGGAATACTCTGCGCCTGGATTGGGGACGGGGTTTCGTAGCCGATGTCTTGCACCGCTTTGATAACTGATTCCGACAGTGGCAGATCCGCAAACGTCGGCGCGTTAATGGTCTCCGTCATTTGATACTCCGTATTAGTAGGTGACAGTTTGTTTTCAACTATTTTTCTCAAACAAATCATGAAGATGTATTAACTCTCAAGCCTTGGCTGCCAAGGGATGGAACTATTTATTGATCATATGGTCGGGATATACGGAAGCAAACTATCACCTACTTATATTTAATTCTTTCTGGGATAAGCGGTTCGCGAGCGCGTGGCGATGCCCGGAGCAAACAGAATTAAAATGGCGATGCAATTCCTTGGGAGGACTGACTGGCCTTGGACACTCTGATGCCGCTATCCGGTTAATTCCCGGGCCATCGGTAAGGTCCACGACTGCGTTGGAGAGGCTTGATAACAAGCTTGGCCTGCATTGCTAACAAATAAGCAGAATTGCTATCACAATAAGCGGCTTAGCGAACCAAGCCGGAGTCAATGCAGGGAACGAAGCACTCGGACTTCCCAAAACGGCTTTGCGCATCCAAATAGATAATGGTGCACAAAGCGAAAAAAGGCATCGTAATGTAGCGCATTTTTTAGCCAATGAACACTTTTTATTTGCGCAATTACTACCAGAATTAAAAAAACTGTGACTTTCAGTGTGCCGATATCTTGTTGCCCTTACATGAGGAAGCATTTCATTACAATCATCAAACCAAAACAGGAATTGCACCTAATATCACAAGTCACTGTACACGACAATTCTCATGAGGCCTTCTCCCGCTTGACCTCAAACAACAGCGCCACTGCCGCACATATTTCTTCCATGTATCAACGTGATCAAGCATTCCACCATCAAGGAAGGCGCCAAAATCAAGAAGATTAACCACCTTG
>JAKROC010000088.1 GCA_024509075.1 Endozoicomonas sp.
AATCCACCAATGCCCAGTGAGGCGTTGACTCCTTGCAAGCTGCTAGGAACAGAACGCCCGGTGGAGGTTGAAATCAGGCCTGTATCAACCACCTGACGCCCGGCTTTGATGCCGGCGTTAACGTCCTCGTAGGTTTGCGGCAACTTGACGTGAACCCAAGCCTGGCCCAGTTTGCCAATGGGTTCCCCATCAGCAGTAAGCAAATTACCAGAGCCTTTGTTATCAGCTTTCATATCCACTTTTGCTGATCGGTACGCAGAGCCACCAACATTGAGAAAATCTGCAATGTAGCCAGTTTCGGCATTGAGCCAGACAGCTCCGGTCCAGGCACCACGAGTTTCGTTGGCGGAGGTGTTTTCTTCGTTGAAGAATATGGTCTGAACCCGGCCATCAACTTTGGCGTCTTTGATAAACGAATTGCAGCAGTCAACGGCTGATGCAGGCAGGCTGAACAGTGCAATAGCACAGGACAGTATAGGAGGCTTTAAAGTGGACAAAGTAATCACCTGCTTAATCGATAACATGATTGAGTGACGCAAGTATAGATGCTTTATCAAAGTCTGAGAGGTGGATTGCTGCAAGCGGTTACTGTTGATAATTGATTTTTTATGAGCTGTTTAATTGATTTTTTACCATGGGTCTATGAATGCATGAGCACAGATTAAATATATAGTGACCCCCATAAACTGGACAGATAGCTAGTTCTCGTCCAAAAACAAAATCGTTCCGCGGGCCGCAGAACTCGCGGATTGAAAAATTGGAAGCCCTACTGTTCCTGACGACCATATCTCCCAAGGCCAGGAAAAAACGGGAAAAGTCAAAACAGAGGGCTTCAAAATGCGCAAGAAACGCAACCCGCAGTGTAGACTGGATTTGGCCTGCGTTCCGCATAATATCTGCAAAGAGCTGTCCGGCATGGCTTGATGCCCACCCAGAGAGTATTGATTGGGTTTTTGCTGAACTTGATACTGGTGCAACCTTCGACACAGGCAGAATGGGGTTGTCTGCAGAGTTCGTGCTTCGTATATACCCAAAGGATTTCAAGTTGATTCGAGGCGGCAAATGAGCGAAGCCCCGGGAGCATGGAAATACTGTGTGACCGGGGTGAGCGAGTGCAGCCAACAAAGTAGCAACTTGGAGCCTTCGTCCTTATTCCCTCGGCTGACGAGCGGAGAGCGTCACGTCCATAGAATCGTGCTGTCAAAGGGTGTGCCAGAGTGTCTCAAAGATTATCTGTTGAGCGGCGGCTATTTCCGGCGAGTCTAGCATCACTGCCACTGGATAATCCCGGGAGCCTAACGAGATCATTGCCACTTTGGGTGGGTAAATGGCAATGTAGCTAGCGTCCATGCGCCCTTTGGCATCAATCCAGCGTCGTTCAGACAGTTCAGCATCTTCACCCCCTTCGCCGATGGCAATGACCCTGACCCGGATATTTTTCCGGATGCGCTGCTGGGTGTAGTTGGGAAAAGGCCGGTAAAGATGTTGTCGAATCAGTTTCGACGAAAACACGCTGTACTCTCGTTCATGCTGTTGAGCCACCGTGTTGAGAATATCTTTGAGCACAAATTCAATACCACTGTCGCCTTCATAAAACCGCACGTTGCCGGCGCTGAAATCCGGTTTCAGGCGGTTCAGCTGTGGCACCAGATGTACCTTCATCTCTTCGATGGTGGTGTCCAGAGTCTGACGCTGTTCCTCGGCCAGTTGCAGCAGTTTCTCCGGTGGCTCGGCCGAAAAAATACGACGTTTGCCTTTGGGGAAGTAACTGACGATGCCTTTGCCTGCCAACCCTTTGAGGGTTTCGTAGGTGGTTCCCCGGTTAATTCCAGTTTGTGTGGCAATATCCCTGATCGAGGCAGATCCCAGTTTCAGCAATGCCAGGTAGGTGTGAATCTCCCGCTGATCAAGGTTAAGGTTTTCCAGTATGTCCAGATTCATGGGGTGGTGGTCTCGTCAATGGCCGACGGTGTCCTCTGCAGAGAACCCCTGTTGAATGGCTCTATACCCAATGGATTTCATGTTGCTACACGATGGCAATTGAGCGAAGACCCGGGAGCGTAAAAATACTACGTGACCGGGGTGAGCGAATGCAGCCAGCAAAGTAGCAACTTGAAAGACGACGGGTATAAGATATTGGCGGGGGAGAATATACCCTGTGTTCAGACTGGTCGGCGAGGAAAATCAAAGATTCACGAAAGGCAGAGCGTTCAGGCGAACCAAGCGCTGTATATTTGCTCTCATTAATGCATTTGGATTCCCATTTCCCTGAGTACAGCGAAGCAGTTGGGATGATGCTGCTCCATAAAGCCTTAAAAATGGGTGTGCCTGAAGCACTGGGCAGTTGATGCCTTGGTTGAGAAATTCAGAAGAGTTGCTAATGCCGAAAAACTGGTGCATCGTCAGCCTGTACCAGAAGTGCAGAGCGTAGCGATGTGCTCTCAATATCTGACAAAAAAGGAAAAACAACCGCAATCCTCCATGAAAAAGGGGATGAGAGGCAGCATGAGATAGCATCTGCATTGCTGTCACTGTCTACCTCTCTCGATGAGTTATCACCTCCACGGAAGCGGAAGGTTCAGGCATCGCTGCTGTTTGTGCTGAATTATGGGCTGCTGTTTCCGGCAAGCGGGAGTTGTTTTGGTTTGGCATCATTGGACAAGCGATCCAGCAAATAGATTGCGTAGTTGTGTGAGACAGCACAGCTGGCCGGGTTGCTCAACATGATGTCACTCTGATAGTGATAGATGTACTGTTCAGCGGGGTTGTTTTCATCAGGGGTGTACTGCGGATGCACAAACAAACACGAATCTGCCGGACTCAGCTGCTCTGAAGCCAAGTAGTGATGGTAAGTGTTGACGGCATGATTGATAAACGCTGCCATAACCTCAGGCTCTGCCAGCACAATTTCCAAAACACTGGTGCGTTGTATGGGAGGGTATTGGGACGGGCTGGAATTGGAGTCTTCGCGCACGTTAACTGTTAAGCCAAGTTTCCCGGCTATTTTCTGCAATTCATCGTACAACGCATTGAACTTATCCGCATCAATGTGTTTGTGGTCAAGATGAAGGTGGATTGCATCCGGTTCGTGGGCGACAAAACCAACAATCAGTGAGTTGATCTGATCGTGAATTTTTTTTGCTTCTTCGACGCTCACTTTTTGCATGGATTCTGCATCCACTTGAGCATGGTAAGCAAACAAATTTGTTGCTGACGGATAGAAGACGTTTCGATCAATACCCAGTTTTTTAGCGAACGATTCTGATTGGAATCCCTGGCCTATAAAAATATCTGTTGCAAAGCAGTTACTGACAAAAAAGAAAGCAGCAAAGATGCATGTGGTTAATGTTCTGGTATTTTTGAAGTACGTCATGATAGCAAGCAATCCCTTGGTTCTTAGTGTTGTTTATTTCTAACATCCATCTTAATAATTGAAACTAACTTTTGAGTTAGAATTTCTAACCAAAACTTCGGGTACTCTTACACAGCGATAGCGCTATGGTCGGAACTGCTAAACAGCCAATTCAGTAATAAAGGTTGGGTGCGCTGCAGGAGTTGGCCAGATGTTATTGACGATAATGTATTGGCGTAACGTTTTCTTTTTCTCTGACAGTTTCAAGATTGATCTCTCTTGAGAGAGGTTTGATTCGATATCCTGAATTCTGACATGGTCGAAAGTTTCTAATACAAAAGTTGTATTTAACACGCTATTTTTCTTCGTTAGAATTATCGTGTTTATGATTTCTGACTATTGGGGTATGGCCATTTTTTCAAGGTGGTGTCAAGCCTTTAAGCTGGATGTTAGCGGAAAGTTATATGTTTTTATTTGATTATGCGCTTATATGTTTGGTTTGAGCCAAATGGTAGTTGGTAAAATTAACGAACAAGGATGTTTGTATGCAGATGTCAAGTATAAATAATGATTCCTGTCGGAGCCAGTTTCGATGCTTGAGTTGGCTTAAAGAAAAAGTAAAGGCTTGTGTGTTTTTATCAAGGAGTGTGACGGCACAGCCTTCGTCTGAACAAAATAAAATCCCACGAGACTCCATTTCAGCTCCTTATAGTATTCCCAAGGCTTTTGATGAAGGCGTAATAGTTGACGCAACCGCAGAGCATTCTGGCGTTCAGGATGGTGATGAGAATTCTCTTCCCATTCCGTTAGCAGTGCGAGCCAGAGATATAATTCCCGATGAGACAGGGCAATTGATGCCGTTTAAATTTAAGGATCTTGTAATCAAAAAGGTTAAGCATGTTAAGTGTATGATTGGTAAAGGAGGGTTTGGCCAGGTTTTTACGGCGGTCATATCACCAAAGAAAGGGCTGGCAGATGGTCATCAGGTAGATGGTCTGGGAAGAAAAAAAGTATCTCGGATTTATGCTGTAAAGAAAGGTGGTTGGGTATCCTGGTTTACAAACGAGGCAAGGTGTCTGAAAGCGGCTGGAGAGTTTGGCTACACGCCTTGGTATAAAAGAAGTTGTGTGGTGATGCATGACAAAGGTAGCAGTTTGGATAAGCTTATTTCTTCCGGTGATGAGCAGGTTTCGGATGGTACTCGCCGGAAGTTGATTCCCCCCAGTCATCGGCAAAGCATCAGCAAACAGGCTGTCCAGTGTTTGAAAAGAATTCATGATAAAGGCATTCTGCATTCGGATATCAAGTCAAGTAATATTGCAGTTAATAGTCGCGGTGAAGTCTCTCTGATTGACTTTGGTGTCGCTGTTGAAGCAAAAGGTGAGGTTAATGGTGAAAAGCAATTTAAGCTTTTGACGGTAACACCGGAATGCACTTCACCGGAGGCCTGTGGTAAAGAAACGGCTACTCAGAAAATGGATGTATGGGCCATGGGGCTTGTGATGTTTGAAATGGAAATGGGATATACCCCCAAGTTGTTAGAGGCGAGTGAGTTGAGTGAAATACCACTGAAGTATAAAGGTCTTTGTATGCTTAAGCCCGAATACAGGTTTTCTCTATTCCCTAAATTGAATGAAGAAAGATATAGTCGGGTAATTGAAAAAATAAATAATCAAGAAAGAATTTCTCCAGAATGTAAGCAGGTTTTGTTGGCGTGTCTTGCCCGTAATCCTGATGAGCGGCCAACGGCAGAACAGCTGCTCAAGTTTCCTTATTTTCGCGATAAGGAGCTGCATGAAATGAGTTATATCGAATTAGGTGTAGCTCACAGTGATGCATTTAAAGCACTGGTGGAGGCAGAGAAAGCGATGGAGGAATCAACTTCTGTTGAAGATTGTATGCTTAAAGATAATCTGGACAGATGTCAGTTGAGGGTTAGGGCGATTCAGGAAAGGATGAAAGAACTGGACAATAAACCAGAAAAAAAGGAAGACGATTATTGGGTGAAATTCCCGAGGCGGAATGGAATATCCCGGCGCTCCTGAGAGGGATGTTTGGGGGCTCCGGTTTTTAGGATTTGTCCTGAATAACGTCCGGTTCTCCGTTTATCCTGAGCAAAGTCGAAGTGTGCTGTCACCGGACTTCGACAGGCTCAGTACGAACGAGGTTCAGCTCCATAAATGCGGAAGTTATTTTGGGCTATTCGTTGGCTGAGTGCCTGACAGGGACTCGGCATGCTCCGGGTCTACTGTCCAGCTTAACCGCTGCCATAATGATTTCCTTCTTCTGCTATCAAACCGGCACATCAGAGCCGCCGCACAGCAGATGCTCATTGATTCTTGCTATTGCTCCGGGTCAAGCAGCTCAATAAAACATCTCTGCATTGTCAATTATTTTATGACAAACAGGGTTGTTTTTTTCTTTTCCAGCGATAATCTGGTCCAGTCGTTTCGCTGACTCAAGCTTCCCGGTGCATTGCCTCTGTTGACCTAGGGCATTTAACCGGACAGCAGCAAGGGCGGAGAGTGTCGTAAGCAATACAATAAACGATTTAAGGTTATCTATTCATACGACAAAAAACTTTTACTTTTGGAAGATTTACAGCAATTTTCTGATGATTTTCTGCCAAAAACAAAGCGTTATATCAGGCGCGGGGGCTGACTGCTTCCTTATTCTTTCTTTACCATGCAGCGAATTTTTAGCAGGAGCCTGCCTTCCATCTGGAGCAGACTGATTTGAGGCTATCATGAGAGCTGATATTATTATTCTTGCTGCCGGGCAGGGCAGTCGTATGAAATCCAGCCTGCCAAAAGTGCTGCACCGCATTGCTGGCAAGCCTATGCTTGAGCATGTGATCGTCAGTGCTCAGCATACCCAGAAAAAAGTGGGTGCAGGCAAAATTCATGTGGTCATTGGCCATGGAGCCGAGCAGGTGAAAACTGCGTTGGGTCATTACGACTTGAACTGGGTGTTGCAGGAGGAGCAGCTTGGTACTGGCCACGCTGTGCGACAGGCATTGCCCGGTTGTCAGGGAGCCGATGTGGTGCTGGTGCTGTACGGCGATGTACCCCTGATTCATTCATCTTCGTTACAGTCACTGTTGGCCGCCAGCAACGGTGAGCGTCTTGGCCTGTTGACCATTAACCTGGCTAACCCTTCCGGCTACGGGCGCATCATTCGTGACGGTTTTGGCAGCATTCAGGCCATCGTTGAGGATAAAGATGCCTCTTCCGAACAGCTGGCCATCAACGAAGTCAATACCGGCATTATGGCCATTCCGGGCAATCAGGCGAGCCGCTGGATCAATAGTCTGAAAAACGACAATGTACAGCGTGAGTTTTATCTCACTGATATCGTCTCCATGGCGGTGGCAGAGGATACTCCAGTCGTCCATGTACAGCCACAGATTCCCATTGAAGTTGAGGGCGTTAACAGCCGTGTGCAGCTGATGGAGCTGGAGCGTGCCCGTCAACGACAACTGGCGAATAATCTGATGATCAATGGCGTTACGGTCATTGACCCGGCCCGACTGGATATTCGTGGAGACATCAAAACCGGACAGGACATTACGCTGGATATCAATGTGGTGCTCGAAGGCGATGTGGAGCTGGCAGACAACGTTTACATTGAGCCAGGCTGCATCATTCGCAACTCGGTCATTGGTGAGGGTGCTGTTATCAAAGCCAGCTCCATTGTGGAAAATGCTCAGGTTGCCGCTGGCTGTGAAGTGGGGCCTTTTGCCCGCCTGAGACCCGGTACTGAGTTGCAGGAAAAAGCCCGGGTGGGCAACTTTGTGGAAGTCAAGAAGACCGTTATCGGCAAGGGCAGTAAGGTCAATCATCTTAGTTACATAGGTGACTCTGAGGTAGGCGACGGAGTTAATATTGGTGCCGGTACCATCACCTGTAATTATGACGGGATTAATAAATCCAGAACGGTTATTGGCGATGGTGCATTTATTGGCAGTAACAGTTCTCTGGTTGCACCGGTCACTGTAGGTCATGGTGCTACTGTTGGTGCCGGCTCGACTATAACAAAAAATATTTCCGGTGATCAGTTGGCCATCGCCCGAGGACGCCAGCGCAATATAGATGGCTGGCAGCGCCCAACAAAAAAGAACTAAAGGCATTGACTGGTAATTTTTAGCCCATATTTGGAAAGTAAACGACTATGTGTGGAATTGTAGGTGCAGTAGCGCAAAGAGACGTTGCGGACATTCTTCTGGAAGGCCTGCGTCGCCTGGAGTACCGGGGCTACGACTCAGCAGGCGTGGCCATTATCAGTGCCAGTGGCGAACTGCAACGGGAGCGGCGCACCGGGAAAGTGTCGCAGCTGGCTGAAGCCATTGCCGCCAGCCCGCTCAACGGCAGCACCGGTATTGCCCACACGCGCTGGGCCACCCATGGTGAACCGAGCGAGCGTAATGCTCACCCCCACATCTCTGGTGGTCACATTGCTGTGGTGCACAATGGCATTATTGAGAACCACAGTCCTCTCAGGACGTTCTTGCAAGGGGAGGGCTTTGTCTTCACCTCTGACACCGACACCGAGGTGATTTGTCATCTGGTCAGCCATGAACTGAAAACCAGCGATTCTCTGCTGATGGCTGTACAGAAAGCCGTTGCCCAGCTTGAAGGCGCTTACGGTATGGTGGTGATGGACAGAAACGACAGTGATCGTTTGATCGTTGCCCGTTCCGGCAGCCCGCTGGTGATCGGTGTGGGTATTGGCGAAAACTTTATTGCTTCCGATCAGCTGGCCCTGTTCCCTGTCACCCGTCGTTTTATGTTTTTGGAAGAGGGCGATATTGCCGAAGTGACTCGCAACAGTGTCACCATGTTGAATCATGCGGGCGATGTGGCAGAACGTGAAGTCAGAGAGAGCGATATTGAGCACGATGCCGGTGATAAAGGCGAATATCGTCATTACATGCTTAAAGAGATTCACGAACAGTCCGAAGCCATTGCCAACACGCTGGAAAGTCGCCTGGGTGAGCAGCGGCTGAATCTGGATATTCTGGGCAAAGAAGGCCAGGACATCCTGCAAAGAACCAAAGCTATCCAGATCGTAGCTTGCGGCACCAGCTACAACGCCGGCATGGTGGCCCGTTACTGGTTTGAAGAGCTGGCGGGCATTCCCTGCCGGGTGGAAATTGCCTCGGAATTTCGCTACCGAAAATTCTTTGTGCCGGAAAACTGCCTGTTTATTACCCTTTCCCAGTCCGGCGAAACTGCTGACACGCTAGCTGCGCTGCAGCTGGCTAAAGAGCTGGGTTATATGGCCTCCCTGAGCATCTGTAATGTGCCAGGATCGTCTATGGTGCGTGAGTCTGACATCGCCCTGATGACCCGCGCCGGTGCCGAAATCGGCGTTGCCTCCACCAAAGCGTTCACTACCCAGCTGGCCACATTGCTGATGCTGGTGACCGCTGTGGGTCGTCACAATGGCATGTTGCCTGAGCAGGAGGCCAGCATTGTTCAGGCACTGCGCAGTCTGCCGCACCGGATCAACAATATGCTGGCTCTGAACGACGATATTGAAGCCATGGCCGAGGCATTTGCCGATAAACATCATGCCCTGTTCCTCGGCCGTGGCACCCAGTACCCCATCGCCATGGAAGGGGCGCTGAAGCTGAAGGAGATTTCCTACATTCACGCCGAAGCCTATGCCGCCGGTGAACTGAAGCACGGCCCGCTGGCGCTGATTGATAACGATATGCCGGTGATCGTTGTGGCGCCAAACAACGACCTGCTGGAAAAATTGAAATCCAATATGGAAGAAGTGCGGGCCAGGGGCGGGCAGCTGTTTGTGTTTGCTGACAAACGGGCAAATCTGACTGAAGCCCAAGGCATCAGGGTGTTGCCGGTGGAAGAAGCGCCGGAAGTGATTGCCCCGATTCTCTACACCATCCCTTTGCAGTTGCTTTCGTATCATGTGGCGATCATCAAAGGCACTGATGTTGACCAGCCACGCAACCTGGCTAAGTCAGTTACCGTGGAATAACTTGTCCCCAATCGCTGTCCCAACTGTCGGTGGACATAATAGTTTGATAATTTACATAAAAGTTTGATAAGGAATGAACCTTCTGCTCTGCCAGCGATAATGCCTGATCAAGAGTCAATGAAGCCTGTTTTTAGCCGTTTTTTTACCAGTCCAGAGGCAGGGGAATCCACAGCGGATGTTTTCAGAGGTGTCATTAGTGATGCCATAATTGAGCCACCAGCAACATTGAGTGCCGGGCTGTTACCCCAAGGGGGGAGATCCGGTCAGGTTCGATGGTGCCGGCCTGTTCAGTGACTGCAAACAATCGTTCTTATTTAGACTTGGTATCACCAATTCGTTTGCTACTGTCCCCCAAGACCGATTTTCTGGCAAGACGCCCACCAGTTCGTCCTGCATACAACGAGGAAGAGCAGGCAACAACTCGCTGTGATTCTCCAGGGAAGGCACTGCCGCCAACAGCGACGGAAGGTGAATGACATCAGCCTGTGAAAACAGGCTTTTGCCAATAATGCGACCGATGAAGTAGCTGCGTTAAAAACGGTGAGTACAGTCTTTCTTTTACCGCATGTCGGCGTAAAGCCTCACCCTAATGCTCTGTGGGTGCACTCGGGCGGGTCAGGTCATGGGACGAAAACTGTTTTCGCTCAGGCCTTCTTGCTTGGCAATACGTTCAAAATCTGATCGAGGCAAGCGAATATCAAGCACAATATCCCCAGTATCTGAGCAGCTTTCACTCTGGATAACGCCAAGTTTGTAGAGGTAGGCACGAACACGACCCTCGGTTGGCCTCAGGGTCAACTGGCCCTGAAGCATGTCATCAGACAACAGCTCTTTTATGGCCTCAAGCAGTAATCCAGCGCCATCACCGTTAATGGCAGACACCCATACTCGCGCTGGCCGACCATCGTCACTGCGCTGAATTTTTGGTTCTACCCCGTGCAGCAAGTCAATCTTGTTGTAGACCTCTAACTGCGGCACTTTATCAGCACCGATCTCTTTGAGCACCGAATGCACTTGGTCGATATTGTCCAGACGCTCAGGGTCATGACTGTCGATCACATGCAGCAGTAAGTCAGCCTGACGCGTTTCTTCCAGTGTTGCCCGGAAGGCTTCTACCAGTTTGTGCGGCAAGTGTCTGATAAAGCCAACCGTGTCAGCCAGTACTACCGGGCCGATATCAGTCAAGTCAATACGGCGTAACGTTGGGTCCAGGGTGGCAAACAGTTGGTCAGCGGCGTAAACCACCGATTCGGTGACCTGGTTAAAGAGTGTAGATTTGCCAGCATTGGTATAGCCCACCAGTGATACCTGTGGGATTTCGGCGCGCTGGCGGGAGCGACGGCCCTGTTCACGCTGTTTACGAACTTTTTCCAGGCGACGGGTGATACTTTTGATACGTGCCCGCAGCAGACGACGGTCAGTTTCCAGCTGTGTTTCGCCGGGGCCGCGCAGACCGATACCGCCCTTTTGTCGCTCCAGGTGTGTCCAGCCTCGAACCAGTCGAGTGCTCATGTGTTGCAGCTGGGCCAGTTCGACCTGCAGTTTGCCTTCAAAGGTCCGAGCCCGTTGGGCAAAAATATCGAGAATCAGGCCAGTGCGGTCAATTACCCGACACTGTAGTTCTTTTTCCAGGTTGCGTTCCTGGCTGGGTGAGAGTGCATGGTTGAACAGCACAACATCGACTTCGTGCAGAACCACCAGTTGGCGAATCTCCTCTACTTTGCCGGGACCGACAAAAAAGCGAGGGGTGGGATGCTTGCAGCTGGCTGAAATAAATGCGGCAGATTCAACGCCTGCGGAGCGCACCAGCTCCATAAATTCCTGGGGGTCTTCACGTTCCCGCTCATCTTTCAGCTCCAGATGAACCAGGACGGCGATTTCACCTCCCTCATGGCGGTCAAAAAACAAAGAGATCTCCTGAGCAGACCATGGGAATAGTCCCTGAATAGTTGGCCGCGACTCATCCCGGCCTGGCCAGCATATTTTTTATAGAAACACCTTAAGGCGCAATATGCGCCTTACAGTATGCATCAATTCAGATTACTCGTGCTCAGGCTGGTCAGTACCTTGCATGGGCAGTCGAACCGGACGGCTTGGCACCACCGTGGAAACAGCGTGTTTGTAGACCATCTGACTGACTGTGTTCTTGAGAAGAATAACGAACTGATCGAAAGATTCGATCTGCCCCTGTAACTTAATACCATTAACCAAGTAGATAGAAACCGGTACGCGTTCTTTACGCAGTACATTCAGGTAAGGGTCTTGTAGAGAATGCCCTTTTGACATTTCTGTACTCCTTTTAATTCTCGGGTTTTTGAATAGTCTTACTTCGCACTGGGAGGACTATCCGCTGAACCGGCTGTGCCAGTACTATCGTTTAATATGTGTACAATCCCGGAAATGCCGGCCCACATTAAGCTAACCCCACACCACACTCAATAGGTAATACTAGCTAGTCCCATCAGTCCTGCTGTAACAATTACAGGTTCTACAGTACTATTTCACACAGAAGTACAATAAAACCGTCATCTATTTACTTTTCTGATCGGAAAATAACGCTAATGTACGCCGCAAAAAAAGCCAGGGCAAACCACTGTTGTATAACGAATGGCGTATCTGCACAGCTCTGACCACGTATTCGTGCTAAGCTCTGAGGCGCGTCGCACTGCTGCTATCCAGGGAGCGCCCAAGGGCAGAATCAAGAACCCTGAGAGCATCACCGGGCAGATCACTGGATAATGAATCAAGCCAGTGGACGTCGGGCCAACTCCTCAACCAAGTGAGCTGCCTCTTGGCTAATTGTCGGGTGGCAATGATCCCCCGTTCGACCATGTCGTCATAACTCAGCTCTCCCTCCAGATACGACCACGCCTGGCGGTAACCCACCGACCGTACCGATGGCAAAGCCGCAGTCAGGTCGCCCCGTGAATACAGGCTTTTTACTTCGTCCAGAAAACCTTCTTCAAGCATCCTGACGAAGCGCATGGCGATCCGCTCGTGCAACACGGCTCGATCCGGGGGAGCCACGGCCAGGTTTGTCACCTGGTAAGGGAAACGTTGTACCTTCTGTTCCCGGTGCCACTGGGATAACGGCTTGCCGGTCAGATCATAAACTTCAAGAGCTCGCTGCAGGCGTTGGCTGTCTGATGGTTTTATGCGCCCCGCCGCCTCAGGGTCGACGCTGGTCAGTCGCTGGTGTAACCACGGCCAGCCTCGATCCCGGGCGCTGTCCAGTAACCGCTGGCGTACCCTGGCATCGGCCGGTGGCATGGTAGCCATACCGTCTCGCAGAGCCTTGAAGTACATCATGGTACCACCCACCAGCAGGGGGATGCGTCCACGGGCAGTAATGTCTTCCATCAAGGCCAGCGCATCCTGTCGAAAATCGGCAGCGCTGTATGACTGAGCCGGATCAATGATATCGATCAAGTGGTGCGGTGCCTTTACCAGCAGTTGTGGCGCTGGCTTGGCTGTGCCGATATCCATGCCTCGATAAATCAGGGCAGAGTCCACACTGATGATTTCGAAGGGAAGCATCTTGCTGAGCTCCACAGCTAGCTCCGTTTTACCGGCAGCTGTCGGTCCCATCAAAAAAACAACGGCAGGAAGCCGTTTACCCACGTGCATGGACATAAATAAATGAATATCCGAAAACTGTCAGTTAGAAGATTCTATAGCAGGTAGAGGAAATGTCTAATACCACTTTTACCTCTTTTACCTATTAAGTGGTTTAAATCAGCGGGGTAAATAGCCCCTATTGGTGGGTGGGCTACTCTGGTTTAGGATTTGTCCTGAAATAACTTCCCGGCTTCCGTTCATCCCGGGCCGAGTCGAAG
>JAKROC010000089.1 GCA_024509075.1 Endozoicomonas sp.
GTTATCTGCTGCAACAAGCCCAACAGAACTACGATCAGTTGCTGCGCACCACCAACGCCAATACCCGCAACCTGTTCAGAACGGCCAACTCTGACGTGGACCGGATAGAAGCCGGCTGCCAGGTCATCCTCTCCTCCGAAAGTGCGCTGAAAGCCACCCAAAGTGGTTACGAGGTTGGCACCCGGAACATTACCGACGTACTCACTGCCCAGCAGCAGCTGTACTCATCCATTGGCAGTTACCTGAACACCCGTTATGAATTTATTCTTGACACGCTGAAGCTGAAGCAGGCAGCTGGCACATTGAGCCCGGCCGACCTGGAACAACTTAACAAGTGGATGACAACTGGCACTGACGAGTTGTCCGTACCAACTTCCTGCCGTGCAAGCTGATTACTAGTCATATACTTAGCCCAGCCGATAGTGCTTGATCACAAATAAAAGAAATTTGTCGTTTAGTCAGGCTGGGCGCTCTCCCTGCGTCCCTCAACAGCATTGCTGGCTTTTTCGCCCACCAAGCCAACATATTTAGCCCTGAAAAACAGTTTTTTTCCTCAAGTTTTCTCCATTAACTTCAGCTGTCAAACGGTCGATGCACTCCCTGTTTTCCTATACTGAATTAAAACGCAACGACGGATGACAACTCCATGGACGAGCAAACTAATAACAGCGAAGCCCGCATGAAAAGCTTTGTCGACGAAGGCTGCTCCCTGGCCCAGGCCTTCCTGAAAACCTTTGCCCATGAAGACCTGCAAGACAAGCAGCAGGTCATCAACAAGATACTCAGCAGACTGTCCATCTCAGGCGCTCCGCTGGACAGCGACTACTACTTTGTTGATGGCAGCCGCCTGAGTATCGACCCGGCCGTGGAATCCATGCTGGCAACCAAAGCCGGCCCGAGGCATCCCTACTAACCCTTCTCCAAAATCTCCTCAATCAGTGCCAACACGCGCCCAAGCGCCCCCCGGTTGGCACTGATAAACTCCCCCGCCTTGCTACTCATCTGCTGATAATCGTCATGATTGTGTAATAACCGAACCATTGCCTCAGCCAACCCATTGCTGTCAGCCACGATTTCCAGGCCACCAGCATGCACCAGTGATTGACTGATTTCCTCAAAGTTAAAAACATGAGGCCCACAAAGCACCGGCAGATTAACGGCAGCGGGTTCAAGCATATTATGCCCGCCGGTGGGCACCAGACTGCCACCAACAAAAGCGATATCGGAGGCAGCAAACAGTTTCATCATCTCCCCCATGGTGTCGCCGAGGATCACCCGGGTATCCGCCGTTGGCACGGTAACCAGACTGTGGCGCACCACCGGCAGCCGGTTATCGACAATCAGCTGATGCACCCGGTCAAACCGCTCAGGATGCCTGGGCACCAGCAGCAGCCGGGCCCGTGGTTCCCTGGCCAGAATGATCTTGAAGGCATCCAGCACCTGCTGATCTTCCCCTTCATGGGTGCTGGCCGCTATCAGAACGCGAATATCACTGCCCATGCCCTGCTGCCACCACCCACGCAGCGCCTTGCCAGAGGCAATCACTGAAGCAGGTACGCCCAGGTCAAACTTGATGCTGCCGGTGACATTCAGCTGTCCCTCTGGCAACCCAAGGTCAAGAAAACGCCGGGCGGTATCCTGATTCTGGGCAGCGACCAGCGTAATTTGCTCCAGCATGGGGCGAACCAGGGCACTGAAGCGCCCATAACCTTTGGCTGAGCGTTCAGACATCCGGGCATTGACCACCATAACCGGAACACCCCGTCGATGGCAGGCGGCAATGGTGTTAGGCCACAATTCAGTATCCACCACAATGGCCAGCACCGGATTCACACGATTTAAAAAGCGTTGCACCGCATCAGGAAGGTCATAACTGGCATAAACATGATGCACACTGTCGTCATGAATTTTGCGCACTTGAGCCGAGCCGGTGGGCGTCATGGTGGTGACCAGTATTTGATGATCCGGGTAACGACTTTGCAGCTGTTTGACCATCGGTGCACTGGCAATGGTTTCACCCACCGATACAGAGTGCACCCAAATGCAAGGTTTACCCACAGGCAGCGGCGAAAAAAAACCGAATCGCTCCGCTTTTCTCTGCCAGTAATCAGGCGCTTTTTTGGCCCGCAGGTAAAGACGCAACAGCACCAAAGGTGAGATCAGATATAGCAACAGTGAGTAAAAGAAGCGGCTCATGGAGCAATCCGGGCAAATGAAACAGGGAATCATAACAGATTCTTACCCGGACTCCTTTGAACAAGCACCACGATAACTATGCCGACACAGGGGCGTACCCGTAGGTTATGAAGGAGTCGGTTTGCACCTCAATTTTGATCAAAGCCCTGATCTGCAACAAGTACAAAGAATTCCCCCTCCCGTTCCCCAGGGAGCCGACTCAGCATCTTGGCAAGATCATCAACACTCAAGAATTTGTGGGCCGGAGAACCGGGTTTTGCCAAATCGACAGGCACTTTACCATCCTTATTCTTAATCGTCTTATCTGCTTTTATGTGCCCGTTAAGAAGTAACATCGTAACCGTCACCTGATTGTCAGCATTGGCTGCGTGATGTAACGCCGTCCAGCCATCTTCATCTGCCTGATTGACATTAACCTCCGGTTTTTTGAGCAATTCATACATCTGCCTCATACATGCAATGGAATACCACTCATCTTCTTCGGTACTGACGTGTTCAATAGCCGCAACCTTAGCCAGTTCGATAAGCTCGACTTCGAGGCTCTGAGCACCACTCGCAGTACTGGCACCCTCTGCCTGATGAACAGATCGGGATGACAAGGGCGACTCAGCTCCGGCTTCACTCAAGACTTCATCAAACACCGGAGCAGCAGAGGGTGCATCAGCGCAGACCTGAAACTTTCCCATCTTTCCCTGGCTGGTTTTGCTGTCATCATTGGCAGCAACGGCCATGGTCTTGGCATGAACGCATGACGGTGGCGCTACTGGATTTGACATACCCTTAACCTCTACTTATCTTGGTCTTGCCCGACTAAAATCCTGCTTAGCGTATCTTCGAACACAAAATCACAAAAAGATTCCAGTTTGCCAAACACCGGGCGGACGGACTGTGCAGTTGTTACACAACTGTCGTTCATTGGCGAAAAAGGCAATCCGGGGCATGGTGCAGGTAGACGGCGCGAGCATTGCAGTGCCGCCGGAGCTGCACCGTTTTGCCAATATGCTCTGCAATCTGTTTTTCCGCATGACGGTGGTGATTAACCGCCGGCTTGGTTTGGTTGAGCCTGAGTACCAGAGCCTGAGTTACAGCCTCAAACCGCCGAAAAACAAGGTGTAAAGGACTGGCCGACTTCCGTCAGAAGCCGGCCATATCACTCAGGTGGCCATCTGACGGTGGTCAAAGCCTTTAAAACTGATGCGATACAACAGTGAGTAGATCACCGGCAAGACAATCAGCGTAAGTACCGTGGCAAAGCCCAGACCAAAAATAATGGTCACCGCCATGGATTGGAAAAAGGCATCAAACAACAGTGGCAGCATACCCAGCATGGTGGTCAGTGCCGCCATACACACCGGGCGCAAACGACTGACCGAGGCGTGAAAAATGGCTTCCTGTGCCTTTTTGCCCTCCTCCAGCTCCACCTTAATCTGCTCCACCAGCACAATGCCGTTTTTGATCAACATACCAGACAGGCTCAACAACCCCAGCAACGCCATAAAACTGAACGGTGCATCGAACATCAGCAGACCAGCCACAACACCGATCAACGCCAGAGGCACAGTACACCAGATAGCTAATGGCTGTCGTACGGTATTAAACAGCATCACCGTAATCAGGAACATGCCAAGATAACCCAGCGGAATCGAGGCAAACACCGCACGCTCAGCATCGGTGGACAGCTCGTGGGAGCCACCCCACTCCAGTTGATAGCCCGGCGGTAACGGTATTGCCTCAATTTTCTCGCGCACTTTGCGCAGCACGCTGTCCGACGTTTCATCGCTGAGCAGTTCCGGGTCGGCCATGACTGCCACCATCCGTTTGCGGTCACGGCGCATAATCAGCGGGTTTTCCCACTCGGTATCAAAGCTGGAAATGGCCTGGGTGATGGGCACATAGCTGTTGTATTCCGAACTCCACACCTGCAGATCACTGATGCTGTCAGCATTCAGCCGTTCTGCCGCCGGTGCCTGAACGATCAATGGCATCAGCTGACTACCTTCACGGTAGACCCCCACCTGGCGCCCACTGAAATTGACCAACAAGGCGTCGTCCAATGCCTGCTTGGAAATGCCACTGCGCCGGGCGCTGGCCTCGTCGATGTGAGGACGTACCAAAGCCACTTGATTACGCCAACTGTGTCGTATATTGGTGGCCGCTGGCTCATCACGCATGACCGACATAGCTTGCAACGCCAGTTGCCTGAGCACCTGCGGGTCTTCACCGTAAAAACGCGCCTCAATTTCAGCCAAAGGCGGTGGGCCGTTTTGCAGACGTTTGATACGGTGCTCCACGTCGCTGAAGTTTTTGCCCAGCTCATCCTCCAGCGAGGCAACCAACGTCGGTATGGTGTCCAGCTCATCGGCTTCAATAATCAACTGGCCGTAACTGCTGTACTGCTTTTCCGGCATGTAGGTCAGAATAAACCGTTGAGCCCCCTGCCCCATGACTGAGGTCACGTTACGCACGCCAGGCAGAGCCAGAACTTGCTGCTCAAATTCCCCAACCCTGGCCTCAGTCGCACGAATATCGCTGCCTTCGGGCATCCAGAAATCCACGAAAAAAATCGGCGTATTAGACGGCGGAAAGAAAACATTTTTCAGCGCGCCAAAACCCAGCACCGCCAGCACCAGAGCCAATACCATCAGCATCAGCGTAATCGGGCGATGCACCAGAGAGAGGCTCAGCAGCTGTTTGTACAGGGTAAACAGCGCCCCCCGGTAAGGATCAACAGGCTCCGTTGCCTGTTGACTGGCCAGCTCATCTTTTTTAAACAGAATGTTGCAGAAAAACGGCGTCAGAGTGATGGCCGTGATCCAGCTTAAAAACAGCGAAATCAGCAACACCTGAAACAACGACAGACAGAACTCACCAGTGGCATCCTCCGACAGCCCGATGGGCGCAAAGGCAAGGATGGCAATCACCGTCGCCCCCAGCAGCGGCCATTGGGTCTGGCTCACCACCTGTTTGGCCGCCTGCAACCGCGTCAGGCCGCGCTGAATGCCCACCCGAATCCCCTCAGTAACAACAATGGCGTTATCCACCAGCATGCCAAGGGCAATGATCAGGGCACCGAGAGAGACCAGCTGCAACTCAATCCCCACCGCCTTCATCACGATAAACGTGCCCAGGATGGTCAACAGCAGCACAGCCCCCATCAACAGACCGGAGCGCACACCCATGGCCAGCAGCAGCACTACAATAACAATGACCACCGACTGCAGCAGGTTGAGCAAAAAGCCATTAACGGACTCAGACACCGTGACAGGCTGGTTATACACGGTAGTCAGCTCCATCCCCACCGGCTGTTGCGCACTCAACACTTGTAAACGCCGCTCAATGGCTTCACCCACCGCCACCACATTAACCCCGGAGGCAAACGATACCCCCAGTGAGAGCGCAGGCTGGCCATTGGCGTGGTACAACAGGCTCGGCGTTTCGTCATAGTCCCGACGCACCGTAGCAATATCACCCAAGCGCACCAACTGCGCACTGCCCGGCGGGCTGATAATCAGCTGCTCCAGCTCGCTGATGTCGGTAAACTCACCGGTAGGATGGATACGAATGGAATGCCCCGCCACCAGCATATTGCCGGCATTGGACACCACATTCTGGTTCTGGATCAGGGAGAAAATCCAGCTCGGGTCGATCCCAAGACTGGTCAGTTTGGCCTGGGACATCTCCACCACCACCTGCTCCTGCCGGGCGCCGGCAATGGCAACCTTTTTCACCCCCGGCACCAGCACCAACTCCCGCTTCAGGTAATCAGCGTAGTTTTCCAGATCCCGAGCGCTGTAATCTTCACCGGTGATGTTGTACAGCATGCCAAACACATCGCTGTAGTCGTCCATGACCACCGATGGATAGATACCGGGCGGTAATGAACTTTGACTGTCGTTTATTTTACGCCGCAACTCATCCCAGATTTGCGGTAATTCACTGGCACCGTATTTTTCTTTTATTTCAAGAATAATCTGGGAACGGCCATTGCTACTGATGGAGTCAATGCGTTTGATGTACTCCAGCAGTTGAATGGACTCTTCCAACGGCAGAGTCACCTCTTGTTCCACCTGTTCAGGTGAGGCACCGGGATAATGGGTGATCACCATGGCCTGCTTGATGGTGAACTCCGGGAACTCAAGCTGACCCAAGCCGAAAAACGACATAATTCCGCCAATCAGCAAAACCAGGACAAACATCCAGCTGATTACCCGGTGGGAAATGGCATATTCAGCGCTATTCATCCTACAGCCCCCGCTCCCGGCGCAGTGGTTTTACAAACATACCGTCGTATAGCTGACTGAGACCGGCAGTAACGATCTGATCACCCGGATTGATGCCAGAGACCTGTATTCCCCCCTCAGTAATACCACCAGTAGTAACAGCAACGGGTTTGACCTGCCCGGTTTCCTCATCAAACAACCAGACCACTGTCTTGTTATCAGCATCGTTCTTGCCAACCGCTGAGACTGGCACCAGGATAGAACCACGGTATAGCTCCGGGTCAAGAACCTGACCCAGATCGATCATCACTGTGGCCGTCATGCCCGGCAAAACGGTCAGGTTGTCCGGCACCGGCAGGGTCAGGGTCACCTCATAACTCTGGGTGCCTGGCGTCACTCGGGTGGCGTGTTCCTTATAACTGACGGGGAACGTCTGCCCGGGCGCACCAGGAAAGGTAACCACCGGCTGGTAATCACCGTTCAGGCTCTGACGGTTTACGTGGGAGACAATGCTTTCAGGCACCTGAATGCTGATATCAAGCTGCTTGCTGCTTTGCAGCACCAGCACCGGCTGCTGGGCCTGCACTTGCTGGTGTGCCTCGGCCAGCGTCTGGGCAATACGGCCAGCAAATGGCGCTTTCAGGATGCTGTAGGCCAGCCTGTCCCGGCTCAGCTTCAGGGCTGCTTCGGCGGATTTCAGTTGGGCACTGGCGTTATCAAAACTGGACTTGGAGACGGCTTTTTTGCCCAACAACGAACTGGCCCGGTCAAACTCCACTTTGGCCAGCTCATAACTGGCCTGCCGGTCTTGCAGTTCATTACGAACATCACGGTCATCCAGGTAAGCCAGCACCTGCCCCCTGGCCACCTCGTCGCCCTGCTTAACCTTAATCTGCTCGATCTGTCCGGGGATACGAAAAGATATTTCTGCCTCGTCCGTGGCCGACACTTTAGCAGGGAAAGAGCGCAGTTGCTGCTGCACAGGGTCAGCCACCGTGAACAGCTTGACCGGCCGAATCACTTCTTGCTGTTGCTCACTGACTTCTTGCTGACAGCCGCTCAGCAGTCCAAGCCCCATCAACGTCACGATGGCCACTTGACTGAGTCGAAAAAAATGCATGTATCCAGGACTCCAGATTGATCCAACAAATGTGTTTTGCGCCACAGCTGAATTTGCACTGACTTGCCGCGAGCGTTAACGTAAAAGACAGCGACGGGATTACATCGCCGTTTTTTCTTCGGCTATCTTCTCTCTTCAATCGCTCTTTCGGAGGTGACCATGCTTCTGGTTGTTCTTGTTGCCGGTCTGGTTATTGCTGCCACCGCGTTTTTGTCATTGATTGAAGCTGCCATGGTCGCCGTCGATGAGCTAAGGCTGGTGACTCTACTGTATAACAGACCAGAAAATAAGCAGGCAATTAATAAAGTCTTTGAGAAAAAAAGGGAGCACCTCTCCGCCATTGTCCTGCTGAGCACCTTGATCAGCATCTCAGGCAGCACCTTTCTCGGCGCCATGGCAGCGAAAAAACTCGATGACCTCTGGCTGGCTATTTTTACGGCACTGCTCGCCTATTTTATGCTGGTGTTTGCCAAAGTATTACCGAAACTGCTGGCGGTGCAAATTGCCGGCGACGTGGTTGGCCGCTGTGCGCCCATGATCCATATCATCTACACCGTCACCCGGCCTGTCCTGCTGCTGGCCATGGTCTGGACGCGACTGCTGCCCAAACCGGTGGAACAGGCCCGCAACAGCGATGAGCTGCGCAGCATCATCAGGCACTACGGCAAGCGTGGGGTGATCGGGAAAAAGCAGCGAAAATACGCCGAGGCCATATTAACCTCCGACCAGAAACAGCTGTCACAACTGGTGGAGCATTCGCAACCGGTGGTCTGTCTGGATGCCGGGGCCACAGTCGCCAGCGTATCGACGACATTGCGCACATCACCTTGCAAACGCTATGTTGTCCTGCAAGATAGCAACCCGATTGGCGTCGTATTATACCGACACCTTGCCCGCTGTATGGTCAATAATGACGAGCATAAAAGCGTCGGCCAGCTCATGCGCAAAACCATCACCCTGGCACCAGAAACCACACTGCATCAGGCCATGAAAGAAGTACAGGAAGCCCGTGCTTCATTTATTTTGCTGCCAGAGGCTACGGTGGAAGGGACGCGGATTATCAGCGCCAAGATGCTTTATCAGGCCATACTGCATTGAGCAATTGAGCACCGCTTTGCAATGACAGATTGACTCTGCCACCTCTGCTGGATTTGTATGTTTATACTCAATGGATTTCATGTTGCTACGCGGCGGCAATTGAGCGAAGCTCCGGGAGCGTGGAAATACTACGTGACCGGGGTGAGCGAATACCCTAAAGGGCACAAGTGCAGCCAACAAAGTAGCAACTTGAAAGGCGACGGGTATATCTGCCAAAGGTCATCCAATGTGGCTGACACAACTCTACTGCTGCCCGGCATAAAGCGCGCTCGTCGCTGCCCGTTTTTCCACTGACGACTGTGGTACATTGCCAGGCATTTCTGACGATAGTTGGACTCTGTTATGTCTCACACTGTTGAAACCGATGTGGTGGTCATGGGCGGCGGCATTGCCGGCCTGTGGCTGTTTCGAACCCTGCACACGCTGGGCTACCGGGCAGTATTGCTAGAACAGGACTCGCTCGGCGGCGGTCAGACCATCAAATCCCAGGGTATTGTCCATGGCGGCACCAAGTACACACTTACCGGACAGTTAACCAATGCGTCCCAAGCCATTGCCGGTATGCCCGAGCGGTGGCGCAATGCACTGGCAGGCCACGGTGAGGCAGGCGACCCGGATCTGCGTTCAGCGCGTATCCTGTCGGACTATCACTATCTCTGGTCACCGGGCGACATCGGTTCGCGCATGACCTCCTTCTTTGCCAGCAAGGCGCTGCGTGGACGGGTTGATGCACTGAGCAAGGCACAGTTTCCGGCCATCTTTCAACACGACGGTTTTCGCGGCAAAGTGTATCAGCTTAATGAGATCGTGCTGGATATTGCCACCGTTACCCGGGCGTTGGTACAAGGTTTAGAGGCTTACATCATCAAAGTTGACTGGCGTGAGCACGGTAATGCACGACTTGTGACTGATACTAAAAGTAGCATCGAAGCGGTAGAGCTGACCAATGAACAAAACCAGAAAGTGTTACTCAAGGCTCAACGCTTTGTCATGGCCGCCGGAGAAGGTACTCAGTCACTGTTGCACACGCTGGAAATCAGTGAGCCCGCAATGCAGTTGCGCCCCCTGCACATGGTTATGGTGCGCCACCGGCACCCGGAGCCAATCTATGCTCACTGCCTTGGCATCACGCCGTTGCCACGAATGACCATTACCAGCCATCCAGATAGTGACGGTCAGTGGGTATGGTATCTCGGTGGTGGCATTGCCGAAGATGGGGTGAAACAGTCTGCCGAGGAGTTAATTGCCACGGCAAAAAAAGAGCTACAAGCCTTGCTGCCATGGGTCGATTTGACCAACGCTCAGTGGGATACCCTGAGAATCAATCGCGCCGAGCCGAAACAGAACCGACTGTTGCGCCCGGATGCGGCCTTCTGTCAACCGGTGGGCAATACCATTGTTACCTGGCCGACCAAACTGGCATTAGCCCCCAACCTTTCCGATGAGGTGATCCGGCAACTGCAAGCTGACCATATTCACCCGACAACAAACGACAGTGATTTAATACTCGATGGTTTTCCGCAACCGGACATCTACCCCAACTTCTGGCAAGGGTGCTTTGGTGATGATGCTGTCGGAGAAACCCCATGAGCCAATATCCGGACAAAAGGCCCATCGCCGGTACTGGTATTGCAGTCTCGCCACTGGGTTTGGGAACAGTGAAGTTTGGCCGCAACCAGGGGGTTAAGTACCCTACCCGGTTCACCATACCCGACGATGGTGAAATAGTCAGACTGCTTGAACTGGCCCATGAGCTGGGTGTGAATGTGCTCGATACCGCTCCCGCTTATGGCACCAGCGAGGAGCGCCTGGGTCAACTGTTTGCGCGGCACAAAGGGCTGCGCCAGCGATGGGTGATTTGCGGCAAGGTGGGCGAAGAGTTCACGACCACCGACGATAATCAGGGGCTTTCACACTTTGACTTTTCCGAGCAGCATATCCGTTACAGCGTGGAGCGCAGCCTGAAGCGTTTGAATACTGACGTCATTGAGCTGATGCTGGTTCACTCCAATGGCGACGACGTTAATATCATTGAACAGAGCGGCTGCCTGGAAGTGCTGGCAGCACTGAAAAAAGAGGGAAAAATTCTCGCCTCGGGTATGTCCACCAAAACCGTTGAAGGCGGCATTGCTGCCCTGCACCAGGCCGACGTGGCCATGATTACCTATAACCTCAACGACCAGAACGAAAAGCCCGTACTGGATTACGCCCAGGCCAATAACAAGGGGATTTTTATTAAAAAAGCGTTTGCCAGCGGTCACGTCTGCCTTAGTGGTGATGACCCGGTGCTGGCCAGTCTGAAGCTGGTATTCGGCCACCCGGCAGTATCCTGCGCCATTATCGGCACCATCAACCCGGAGCATTTACGGCAAAACGTCACGGCTTGTTTACGTGCTTTGTCCAAACCGGCTTGAAGTACCCGGCATCCAACCCTATCTGTGGATAATACGTCATTCGACGTATTATCCAGTTCCCGTCAGGCAGTCTGCACCTCGTCGGTATCGCGAATCTTTTCCACGATGGCCGTGGTTGAGCAGTTATCCAGAAACGCCAGTACCTTCACCTCACCACCGTACTCATGGACGATATGGGCACCAACCACCTGATCCAGGGTGTAATCGCCGCCTTTGACCAACACATCAGGCTTGATGGCGCGAATCAGGTCTTCCGGGGTATCCTCCTCAAAACTGACCACCCAGTCCACCGCTTCCAGACCAGCCAGCACCGCCATACGACGATCAACTGGATTAATTGGACGGCCTTCACCCTTTAACCGTGTCACCGATGCATCGCCATTAATGGCCAGCACCAGTCGGTCGCCCTGTTTGCGGGCATCTTCAAGATAGCCAACGTGACCGGCATGGAGAATGTCAAAGCAACCATTGGTAAAAACAATTTTTTCACCGTGAGCCTTGGCATCGGTAATGGCCAGTAGCAACTGCTCTTTGGATACGGCACCCCGTTCAGCCCCCAGTTCGCGGTTCACTTCCCGGCGCAACTCGGGCATAGAGACGCTGGCCGTACCCAGCTTGGCCACCACAATACCGGCAGCAATATTGGCCAGCGCCGCCGCTTGAGGCAGCGTGCTGCCTGCAGCCAGAGCGGCAGCCAGGACGGATATCACGGTATCGCCGGCACCGGTGACATCGAACACCTCTCTGGCTCTGGCGGGAAAATGCACCTCCGGTTCACCGGCACGCAGCAGAGTCATACCATGTTCGCCACGGGTGACTAACATCGCGCCCAGTTCCAGTTCGGCCATTAATGCCTGCCCTTTCTCCACCAGTTCATTCTCACTGCGACAGGGGCCAACAATGGTTTCAAACTCTTTCAGGTTGGGAGTGATGGCAGAAGCGCCACGATAACGTTCAAAACAAGTGCCTTTGGGGTCAACCAGTACCGGGACGTTGTGTGTACGCGCCAAGCGTATCAACCGCTGGCAACCTTGTAGTGTGCCTTTGTCGTAATCCGACAACACGACTGCACTGATATTGCCCATCAGCTTGGCCGTTTTTTCCTCAATAACATCCGGACTCAGCCCCTCAAACAAATCCTCATGATCAAGGCGAATCAACTGCTGATTCTGGGAAATAACCCGCAACTTGGTAATGGTGGGAACACCGGGCAGCCGGGCAAAGTCACAGCAGATACCCACCGCCTCCAGCCGTGTCTGCAGCGAATCAGCCACCTCATCGTCGCCAACAGCACCGATCACCCAAGCTGGCGCACCCAGCGAAGCAATATTGAGCGCCACGTTACCGGCACCGCCCGGACGGTCTTCTATCTGCCCTACCCTGACCACCGGCACCGGCGCTTCGGGGGAAATCCGCGACGTGACACCATGCCAGTAACGATCCAGCATGATATCGCCGATGACCAGAACCTTTGCCAGGTCAAAACGGGGAATAGTGAGTTTCATCAGAGGTGTCCATTCAACTTAATGAGGTCATTTATTCAGCTACCGACGTTTATCAGCTATTGTTGAAACTGGCTGACTGGCGAATAACATTGCGAAAAAAGCAGGTAGCGCAACAAGCTACATTTTATGCCTTTTTTCAGGACAAGAACGGCGGATTAACGGCCCAATATTTTATCACAAATGCTTTTTTCCGCCTAAAACTATCAAAATTCAGCCGGCAGATACACCACCAGATATTCATAGATACCTTGGAAATAGCGCCGAAAGCAGGCACATCAAAATGGTCAGCGCCCCGACCAATCTCTTCGTCAGGGGTGAAGCCGATGCAGATATCCCCATGGGGAATCTCAGGGTTCTCCTGCAAATGGCTGACGGCAGTTATGATGGCAGCAATGCCGGCCTTGTTGTCAGCACCCAGCAAGGTGGTGCCGTCGGTGGTGATCAGGGTTTTGCCCAGGTAGCTTTTCAGCTTGGGAAACTCCTCTGGGGAAAGATGAATACCCAACTCAGCATTCAGCACAATGGCTTTACCGTCGTAGTCAGGATTTGTCCTGAAATAACTTCCCGGCTTCCGTTCATCCCGGGCCGAGTCGAAG
>JAKROC010000009.1 GCA_024509075.1 Endozoicomonas sp.
AAAAAACAGCACACCGCTGACCACCATCAGAACCAGTTGCCCTTCTTGCCCGGGAAACAGATACATCAAAGGTATGCCCACCAGCAGACCGGCAATCGTACCCATCACCCGTTGAACAAGCCTCTGTCTGGTAGCGCGGTAGCCCGGCTGACAAACGAACAGCGTCGTTAACATAATCCAGAACCCGCCGGGCTGATTCATGGCCAGAATCAAACCATAACCAAGGGTCAGGGCAATGGATAAACGCACGGCGTGGCGAAACAGTGAACTGTCCAGACGGCACTCATTGCGGATGCGCAGCAGATGTTCTTTAATGCCTTTCGGGTTGTTGGAATCATCCATTTCCAACTCGTCAGCTGCCTCACATGCCTCACTGTTATCACCGCTGGTTATGGTCAACTCACCATCCACCAAAGAGGACATAAGCCTGTTAACCGTGGCCAGATTGGTGTGCAGATAGTCCAGCTGCACCAGCCCGGAGTGCCAGCCGGGGTTATTCTGCTGGTGCAGCCAGGCCAACGACTGTTCCAGCTCAGCCAGCACCTCTGAGGAATAACTGTTGTCTGGGTCGCTTTTGCCCATGGTCAGGGAGTGGGCCATCACCCGACAGGTGTCGGCCTGAGCCAGCAACAATTTTTGCACGCGAAACAGCACATCGCTGCGGGCAAAGCTCGCCGCCAGATCTTGATAGCGATAGTGGGATGAACTGACCCGCTCGTGAATATCTTGGGCCACAAAGTAAATCTGTAAAAAAGCCCGCTCCCGGTCCTGATGCCGCCGAACTCTCTGCAATAACGTCGCCTTGGCCTGGTTCAACGCATTAACCACCTGGGCGTTTTTCCGAGCCTCGGCCAGGCGCAAAGGTTGCGGCTGCATATTGGCCACCGGATCAAACAGACGGCTTTTGCTGTGCAAATAATTGGCTAGCTCAGTAAATATACCCGCCAACGACTGTCGTACGGGACGCTCAGGCCAGAGTATGTACCACACCAGAGACAAAAGCCCAAACCAGAGCGCCCCAGCCAGCAGTAATGCCGGTTGCACCCAGATTACCGGGCTCTCCCCAGCCCCGATCATGGTGTAAACAGCCAGCAACAAGGAGGCAAACGATATGCGGCTATAACTTGGCCCCATGGCACCAAGCATGGTGAAGCCAAAAGTCGAACAGAGCAGCCCGGCAGCAAACAACGGCGGGTGAGCAAACAGCAACTCGATGGAAAATGATGCCACAGCAAAGCAAGCCAATGTGATAATCAGTGCCTTAATCCTGCCCCAGAGCCGATCATCCCCTTCGGCCATGGCTGAGGCTACAACACCAAGAATCATCGGCGTCATGCTGTCAGTTACACCCAGATGCCAAGCCGGCAGAACCACTCCGACAAGGGCAATGCACACCTTTACACTGTAATTTATCTGGTCGTTTGACCAATATTTTTGCCACTGTTGAAATGCCATACGTAACAGTAGATTCAGTTGTTGAAAACCGTAGAAAAAGACGCAATGTTCCCGATCATAACAGAACTGCTACCAATTCATTACCCGACCTCTGCATGCCAGCAAATTATCCCCAACCCTCTTCAGACCCAGTAGCACAGACCGCAACAAAAAAGACAAAAACACCAAAAAACCAGTATAAAGACGAATTGACACTTCTTGTTCCAGAAAAACATAGTCAGTTAACTCTTTCACAAATCTGACTAATCGTTGATCTCTAGTATTGACTGTACATGGGTTTTACGAGAAATCATCGCTGCAACGCCAATCCCGCACGGCTCGGGATTTGCCGGCATGGAGCGGCTGTTTGCTGTTTGTCCAGACTGGAACCAAGAGATGGCAAAGAATCGAGACGGCAAAGAAGACACTGGGAACCACTAAAGCAAAACAATCGTCTCACAACCGCCAGGCCGGCTACAAAAATGATGAAAATCGGCACTTTACCCAGTGTGCAGACGCTTACATGAACTGGCAGGGAAGTATGAATCTAATGTTTGACCACTGGTAAATAAGTCTGTTTCTGATAAGGTTCGCCCCGAACCATAGGCTATACCCAATGGATTTCATGTTGCTACACGGCGGCAATTGAGCGAAGCCTTTATGCCCTCGGGTGCCGGGAGCATAGAAATACTATGTGACCGGGGTGACGACTGCATGGATGCAGGAGGTAGGGCAACGCATGGAGCAGTTGCCGAGCGAATGCAGCCAACACAGTAGCAACTTGAAAGGCGACGGGTATATAACCTGATTGCCTGCTGCGGTCGACCGCCCAGGCAACCGAATCGCCTCAGTGAAGAACAAGATAACAGCAAAATTCTGTAGCTAGCTGCCGGTTTATGTATGACCATGAGGTAATGCCAACAAAACAGACGAAAAGCGTTGTCTTATGTTTCGAGTTTTAATCAGGGCGCACAATAGCCTTACACCAGGAATTACCCAATGCGAATTGCGCTACTCTCCCGTAACGAGCAACTGTATTCATCACGCCGGATCATCGCTGCGGCCGAGGCCAGGGGGCATCAGGTCGATGTCATTGATATTTTAAGTTGTTACATGAACATCAATGACCAAAACCCCAGCATTCATGTCAAAGGCCGGGAGTTGCCTCCTTACGATGCGGTGATTCCGCGCATTGGCGCATCCAACACATTTTACGGTACCGCCGTGTTGCGCCAATTCGAGATGATGAACTGTTACTCACTCAATGGCTCACTGGCCATTGCCCGCTCCCGTGACAAACTGCGCTCTATGCAACTGTTGTCGCGTAAAGGCATTGGGCTACCGGTAACTGGTTTTGCCAGTGGCCCAGGAGACATCCCGGACCTGATTGAGATGGTTGGCGGCGCACCGCTGGTGATCAAACTGCTTGAGGGTACCCAGGGCATCGGCGTAGTGCTGGCGGAGACCCGCAAAGCGGCCGAGAGCGTCCTGGAAGCATTTATGGGTTTGAAAGCCAATATTATGGTGCAGGAATACATCAAAGAAGCAGGCGGAGCCGATATTCGCTGCTTTGTCATTGGCGATAAAGTCATTGCCGCCATGAAACGACAGGCACCTGAAGGTGAGTTTCGCTCCAACATTCACCGTGGCGGTAGTGCCAGCCTGGTTAAGCTGAGCAAAGATGAACGTGCCACTGCTGTTAAAGCGGCCAAAGCCATGGGCTTGCGTGTGGCAGGGGTGGATATTCTGCGCTCTCATCGCGGGCCGCTGGTGATGGAGGTCAACTCTTCACCAGGGCTTGAAGGGATCGAGCGAGCCACCGCCAATGACGTTGCCGACTGCATCATTGAGTACATTGAAAATAACTGTCGCCGATCCAGCCGGGTCAACGGATAATAACCTCTACACCAACCGCCGTCACTCAAGAAACGCTGTCCGAGTGATGCTTTTCATCCCCTGACTGCACAGCTTGAGCTCAGGATTTGGAGATTTCCATGGAAAAAGCGCAACCCTTAGAGCTGTTTGGCCATACTATCGCTCCAGGTACACGACAGCACATTAATATTCCCGTAGTCAGGCTGTACACCGATACCCCAATCGACCTGCGTATGGACGTGATCCACGGTCGGCAAAAGGGTCCCTGCCTCTTAGTCACAGCGGCCATCCACGGCGATGAGCTTAACGGCGTTGAGATTTGCCGGCAGGTGCTGGGCTATAAAAATCTGGCCAGAATCCACGGCACACTGATTGTCATTCCGGTGGTCAACCAACTGGGGTTTATCCAGCAAATCCGCTACCTGCCCGATCGCCGTGACTTGAACCGTTGCTTTCCGGGTTCCAGCAAAGGCTCCCTCGGTGGACGATTAGCGAACCTGATTACTGACGGCATTTTCCCCCACGTTGACTACGCTCTGGACCTGCACACCGGCTCCATTCACAGAACCAATCTGCCCCAGGTCAGAACCGACCTGACCAATGAGCCTTGTCTGGCGTTGGCCAGGGCGTTTGGCGCTCCGGTAATTCTGCATGCATCCGTCAGGGACGGCTCATTTCGCCATGCGGCCAATGAGTACCACATTCCGGTGCTGGTTTACGAAGCGGGCGAAGCTCTGCGCCTGGAACAAGCCTCGATCAAACTGGGCTTTAAGGGCGTGCTGCGGGTAATGCGTCATTTAGGCATGTTGCCACCACGCAAACCGGCAAAAACACCCACCATCCTGCCTTGGGAGTGCAACCAGAGCCAGTGGCTGCGCAGCACCAGGGATGGGCTGGTGCTACTGCACATCAAGCAAGGACATTTGGTTAAGGAGGGCGACACCATGATGACCGTGGTCAACCCGTTTGATGCCAGCGACAGCGAGAGCATTGTTGCACCCTATGATGGGGTGGTAATTGGGCTCAGCCAGCTGCCGCTGACCAATGAAGGCGATGCCCTGGTGCACTTGGCCAAGATCAGCAGTACGCTGGCAGATACCGAGTATGACCAGGACGCCATTGTGGAAGAGCTGGATTTAGGCGTGGCACAACTGCCAGTGCCAGAAATGTTTGATTGAGCAAACCTGCGCTGTGACCAGCCACAGCGTATATGCCCGTCGCCTTTTACACAGAAACTGTCGCCTTAATATGGGGATGAGCCTGATAATCCACCAGCTCAAAGTCATCGCCGGTAAAAGCAAACAGATCGCGCACGGCTGGATTTAACTTCATCTGTGGCCGTGGGAACGGCGCCCTGCCAAGCTGTTCCTCAGCCTGCTCCAGATGATTGGCGTACAAATGGGCATCGCCCAACGTATGCACAAACTCCCCGGGCTCCAAATCACAAACCTGAGCAATCATCATGGTTAACAGGGCATAAGAAGCGATGTTAAATGGCACGCCAAGGAAAATATCTGCACTGCGCTGATAAAGCTGGCACGACAACCGACCGTTAAGCACATAGAACTGAAACAGGCAGTGGCACGGTGGCAGGGCCTGTCGTCCCATGGCCGCGTTTTCTTTTGGTGAGTGAGTCACATCCGGCAGCACGGTCGGGTTCCAGGCACTGATCACCATCCGCCGGGAGTCCGGGTTTGTCCTGATCTCATTGAGCAGCCACTGGATCTGATCAACCACCTCACCATTGGCCCCTTCCCAACTGCGCCACTGCTTGCCATACACCGGGCCAAGGTCACCCTCGTCGGTCGCCCACTCATTCCAGATGCGCACACCGTGTTCTTGCAGGTAACCAATATTGGTATCCCCCTTCAGAAACCACAGCAGCTCATGGATGATGGAGTTGAGGTGGCACTTTTTCGTGGTCACCAGTGGGAAGCCTTCAGAGAGGTCAAAACGCATCTGGTAACCAAACACACTGTAAGTGCCGGTGCCAGTGCGGTCTGCTTTGAATGTGCCATCCTCGCGCACATGACGCAGCAGCTTCAGGTATTCTTTCATCGTTGTTTATCCACCAGCCGATATTGGTTACGGGTTACTTTTTCTTTGCTTTCAGCCAGGCGGCATCGTCGCTGTTCATGCCATCGACCAGCGGATAACGGCGGTAGGCCCAGACCATCATGGCAAGGCCAGCCAGCACCATCGGCACAGACAACAACTGCCCCATAGTCAGCCAGTCAAAGGCGATAAAGCCAAGCTGGACATCAGGCTCACGGACAAATTCCACCGCGATTCTTGCCAGACCGTAAATCACCAGGAACAGGCCGGAAACCGCCATTCGCGGCCGAGGCTTTGCTGAGTAAAACCAGAGCACCGTGAACAACACCAGGCCTTCAAAGAAAAACTGATACAGCTGCGACGGGTGTCGTGCCAGCTGGGACGGGTCCGTGGGAAACACCATGGCCCAGGGCACGTCAGTCGCCCTCCCCCACAGCTCACCACCGATGAAATTGCCAATCCGGCCAAGCCCGAGCCCCAGGGGCACCAGCGGTGCCAGAAAGTCGGTGACCTGAAAAAAGCTTTTACCCAACTTTCGCCCATAGAGCCACATGGCCACCAGCACACCAATCAGACCGCCGTGGAATGACATGCCGCCATCCCAAATCCGAAACAGCCACAAAGGGTCGCGAAGAAAGTAATCAAAATGATAAAACAGTACGTAGCCACAACGCCCACCAAGGATCACCCCCACAGCGCCGTAAAACACCAGGTCACTCACCTGCTCCGGGTGCCACAAACCGTTGGATGCTCTGGCACGCAGGGAGCCCAGCCAGAGCGCCAAGGCAAAACCTGCCAGATACATCAGGCCATACCAGTGCACCTTCAGCGGCCCCAGACTGAAAGCAACGGGATCAAACTCAGGGTATGCAATCACAAACGACTTCCGCTTAACAGAGTATTGGGCAATTGTACCAAGCGCCAATTATCAAAGTAAAAATTGAATACCAATGCACACCAGGAACACGGCGAACATTTTTTGCAATTTCTCCGTTGGCAGTCCGTGGGCCAAACGGACACCCAGTCGGGCACTGATGACACTGGTGAGGACAATGCCGGTGAACGCCGGCCAGTAGACATATCCTGTGGTCAATGCCGGCAAGGCAGGATTGTTTTCACCAAGGAACATATTGGACACAGCACCCATAAAGGCAATGGGCAGGCTACAGGCAGCCGAGGTACCCACCGCCTGCCTCATGGTCAGACTGATATGGCGCAAAAATGGCACCGTCAGGGTGCCGCCGCCAATGCCAAACATGCCGGAAATCCAGCCAATCATGGTACCGGCAAACACCAATACCGGCTTGGCTGGCACCTTTGCCCCTTCGGCCACCTTAAAGCCAAACCACATTTTCACCGACATCAGCAGGGCAAATACGCCCAGCAATTTTTGCAGCAGATGCCCACTCAGGTTGACCGCAGTAAACACACCGAGCAACGCCCCGCCAAGCAACCCCACACTCAACATGGCAAACACGGGCCAGTTAACAGCCACTTTGTCGTTATGCGCCTTGACCGAACTTAACGACGTCACCACCATTGTGGCCAGGGATGTTCCCACTGCCATATGGGTGAGCACGTCGGGTGGCAACCCCCAGAATTTGAAACTGAAAATCAGCGCCGGCACGATAATCAGTCCACCACCAATACCAAACAGCCCGGCCAGTACACCGGCAACAACACCCAACAGCAGATAAACAAGAAACAACATGGCAAGTTCCGTAAATGCCATCGGCTAACCAATGGCGCAGGGATTGCAGGCAGGAAAACCACGCAAGATTATAAGACAAAAAAAGTACAACCCGCAGTGGAGAAAGCAATTGCCGAAAGAAAACCATAGTCTTGTTCCGTTTGACTGGTATACCAGACGACCAGCAAAGGGTATGGACATTCTTGTTCATAGCTCTATAAGATAACAATAAGCGTACTGTCTATTAATAATTGAGTGTCGTTTGTAAGGAAGTATGAACACCACAACACTAATAACCATAAACAAGTGGTACGCCGAAAAGACTGACAATAAAGGCGAAGGGGAGAACAGATGTCCATATTTGCTCAATACCAGCAAAGGTACGAGTCCACCCAGCACGAAGAGATGAGCCTCATGGAGTACTTGCAGCTGTGCAAGAAAGACTCCGGGGCCTATGCCAACGCCGCTGAACGGATGCTGGAGGCCATTGGTGAACCGAAGGTCATTGATACCTCCCGCGATCCACGCATGAGCCGGATTTTCTCCAACAAACTGATCAAACAGTATCCGGCATTTGAAGAGTTCTTTGGCATGGAAGAAGCCATTGAGCAGATTGTCTCTTACTTCAAACACGCTGCCCAGGGCCTGGAAGAGAAGAAACAGATTCTCTATCTGCTCGGTCCGGTGGGCGGTGGTAAGTCCTCTCTGGCTGAGAAGCTAAAGCAATTGATGGAAAGGGTGCCGTTCTATGCCATCAAAGGCTCACCGGTGTTTGAATCGCCCCTTGGCCTGTTCAACCCGGAAGAAGACGCCGACATTCTCAAAGAAGAGTACGGTATTCCCAGTCGCTACCTGAAGTACATAATGTCTCCCTGGGCCGTTAAACGACTGAATGAGTACGGTGGTGATATCTCCAAATTCCGCGTGGTGAAACTCTACCCGAGCCGTCTGAATCAGGTGGCCATCGCCAAGACCGAACCGGGCGATGAGAACAATCAGGACATCTCCAGCCTGGTGGGTAAAGTGGATATCCGTCAGCTCGAAGAGTACTCCCAGGACGATCCGGACGCCTACAGCTTCTCCGGTGCGCTGTGCCGCGCCAACCAGGGCATTATGGAATTTGTCGAGATGTTCAAAGCACCCATCAAGGTGCTGCACCCACTGTTGACCGCCACCCAGGAAGGCAATTACAACAGCACCGAAGGTCTTGGTGCCATCCCTTACGAGGGCATTTTGCTGGCCCACTCCAACGAGTCTGAATGGCAGTCTTTCCGTAACAACAAGACCAACGAAGCCTTTATTGACCGGGTCAATATCGTCAAGGTGCCTTACTGCGTGCGGGTCAGTGAAGAGATCCACATCTATGAGAAGCTGCTGGAACACAGCTCCCTGAAAGATGCCCCTTGCGCTCCGGACACCCTGAAAATGCTGGCGCAGTTTACTACCCTGTCGCGCATCAAGGACCCGGAAAACTCCTCCGTCTACTCCAAGATGAAGGTATACGACGGTGAGAACCTGAAAGACACCGACCCGAACGCCAAGCCTTTGCAAGAGTACAAAGACATGGCCGGAGTTGACGAAGGCATGAACGGCCTTTCTACCCGTTTTGCCTTCAAGATTCTCTCCAAGGTGTTTAACTTTGATCCTTCCGAAGTGGCCGCCAATCCGGTGCACCTGCTCTATGTACTGGAGCAACAGATCGAACAGCACCAATTCCCGGAAGAGACACAAGACCGTTATCTGTCGTTTATCAAAGAGTACCTGACACCCAAGTACATCGAGTTTCTGGGCAAGGAAATTCAAACCGCCTACCTGGAGTCTTACTCCGAATACGGTCAGAATATTTTTGACCGCTACATCACGTATGCCGACTTCTGGATTCAGGATCAGGAGTATCGCGACCCTGACACCGGCCATATCCTCGACCGCTCTGCACTCAGCGAAGAGCTGGAGAAAATCGAGAAGCCCGCCGGCATCGCCAACCCGAAAGACTTCCGCAACGAAGTGGTCAACTTTGTCCTGCGCGCCCGAGCCAACAACGATGGTAAGAACCCCAGCTGGTTAAGCTACGAGAAGATGCGTACGGTGATCGAGAAGAAGATGTTCTCCAACACCGAAGACCTGCTGCCGGTGATCTCCTTCAACGCCAAAGGCTCCCAGGAAGATCAGCGCAAGCATGCGGATTTCGTCTCCCGGATGGTGGCCCACGGTTATACCGAGAAGCAGGTCCGCTTGCTCTCTGAGTGGTATATCCGGGTGCGTAAGTCTCAATAACAGTAAGTCCCGCCCGGACTTCGGGCGGGCAACACTCTTTAGCCCTGTTATGCAGGACTTGTCACTATTTTGTGGATATCGGGGAAGCGTCTTTATGAGCATCATAATCGACCGACGCCTCAACGGAAAAAAGAAGAGCACCGTCAACCGACAGCGCTTTTTGAGGCGTTACCGTGGCCTGGTCAAAGAGGCAGTACAAGATGCTGTTGATCAACGCTCAATCACCGACGTTGAAAGCGGCAGTAACATCACCATCCCGAAAAAAGACCTGAATGAGCCGGTATTTCACCACGGCAAGGGCGGCCATCACGGCCACGTTCATCCGGGCAACAAAGAGTTTAACCAGGGCGATCGCATCGCCCGCCCACCCGGTGGCGGTGGTCAAGGCAGCGGCAACGGCAAAGCCAGTGACAGCGGCGAAGGGGCCGATGAGTTTGCCTTTCAGATCAACCGAGATGAATTTCTGGAGTACCTGTTTGATGACCTGGCGCTGCCCAACTTGGTGAGAAAAGAACTGAAAGACAGCACCGATTACAAACTCAGACGGGCCGGGTTCACCACCGCCGGGTCACCGGATCGCCTGAATGTGGTGCGCTCCCTGCGCGCTGCTCATGCCCGGCGTATAGCCCTGTCGGGCAAAGAGCGCAAAGTGATCCGCACGCTCAAGCGCGAACTGCGGGAGATGGAAGTCAGCCCGGACGAAGCCGATCAGCAGGAGATGCGTCGCATCCGCGAACAGATCAATATCCTCAACAAAAAACTCAAACGCCTGCCGTTTATTGATGACTTCGACCTGCGTTTCAACAACATGGCGAAAGTGCCGCAACCGTCCAGCAAGGCGGTGATGTTCTGCATTATGGACGTCTCTGGCTCCATGACCCGGGAGATCAAGGACATGGCCAAACGCTTCTTCTTGTTGCTCTATCTGTTCCTGGAGCGCAACTACGAAGCGGTGGAAGTGGTCTTTATCCGACACCACAGTGAAGCCCGCGAGTGCGATGAAAATGACTTTTTCTACGCCCGGGAGACGGGAGGTACGGTTGTCTCTTCGGCATTGCGTCTGGCCGATGAAATCATCAGCAACCGCTATTCCCCCAACGACTGGAATATTTACATTGCCCAGGCATCCGATGGCGATAACTGGGAAGCGGACTCCAGCAAGTGCCAAGACATTATCCTGAAAAAGCTGCTGCCGGTTTGTCAGTACTACTCCTATGTGGAGATCACCGACCGCCATCACCAGAACCTCTGGTACGAGTACAAGTCCATCGAGAAGGAGCATCCGGGCCACTTTGCCATGCAGCAAATTCGCAGCCATGCGGATATCTACCCAACCTTCCGTCGTTTATTTGAGAAAAAGGAGGCCAGCCATGCCGGAAGCTAAAAGCCCGGTAAAAAAAACCGGTAAAAAGAACAAGCCAAAGAATAAGCCACTGTCCACTGATTCCGAATGGACCTTTGAACTGCTGGAAACCTATGACCGGGAGTTGGCCAGACTGGCGGACAAATACCGGCTGGACACCTATCCCAACCAGATAGAAGTGATCAGCTCTGAACAAATGCTGGATGCTTACTCCTCGGTGGGCATGCCGCTGATGTACAACCACTGGAGTTATGGCAAAACCTTCCTGAGCAATCAGCAGAACTATCAGCAAGGGCGAATGGGGCTGGCTTACGAAATAGTTATCAACTCCAACCCCTGCATCGCTTACTTGATGGAAGAGAACCCCATGCCCATGCAGGCGCTGGTCATTGCCCACGCTTGCTACGGTCATAACTCGTTCTTCAAAGGCAATTATTTGTTCCGGCAGTGGACCGACGCCAGCGCCATCATCGACTACCTGCTGTTTGCCAAGAGCTACATTGCCAACTGCGAAGAGAAGCACGGCATCAGTGCGGTGGAAGAAGTACTCGATGCCTGCCACGCTCTGATGAATCAGGGGGTCAACCGCTATGTTCGACCGACGCCGTTATCCGCTGAACAGGAGAAGGCTCGCTCTCAGGAACGTGAGGAGTATATCCAGCGGAACCTGAACGATCTGTGGCGTACCATTCCCGTCAAGGAGAGTGAAAAAGAGAAAAAAGAGAAGCGTTTCCCGCAAGACCCGGAAGAGAACCTGCTCTATTTCATCGAAAAAAACGCTCCACTGCTGGAAACCTGGCAACGGGAGATCATCCGCATCGTGCGCAAGGTGGCCCAGTACTTCTACCCACAGCGCCAGACTCAGGTGATGAACGAAGGCTGGGCAACCTTCTGGCATTACCACCTGATGCACGATATGTACGACGAAGGACTTATTACAGAAGGCTTTATCATGGAGTTTCTCCACTCACACTCCAGCGTGATATTTCAGCCAGATTTCGACGACTCTCGTTACAGTGGCCTCAACCCCTATACCCTGGGATTTAATATCTTCCGGGACATTCGTCGTATTTGCGAAAACCCCAACGACGAAGACCGCCATTGGTTCCCGGAGCTGGCCGGCACCGACTGGCTTGATGCTGTGCACTTTGCCATGGAGAATTTCAAGGACGAGGGATTTATCCTCCAGTACCTGTCGCCCAAAGTAATGCGGGACATGCACCTGTTCAGCATCGATGACAATGAAGCAAACTCCTATCTGGAAGTAGACGCCATTCACAACGACTCCGGTTACCGCCTACTACGGGAAAACCTTGCTGCTCAGTATAATCTGGGCAACCGGGAACCCAATATCCAGGTTTACAATGTGGACGTCCGGGGTGATCGTTCGCTGACTCTGCGTCACTACATGCACAAGGGCAGACCTTTGGATGAAGGCAGCTCTAAGGAGATCATCAAGCACATCCACCGCTTGTGGGGCTTTGATGTCAAACTTGAATCGGTAGACCAGGAAAATGTCGTCCAGCACACCCATGCGCTGGCCAGGGAGAATAATAGCGGAAATACTCAGCCAACCTGACGATTACAGGCGTGGCAAGACTATTCCAAAGGCAAACTATGATGTTATATTGTTCATGTTCATAGTCTGTCGTCTGATGACCAAGCCTGTTTGGACTTGGCAGAAGGGGCGGAGAGTACAAGTGGCAAGGATGACACTTTCTATGGACCAACAAAAAATTGCCAACGATTAAAACAACAAAAGGTTGCAATTTCCCAGCCATCCCTTCCCAGCAGGACGTGAAGGAGACAAGCTGTATGGAAGCGACCAGGAAGGAAATGGAAGCTATGCTGGTAGGTACAGTCAAGTGGTTTAACAACCCGAAAGGTTACGGGTTTATAGAAGCTACGGATGCGACCGAAAATCAGGATGTCCTCATCCACTACTCGGTCATCGAGATGGAGGGCTTCAAGACTCTCAAGGCTGGACAAGTGGTCAGTTTCGAGCTGGGACAAGGCCCCAAGGGCATGATCGCCACTCGAGTGGTGCCGGATGATGGCGAGGGATTACCAGATTCTGTGACTCGGGAAGAGTCGCTTCTTGCATAATGCAACTTCGGAACACTCTGATTGCTTGTGTGAATGTGCCAATAGCGCGGCAGATTTCAGCTGTCAGTATGCCATTCACATGAGTTATCTTCCGCAAGCCGACATCGACTTTGCCTGTTTCACTCATTCATACACTCTCTGCAGCTACCTGCAAAGAGGCGTCGTGTCGACTTGAATCTGTTGCTGACAGCCAGTCGACACACAGATACATTGTTAAGGTTGTACCATTTTGCCCGTAAACTACTTCTACCTGTATGTACTCTCCGCAGTCATTGCTGCATTGCTGTTCCTGCGATTTCTCTGGCGCAGTTTTGGGCCAATAGAAGCCGAACTCAACTCCCAGCTTTTTGAACACGACAAGCGGGCATTTTTTGGCCAGCTCGATATTGCCGTCCGCGGTCATTTGATGGTGTTGCCATCACTACCTGTTGGTGATGTATTGCATTGCGGCAAATGGGGTCGCTCAGACGCCATTGCCAACATCAGAAAAAATCGCCGCTTTGACTTTGTCCTGTACCATCGGCGAAAGATGAAAATTTGTTGCGTTATCAACCTGATTCCCCACAAAGGCGATGCCAATACAAAAGAGTTCTGGGTGTTGCGTCAGCTGTGCGAAGCCGCTGACCTGCCTCTGCTCGAATTCCAGATGAAACCCTGGCGCAATGTGACTGAGTTGCGCAAAACAGTTTTTGCCGCCTGCGCTATCGTCGAGCAGGGTTCACCGGACTTCGAACTGCGAGCCGAAGAGGCAAAACCCCAATGCCCAAAGTGTGAAAGTTCCATGACCCTGAGAACAATGAAAAAGGGCGTACACGCGGGACAGAAGTGGTGGGTATGCAACACCTACCCGAAATGCAGGGGCGCCCGGTCGGCCAATTCTGTTCAATCCTGACCAGGCAACAACGATCAAGCTCGTTGCAGAACCACTGTTGCCAACGGTGGCAACGTCAAACAGAGGCTGTACGGTTGAGTCTGGTTGCTTAACAGAGTACCCCTGAGTTCTGATTCATTTCAACGGCAGTTCAGTGGCAACCCTCTGGTTACGGAGGTTATGCATTCATGATACGAATTCAGGACTGATGACCGTTAGCCCAATGCACCTTAAGCTGGTACAAGAAGTGCTTCGTCTTCCTGGGCAAGTGTAATTCAAACACTCCTTCTCCAGTGCGCTCCATCACGCCAAGATCTTTACCGCTTGCAGCATCTATAACTTCAACCCTGGCCGCATCCGGGCGCCACGCCCGAATAACCAGACCTTTTTTACCCTCTGGATGAGAGTGCAATCCAAGCAGGCCAAAAGGAACGGCACACTGACCATTAACCAGGTCGGCCACCAGAGGATTTACTGCGCATGGGGAGATCCCCCGGTTTAGTTACTGCAATATTCATAGTGTTATTTTTCAATTCCGGGCAGCACGATAAACGGCGAGGTAATCCTGGGCTGACCGCTCCCAGGTAAATGACTCAGACATAGCATTGTAGATCAGACGGCTCATGGTCTTGCTGTCTTTATAAACGTCTTTGGTCTGATTAAGGCACAGCAACAGTCGCTGCCATTGCGCCGGGCCAAACATAAAACCATTGGCGCTCTCAACACCCGACTCAAAGCACTTGACTGAATCCACCAGGCCACCAACGGCACGGACAATAGGTAACGTGCCGTATTTCATGCTGTACATCTGGTTCAATCCGCAAGGCTCAAACAGCGACGGCATCAGGAAGAAGTCAGCACCAGCCTCAATCAAATGCGCAAGACTATTGTCGTACGCTTCAATAAAACGACATTTGTCTGGGAAAGCGTTAGTCAGATGATTCAACTCAGCAGCGATTTGGGAATCACCAGAGCCTTGTAATACCACCTGAACATCGTTGTGCAGAAAATGCCACAATGCTGGAATCAGATAAGAAAAACCTTTTTGCTCAGTCAGACGGCTAACCAGCCCGTACAGCGGTTTATCTGCCACCCTTGGCAAATTCAGCCGCTGTTGCAGTGCCTGTTTGCACAGCGACTTACCGAAAGTATCTTGCAGGGAATAACGGGCAGGCAAGTACTGATCCGTTTCCGGGCTCCACTCCTGATAATCACAGCCATTGAGAATGCCACAAAAATCCTGCTTGCGCCGGCCAATGGTATGAGCCAATCCGTGGGAGCCCAGATCAGTCTGCAACTCCTCGGCATAGCGTGGACTGACGGTGGTAATTTTATCCGCAAAAGCAATGCCGCCTTTGAGCAGGTTTATCTGACCGTGGTCTTCAAAAAAGTCCCGGTTAAACCATCTGTAGTCAATGTCCAGGGCATCAAGCAGCGCAGCAGGTGTATGCTGCTGATAGGCACCGTTATGAATGGTCAGCACCGTGCGAGTGTCACAGAAAAAAGCATTGTCAGCTTCATGGATTTTCAGGTAGTAACCCAGCAAAGCGGACTGCCAGTCGTGGCCGTGGACGATATCCGGCCGGAACTCGAGAATCTGGCAAGCGCACAGGGCAGCCTTGCAGAAAAAGGCAAAACGCTGGGAATTATCGGCAAAAACTCCACTGCGGTTGTTATAAAGCCCATCACGGTCAAAATAATCATTATGTTCAATCAGGTAGACGATAACACCGGCAAACTCACCCTGGCGAATAGCGAAACCAAATCGTGAGCCGGAGCCAAAAACCACCTCTGCGACACCAACCACCACGGTTGGTAACACCGCCAGTGCCTGACGGTACGCTGGCATAATAACCCGGACGTCATGCCCGAGTTTTTTCATCCAGGAACCCAGGGTGGCGGCCACATCAGCCAGTCCCCCGGTTTTTGCCACCCCAGCCAGCTCTGAAACAGCAAACAAAATATTCAGATCAGAAGCCAATTTCTACCCCGCTGGGAACCACAACCAGCCCGGATTCTGTTACCTTGAAGCGCTTCATGTCTTCTTCACGGTTGACACCAATGCGTGTACCCGGTGCCATCCTTACCCGCTTGTCAACAATCACCCGATTCAACACCACGTCCTGACCAATGGTGACATTGGGCAGAATGACCGAGTCTGTGATACTGGCGTTGTCACCAATCTTGACGTTGTAGCCAACCACGCTGTTTTGCATGAAAATATCTTGACAGACACAGCCAACCCCTATCATGGAGTTGTTGATCTGTCCCTCGCGCGCCTCAGGGTTGTACGCGATCAATGCTGGAGGATAGGGTGGAATATAAGTGCGAATCGGCCAATCCTGATTGTGCAAATCAATGGGCGGCTCTTTCGACAGTAAATCCATATTGGCTTCCCAGTAGGAGTCAATGTTACCGACATCCCGCCAGTAACCATTATTCCTCTGCTTGCCTGGTATTAAATTTTTAGAAAAGTCATACACCATCACCTTGGCCCTTGGGTAGAGCGACGGAATGATGTCTTTACCAAAATCGTGATCGGACAACTCATTGCCATGGTCTTCCAGCAGCTCCCGCACCAGGCACTCTCTGGTGAACACGTAGTTGCCCATGGAGGCCAGCACGTAACCCGGATTACCCGGAATGGTTTTCACATTGTCTTTTGGCTTTTCCGCAAAGCCAACCATACGACCATCTATATCTACTTCAATAATGCCGAAATGGTGTGCTTGTTCCACAGGAACAGGAATGGCTGTCACGGTCAGATCAGCTTTGTTCTGTTCATGGCATGAAACCATGTCACGCACATCCATGGTATAAATATGATCACCACCGAACACACAGACCAAGTCCGGACGGTGTGACTCGATATGGTTCAAGTTCTGGTAAACAGCATCTGCTGTTCCCTGATACCAATCGCTGCCAGTATTCATCTGGGCCGGCAGCATATCAATAAATTTGTCCGACAGACCGGCAATACGCCAGCAGCGTTGCAAGTGTTTACTCAAAGAGTGTGATTTGAACTGAGTAATCAGATAGATCTTGTGCAGATCAGAATTGACAAAATTACTCAGCACAAAGTCGATAATGCGATACTGTCCGCCAAACGGCACTGCTGACTTGGCTCTTGCACCCGTCAACGGAGCAAGCCTCGACCCCTCGCCCCCGGCAAGAATCATAGAAAGAACTGATACCAACTTACATTATTCCTATCATTGGTGTTTTGACTTGATTGTGTACTGGCCAATCCTTGACCGTTACCGGGCGCGTGGATGAAGCTACAACTCAACCCGAAAAATCCCCCTTTAACGGCAACGCTTACCTCTAGTGAGTTTGCCTGTCATTAAGGACATTGCTACAGACGTGAAGCCTGCACTCAAACTCCGTTTGCCTTGAATACCTCATTGACTATTTCCTGAGCCTCACCCTGCAACTGGGCCAAGTGACCCTCACCATCAAAACTTTCAGCATAAATTTTGTAAACGGCCTCAGTACCCGACGGTCTTGCAGCAAACCAGCCACGCTCAGTAACCATTTTCAGGCCACCAATCGCGGCCCCATTACCAGGTGCGTGAGTCAATCGGGCAATGATCGGGTCGCCGGCAAGCTGTTCGGCTTTGACCTGTTGCGGACTCAGCGCCGAGAGCACCTTTTTCTGTGCATCATTGGCGACAGCATCAATGCGCTGATAAATGGGAGCCCCGTACTTGTAAGTCAACTCTTGATAGTGCTCCCCCGGATCACGACCGGTTACGGCGGTCATCTCTGCAGCGAGCAATGCCATGATGAAACCGTCTTTGTCGGTACACCAGGAGCGGCCATCACGGCGCAAGAAACAGGCTCCGGCACTCTCTTCACCGGCAAAAGCCATGGTGCCGCTGGACAGGCCGTCAACAAACCACTTAAAGCCCACCGGCACTTCGGTTACCGTGCGACCAAGCCCTCCGGCCACGCGGTCAATCATGGCGCTGGATACCAAGGTTTTACCGATGGTGGCGCTGGGTGCCCATTGTGGCCGATGGGTGTAGAGGTAATCAATGGCAACAGCAAGGTAATGATTGGGATTAAGCAAGCCGTGCCCGCGCGTGACAATGCCGTGACGATCAAAGTCAGGATCATTGCCAAAGGCGATATCAAAATCATTTTTTAACTTGATCAGCCCGGCCATGGCAGATGCGGATGAGCAATCCATACGGATGCGGCCATCCTTATCGAGATGCATAAAGGCGAAGGTGGGATCAATTTTCTGACTGACCAAAGTCAGGTCAAGCCCGTAACGTTGAGCAATAGGCTCCCAATAATGCAAGCCAGAACCACCCAGCGGATCAACGCCGATGTTCAGTTTGCCGCCGGCGATAGCGGCCATATCCAGAACATTATCCAGATCGTTGACGTATGGGGTGATGAAGTCGTACTGGTGGACTTTGCCCGATGCCAACGCCCGGGCAAAAGTCACCCGGTTAGCACCTGACAGCCCCTGAGCGATCAGTTCGTTGGCACGCTGCTCAACCCAGTTGGTAATATCGCTGCCGGCAGGGCCACCGTGGGGCGGATTGTATTTGAAGCCGCCGTCTTCGGGGGGGTTATGAGAAGGCGTGATCACCACACCGTCTGCCAGTTTGTCGTGGCTGCGATTGTACGTAACAATGGCATGGGAAATCACCGGCGTGGGCGTATAACCTCGCTGATGGTCGATAATGACATCCAGATCATTACCAACAAACACTTCCACGGCACTGATCAGTGCTGGCTCCGACAGTGCATGGGTATCCATGCCGACGAAAATCGGCCCCTCAACACCCTTGCTACGGCGATATTCGCAGATCGCCTGGCTGACTGCCAGAATGTGCGCTTCATTGAACGAACCGTTGGTGGACGTACCACGGTGACCAGAAGTACCAAAAGCCACGCGCTGAGCCGATTGCGACTGGTCTGGCTGAACAGTGTAGTAATCACTGACCAGCTGGGGAATGTTAACCAGAAGATCATCGGTTGCCGGTTGACCTGCAAGGGGGTGCATGGTGATTCCTCAATAGAGTGACAGACAACGCCCTGACCGCCACCAGGCAGGAAAAACCAGCCAGTTACTACCAGCAGTAGCAGAGCAACAGTTCTCAGAGAGAGTAATGGCTGTGCACAATACCGATAATTTTATTCGGATGCATTGCCGTTAATTTCGTATTTAATAACAAACGGTTAGATTAGATAAAGAAATTTTTTAAAAAAAACACGACAACTAAGCTCTAATTTAGAAACAAGCCACGGCACAACCAGCAGGGCAATCATTCCTGACTGGCAGAGTCTGGTTCAGGAATTATGATTGAACTTGACCTGTTGCACTTCCTTTCGCAGGTGGCCAATGACGTTTCCCCGGTTACTCACCACAACCCTTGTCAATCTGTTACTTCTCTACGGTGTAGCCCTGATGTACGCCCAGGGTGAAGTGGCCTTTGCCCTTCTGCTACTGGTGCTTACAGCATCTGGCTCATGGTTGCTGATCAGCAAAAAACACAACAACTTACGTTTTGTATTTCCCTGCCTGTCCTTGATTGCCGCCTTTATCGTCTTGCCCCTGATCTACACGACGAATATCGCTTTTACCAACTATAGTGCCGACCACAGGGTGTCTTACGAGCGCGCCCGGGCGGAACTGCTGGCCTCAAACTGGCGCCCCGATGCCGAGCACTACAGATTCAGACTGTTCCGGGAAGGGCCAGGTTTGCGCCTGATGCTTGTTGGCGACACCGCCAGCGAGGAACACTTTATAACCGAACCAGTTATCGACCGTGGCGAGGTCAACGCCCGTCAGACGGTACCGGCATCAGTTTCAATTCACCGACCAGCCGGAGCTGAGCTGTCAACAGATGAAATCAGCAAAAAAAGTACCACACTGGCCGGCCTGACAATCCTGCTTCCTGATGGCACAAGACTGACCATGGCCAACCCAAACAGCTTTAGCACCGAGGCCAGTTTGTACCAAACCACTAAGGATCAATCCTATCCGGACCAAAGCCTGGCCTTGATTGACAACCGCACTGGCGAAACCCTTAATGCTGACATGACTGCAGGTTACTTCACCCGTGAGAGCAGCGACAAACCAGTCAGACCGGGTTTTATCACCTACACCGGCTGGGATAATTTCATTCGAATTGCCACCGATCCAACAATTCACAGTCCGCTGCTGAAAAACTTTACCTGGAGCGTAACATTCGCCGTCGTTAGTGTCTTCCTGGCTCTGACCATCGGCTTGTTGCTGGCAGTGCTATTGCGGTGGAAGCCGTTGCGAGGCAATGCAGTTTATCGTTTTTTATTGATTCTGCCCTATGCCATACCCGTGTTTATCGCCACCTTGATGTTTCGCGGTCTGTTTAGTCGAAACGCTGACGAATTCAATCTGCTATTTGCCAGCAAGCTACCGTGGTTCACTGATGGGCTGATGGCTAGAACCATGGCGGTTGTGGTCAATACCTGGCTGTGCTATCCCTACATGATGATTTTGTGCTCCGGCCTGCTGGCAAGCATTGCCGACGATCTTTATGAAGCCTCCGCCATTGATGGTGCCTCGCCACTGCAAAACCTGATTTACATTACCATCCCCACGATCATCAAACCTTTGGCACCTGCGCTGATTGCCAGTTTTGCCTTCAATTTTAACAACCTGGTGTTGATTGCCATGCTAACCGATGGTGCTCCGCACATACCCGACTCCCCAGTGGGAGCCACTGATGTGGTCGCAGGCTATGCCTACCAGTACGCCTTTGTCAGTCAGGATTACGGGCTGGCCGCAGCGGTGGCCACGCTGACTTTTGTTCTGATGGGTGCTGTTGCCTGGACGTACTTACAGGCAACTAAACGACTACAGTAAGGTATTATTATGGCTATGGTGCAACCGAGAAATCTGCATCACCGAGTATGGGCTGCCCATGCTGCGATCTGGCTTTTTCTGCTGGTCACTCTCTGCCCTCTGGTCATACTGGTTCTGGCTTCCTTGCAAAGCAGTGACGCGACCACTGACTCCCTGATTTTCCAGCACTTTAGTCTCGAACACTGGTATCTGGCCCTAGACATTCCCTGGGAACACGCCGACGGCTCCATAACCCCCTCACCATTTCCGGTGCTGGTCTGGCTGTGGAATTCAGTCAAAGTAGCCATTGTGAGCGCAACGGTAATTGTCATTTTTGCAACGACTGGCGCTTATGCCTTTGCCCGCCTGCACTTTCCTGGCCGACGCGAACTGCTGGCAATCGTGACAATCCTGCCTATGTTTCCCCCGGTGCTAGCTCTGACCGGCATTTACTCTCTGTTCGACCAGCTTGGCTATTACATTGTTTGGCTGGGTCTGGATAGCCTGTGGTCGCTCGCTCTTGCTCACCTGGGAGGAGTGATCCTGCCTTTTTTGCTACTAATGGGTTGTCTGGCAACCATCGACAATACACCTGAGGAAACCGCCATTATTGCTGGTGCCACCCCCTGGCAGGTACTGCGCTATATACTTCTACCGTCGTTCGCACCGACACTGGTGTCGGCTTTTGTCCTGGCATTTCTCACCAGCATGGGCGAATTTCCTGTGGCCTCGGTACTACTGCAAAGCATTGACAGACTGACGCTGCCCGTTGGCCTGAAGCAACACTACCTGCAACCAGGGCACTTTCTGTGGCAGGACTTTGCCGCTGCCGCCCTCCTCTTCGGTCTGCCGGTTACCGTGGTTTACCTTATCGGTCAGCGCTGGCTGGTTGTTGGCCAAAGAGTGTTCAGCGTCAGAAATTAACTGGCACAGAGAACTTTAACCCATGGACTATACTCATCCCTCGATTTTGGCTATTGCGTTACCTGACAAACTGGAAACTGATCAACTGCTCCAGGGCATCGACAATCAGGAGGGCTGAGAACAGGAGTTAAACAATGGTCACATGTAACTTTTCTCCGTGCAGCCAGGATGGCACCATTCTTCTGCAGCCTAACAACTCCATGAGCTGGCGCATTAACCTCCTGTTGTTTGGGGCAATGACGGTGCTATCGATGACCATTGCCATCGGTTTTTTTCTTGCCGGGGCAGGCATTATCCTGCCATTTTCGCTACTGGAGTTAATTGCCCTGTTTATCGGCATGTACTACTGCCTCTGGCAGCGTCAGCGCAAAGAGCTAATTATTTTTGCCAAACATCAGGTAACCGTGCAAAAAGGGTTTTACCGTCCATTGATCACCCATCGCTATCACCGTCTGTGGTGCCAGCTGATCATTCGTCACCCCACACACTCATGGAGCACACCTGCGATCCTCTTACGCTCCCACGGCAAAGAGTTAGAACTAGGCTCATTTCTGAATCAACAAGACAAAACCGTATTGATTGAACGTCTAGAAAATTTACTGACCATTCCACCAACCATTTCTGGCCATTGACTTCCCCACCGGAACATCGGCATTGCAACTATTTTTTTGCCGATCCCGACACTGTGAACTACAAGTTTTAATCAAACTCTCTCTCGCGCTCGGCCAGAGATAAAAATCAGGATGTCCCGCTACCTTTCGCTGGTACCGCATTAGTCCTCCGGCCCCGGTTTGGGAGCCAGTGCTGCCACGGCCCAACAGGTTTTTGATACTTTCATCGATAAACGCAACGGCTGGATCTTTGGCGCTCAGATGGAAGCGTGGTGGTGATTACTTGCCCTGATGCAGGCTGTTGGCTGGCGAGTTAAAGAATTCTTACGGGGACTCTGCGACTACCCCAGGCTCCTGAGATCTCCTCGAAGACGCCAGCCACTGGCGCACCACACACCTGGCAAAACCCATGCCCTTGTGAAGCGGTAACCTGCCACTGCCCCAGAACATACCAGTCCCGCTCGATCAGTACGCTGCGGCACTGATGGCAGCGGGTACTGCCACCGTCCGAGTCGTGAACATTACCGGTGTAGGCGTAGCGTATGCCGTGATTCATGGCAACTTGCCGGGCTCTGCTTAATGTCGCGCCCGGAGTGTGGGGATGATCACGCATTTTCCAGTCCGGATGAAATGCGGTGAAGTGCATTGGCACATCGACGCCAAGGTGCTCAACCACCCACTGACACATGTCGTTCAGTTCCTGGTCAGAGTCATTTTCCCCAGGGATCAGCAATGTGGTGATTTCCAGCCAGATGCTGGTTTCGTGTTTCAGGTACTCCAGGGTTTCCAGAACCGGTTGCAGTGCACCGCCACAGATTTTCCGGTAGAAGTTTTCGCTAAAGGCTTTCAGGTCAATATTTGCCGCATCCATATAACGAAAAAACTCCGCCCTTGGCTTCGGGCAAATATAACCGGCAGAAACCGCCACGGACTTGAGGTTTTTTTCATGGGCGGCCTGGGCTACATCAATGGCGTATTCCAGGAAAATCACCGGGTCATTGTAAGTAAAAGCCAGCGACCGGCAACCCAGCTGCTCCGCTGTGGCCGCCAGTTGAACCGGTGACGCCCGGTCAGCCAGCGTGTCCATCTCCCGGGACTTGCTCATATCCCAGTTCTGACAGAACTTGCACGCCAGGTTACACCCGGCAGTGCCAAACGACAGCACAGGCGTACCCGGCAAAAAATGATTCAGCGGTTTTTTCTCAATGGGGTCAATGCAAAATCCGCTGGAGCGACCATAGCTGGTAAGGACAACCTGATCATCCTCACAGGCGCGGACAAAACAGAGCCCTTGTTGGCCCTCACGTAATTTGCAGGCGCGTGGGCACACATCGCACTGCACACGACCATCGTCTATCAAGTGCCAGTATTGAGTGGTAACATTGCCGGCAGGTGTCGTTTCTCTTGGCATAATCCCTCTTGGCACCACGTCTTGTGCCAGATTCAGTATCCTGATTACAGGTCTATAATTATAGGCTCTGCGGACACAACGGGAATTTCGAGAACAGGAGTTCGCGCCTCTCACCTGACCCGTGTTCATCACTCGAATCATCCGTGGGAGAATCCATAATGACCATCCGCCAACCTGCCGTGGCCGGGACATTTTATCCTGACTCGCCCGGCGCTCTCAGCCAGATGATCAGCGATCTGCTTGGTGAAGCCAAACCCAAAGACCTTTCACCAAAGGCCTTAGTGGTGCCCCATGCCGGGCTGATTTACTCTGGCCCGATTGCTGCCACTGCTTATCGCTTGTTGCATGCCCTGGCACCCGATATTCGCACAGTGGTGCTGCTAGGCCCTAGTCATCGAATACCTTTGCAAGGTCTGGCCCTGCCGGACTGTGACGCTTTTGCCACTCCTCTAGGGCAGATACCTTTGGACCTTGACGCTATGGCCGCACTGCAATCGTTCAACCAGGTACAGGTTCTTGACCAAGCCCATGCTCTGGAACACAGCCTGGAGGTGCAGTGCCCGTTCCTGCAAGCGTGCCTCGGTGAGTTCAAGCTAATCCCCATCGTGGTGGGTGACTGCAGCGCCTTGTCAGTGGCGGAGGTAATTGAACAGTTGTGGGGCGATCAAGAGACCTTGATCATCATCAGCTCCGACCTCAGCCATTTTCACAATTACGAAGAGGCTTGTCACCGGGATCAGCAAACCACTAAAGCCATCGAGCAACTGAGCAGTAACCTGACCGGCGGTCAGGCCTGTGGTTGCAATCCCTTGAACGGCATGCTGAAAGTTGCCCAACGTCGGGGCATGGAAGTGATCACTCTGGATGTGCGCAACTCAGGCGACACATCAGGCGACAAAAGTCGTGTAGTAGGATACGGCGCTTTTGTTATTCAGTAATCATCGTTAAGCTGTGTGCAACTGATGATTGACGGGGTGTGGATTATGCTCGGCGAAAGGGAAAAAACAGCGTTACTGCATATTGCCCGTAAAACCATTAGCGAGGGCTGCACTCAGGATTTGCCACCGGAACCTGATTTACAGGGTCAGCCCGAGCGCTTCCGCCAGCCGGCTGCCTGCTTCGTAACCCTGCAAAAGCACGGGGCATTGCGCGGCTGTATTGGTTCCACCGAAGCGCACCGTTCACTGTTTGAAGATGTCATTCACAACGCATTTGCCAGCGCTTTTCATGATTCGCGCTTCCCACCAGTGACCGAAAGTGAACTGAGCGAGATCCGCATTGAAATCTCCCTCCTGACCCCACAGCAGCGCCTGGCAGTCACCAGCGAAGATGACCTGCTGCAAACCATTCGCCCCGGCATTGATGGACTGCTGATACGCAATGCCCGACACTCAGCCACTTTTTTGCCCCAGGTCTGGCAACAGCTGCCCAACCCGGGACAATTTCTGCAACAGCTGAAAATCAAGGCTGGCATGGCATCGGGGGAGTGGCCTGAGGATATGGAGTGCTTTCGCTATCAGTGCGTGAAGTTTGCCGAGTGAAGGATTGGCGCGCGCCAGTTACCGGGCAAATCACCGGTGACGGCAAAAACGATAGCTGTCGTTAGATAACTTCAAACAGGAAGTGGTTTTTCTTACCCAGTTTTACCAGGAAAAAACGGCCATACATGGCTTTTTCTGCAGCAAAACAGGCAGCGAGATTCATGTTATCTGCTGCGCCGCGAGCCTCACCATTAATCAACACCGCGTTATTGCCCAGGGCGTCTTTCACCTGTTTGCCGGATTTTACCATGCCTGCCTGGGCAAACAGCTGAGTCATGGCCTGATCCGCCAGAGTGTCTCTGGAAACCGTGGCACTGGGCAGGCCATCAAGCTTCAGCTGCTCCAGGTCAGCCTCGCACAGCTCGGTGGCATCACCGGAGAACAGAGCCGCAGTGATGCGCTCAGCTGCCTGCAGGCCCTCTTCGCCGTGAACCAGGCGAGTCACCTCCCGGGCCAGGATTCGCTGGGCTTCAGGGCGACCCTGACGCTCAGCATCGGCCTGCTCAATGCCAGCAATTTCATCAATATCAAGAAAGGTAAAGAACTTCAGGAAGCGGTATACGTCGGCATCGGCGGTATTCATCCAGAACTGGTAGAACGCGTACTGAGAGGTTTTGCGAGCATCGAGCCAGACAGCGCCGCCTTCACTCTTGCCAAACTTGGTACCGTCCGACTTGGTAATCAGCGGGACAGTCAAGCCAAAGGTTCGAGCCTTGTTCTGACGGCGAGCCAGGTCAATACCACCGACAATATTGCCCCACTGATCACTGCCGCCTATTTGCAAAGTGCAATCGTGGCGGCGGTTCAACTCAGCAAAATCCATCCCTTGAAGCAGTGCATAGGAAAACTCGGTAAAGGAGATACCAGCACCTTCGCGGTTCAAGCGCTGCTGTACCGACTCTTTGTTGATCATGGCGTTGACGGCAAAGTGCTTGCCGATATTTCTGAGAAAATCGAGCACGTTCAGATCAGCGGTCCAATCCAGGTTATTGACCACGATGGCTGAGTTAGCGCCGCAATCAAAGTCAACAAACTGGCTGACCTGCGCCTTGATTTTTTCCACCCAGCCGGCGACCACATCAGAGGTATTCAACTGCCGCTCTGTGGCTTTGAAGCTGGGATCACCGATCAGCCCGGTAGCACCACCGACCAGCGCAATAGGCTTGTGACCGGCTTGCTGAAAACGCTTAAGCACCAACAACGGCACCAGGTGACCAAGGTGAAGACTGTCTGCTGTAGGATCAAAGCCACAGTAAAGCACCCGGGGCTGCTCGCTCAGATGAGCGTCCAGTTCCTCAACTGCAGTGGTCTGCGCGATGAGCTGGCGAGCCTGAAGATCATACAGCAACGAGTTTTGACTGTCGGACATTGCCTTTTCCTGGGGTGGTTCAACCGGAATAAAAAATGAGCCGCTCAAAATACAACATTATCCCACTGTCAGACAATGAAAATGACACCAGGATCAACAAGTTCGGTATTTTCATGACAATGGAACTCACGTGAAGCCCAGCAGTCGAAGCCACCACGCAGGCACAAAGCTGTCAGGTATACCTGCTGTCGTTTCACCCTGCAACAAGCCAGAACACCGAGGAGAGACTTGTGAGCTATCCAATTCCTTCGCCCCAGGCATCATCTACACCACCTGCCCCAGCGAATTTTTCCACTGTTGACAGCCTCAAGGTGATCATCAGGGGCATGGCCACCGGCACCGAATGCCTGATGTTTGCCGGCAGAAAAGTCACTGCCTGCATGGTCACAGGAGCCGGCTGGCTTTTTGGCGGCATCAAAGGAACGCTGCGTTACGCCCATGAGAATCTGGGCGATCGTTCCGTGCAGCAGGATCAGGGACACACAAGCACTGCCCCCCAGTCCGAGGCAAATCCCCCCCTGGAAGCTTACGTGATATGTGAAGCTGTAACCTCGGCACACACCTTATCCCAGTGCGTACTTGCTGCCCCTGCCAAATATTCTTGGCTCAGCGGTGAAAACCTTGGCAGTGTCGCCTTCACCTTTTTGGTGCCGTATTGCCTGCTGGGCGCTATCGGGGGCGTGCTGTTTAATCTGCCACGGGTGTGTGGCGTGCAACCTTACCTGAACTTGGCAGCGCCACCGGATAACACCTCCCAGCCCGAATACACCCGGACAGGGTCAGCAGCAATTCACTCAGAATATGCGAGTAATTACAGCACTCACCAGTACTATCGCGCCAATAGTCACAAAGATCAGTAACTTTAAGCACAACCAGATAGAACGGGTACTCATACATACTCGACTTTAGACTTTGCATAGCACGAAAGCCTGATCTGATGTGAGCATGGCAACCATCTCGGATTTCACCGTTGGGGATGGTTGCTTTTAGCAGATTATACGCCGGAACTTTTGTGCTTTTAAAACTCTAAAGTCGAGATACATATAAGAAAAATCAGAAAACAAGCAGGTGTTTACGAATATGTATGACTTATAATTATCTTTCCAATTATAATCTAATGAATATTACCTATAATTGCATATCACATACAGCGTTAAAGCCTCAATGAATAGCCGAATCCACCCAGGCGCCTCTCGAATTAATCTGCGCCGGACGCAATTCCCCAGACTACATCTGCTGCTGGCTAGCACCATTGCCTTTTCCGTTATGGGTATGATGGCTCTGCTACCCTCTGGCGACGTGGAAGCCAAGCGTAACGAAATCCCCATGTCGATTGATGCTTTTGAGCCAAACAGTGTCAAGCCGGATAACAGCAAGAAAGACGATTTTTCTGCCCCTTTCGCCGGCAAAATGGTGGAGACAACCCAAACAGAGGCAGATGCCAAAGACCAGGCTAAAAAAGCTTATGACCTGGAGCAGCAGCTGGGCACATGGCACACCGTAACCATCCGTTCCGGTGATAACCTGTCATCGCTGTTCAAGGCTCAAAAAATAAGCTCCAACGTCGTACACCAGATAACCAATACGCCTGAGTTCGGTGCAGCACTGACGCACATACTCCCGGGACAATCTCTGGAGTTCCGCATCAATTCACAGGGCACACTAACCCAGCTGCGTTACACCAAGTCCAGACTGGAAAGCATTTTTTTTAGCAAAACCGCCCAAGGCTACCAGGCAGAACTGATTGCCCTGTCACCACAAGTCAAAACCGCTTTTGCCAGCAGCACCATAGAAAGCTCACTGTTTATGGCCAGCCAGGAAGCAGGCCTGTCGGAAAATCTGACCATGGAGCTGGCAAATATATTTGGCTGGGACATCGACTTCGTTCAAGACATCCGTCGCGGCGACTCCTTCAAGGTGATATACGAGGAGAACTATCTTGATAGCGAAAAACTACACGACGGCGACATTCTGGCCGCCAGCTTCACCAATCAGGGACAAACCTACACCGCCATCCGCTTCACTGACAGCAAGGGCAACACAGACTATTACTCGCCTGATGGCAAGAGCATGAAAAAGGCCTTCCTACGCTCTCCGGTAGATTTCACCCGGATCAGCTCACGGTTTAACCCGAATCGACTCCACCCGGTCTTCAAGACCAGGCGTCCCCACCGTGGGGTAGATTATGCTGCCCCAATGAACACCCCCATCAAGGCAGCAGGCGATGGGCGCATTCAGTTTATCGGTTGGCAGAATGGGTTTGGCAACGTGGTCTACATTCAGCATCCGAACAATATCGTCACGGTTTATGCTCACGCCAACAAACTTGCTAATTTCAAAAAGGGTCAAAAGGTACGTCAGGGTCAGATTATTGCCTACGTGGGCAAAACAGGCTGGGCTACCGGACCGCATCTGCATTATGAATTCCGCGTGAATGGCGAGCACAGAAACCCGGTGACAGTAAAACTGCCCGACGCAGCACCTATTGCCAAAAGCGAAATGGTTAATTTCAGCCAATTATCTGGACTGATGATCTCCCAGCTTGAAAAACAATCTGGCACAATGCTGGCAACTCAGTAATTGCCAAGTTCCAGCACACACTCTGGAACAGATACTGTTTGCAGCTAATGGCCGTTAGTAGTGGCTGTTTTTTTTATCGAGATGCTTCATGCCTGAAATTTACGTAGGCTTGATGTCAGGCACCAGCCTAGATGCCGTAGACGCCGTTGCCGTGCGCTTTGATGACCTCCGCCCGGTGCTGATTGCCAGCCACACAACACCCTGGCCAGCTGATTTGAAAGCAAAAATCCAACATCTTTTCCAGCTCGGAAACGATGAAATCCACCATCTGGCCGAAGTTGACCCAGCCATTGCCCACCTTTGCGCCCAAGCCACCAGAGAGCTATTGGCCCGTGCAGCCCTGCCCGCCGATCAAGTCAAAGCCATTGGCAGTCACGGCCAAACGATTAGACATCTGCCGGAGCGGGGATACACCCTGCAAATTGGTGACCCTAATATCCTGGCGGAACAAACTGGTATCACCGTAGTAGCTGATTTCCGCCGCCGGGACATAGCCGCTGGTGGCCAGGGCGCCCCCCTGGTTCCCGCCTTTCACCACGCCATTTTTGCCAGCGACCGCCGTCACCGGGTAGCAGTAAACATCGGGGGCATCAGCAACATATCCATACTGCCCGCAGCAAGCCAGCAGGTAACCGGCTTTGATACCGGCCCCGGCAATCTGCTGATGGACTACTGGTGCCAGCAGCGATGGCTGAAACCGTTTGACAAGGATGGCTTCCACGCCGGGCAGGAACCCCACGACCCAATCTTGCTGGAAACCATGTTAAGCGAGTCTTTTTTCCGGCAACGACCACCCAAAAGCACTGGCCGAGAGCTTTTCAACCCTCAATGGCTCCAATGGATGCTAAAAGGTTTTAGCGGGTTATCGCCAACTACGGTGCAGGCAACACTGTGCCGATTAAGCGCACGCAGCATTGCTGATGCCATCAAACACTACGCCCCAGAGACTGAAGAGATTTTTGTTTGTGGCGGTGGTGCCAGAAACCAGACATTAATGAAAATGCTGCGTGAAGAGCTACCGAACCGGGATGTGCAGTCAACGTCCGCCCTGGGCATTGACCCACAGTGGGTTGAGGCTGTCGCCTTTGCCTGGCTGGCACGACAAACGATGAACAACTTGCCTGGCAACTTGCCTGGCGTAACCGGGGCTTCGGGCCCGAGGATACTTGGCGGTATTTACCCTGCCAGTTAACTGAAGCAGACTCAAATTGCGAAGGAGGAACCACAGCCGCAGGTGGACTTGGCGTTGGGATTTCTAACCAGGAACCGAGAACCTTGCAAGCCCTCTTCATAGTCGATTTCGGCACCAACCAGGTACTGATAGCTAAGGGAGTCAACCACCACTGACGCTCCCTCTCTAATAATTAGCGTGTCATCTTCAGCCAGATTGCTGTCAAAAATAAAGCCGTACTGAAAACCGGAGCAGCCACCACCGGTAACATATACCCGCAGCCGCTGATCCGCTTCGGTTTCATCGGCCAGCAGCTGACACACTCTCTGGGCAGCTGCCTCTGTGACCGTAATCGGTTCTGGCGCCTCGGCTACCTGTACTGCTGTTGTCGCTTCGCTCATTGACCCTCCTCTATCTTCATTGAGGCTGTTGAGAACTGGAAAATCCCGCCAGCCCATAGCTGCCATTCACAACCAAAGCGCGACATTCATCCACCAACCGGTCATTATCCGAGTAACCGACTGATTTCGTCAATTATCTATATCGTCAAACAGCTCGCCGACACTTATCTCCGACTCATCGGGATGCCCCAACAGAGGCTGGTTTCCATCGGAGCTATCGTGATACTGCAAACTGCCATTGACCTGGGCTCCTTTGACCATCTCAATAATGCTGTAGTACACATTGCCGTTAATCACAGACTTGGAGGCCAGCTCCAAGTGCTCCTCGGCAAGTACATTACCGTGAACATGACCATCGATCACCACACGTTGCGCCCGTAAGTCACCTTCAACAGTGCCACTGCTGGCAACAGTCAGCAGCCCCTCTTCAGTGGTAATATTGCCCTTGACGGAGCCTTCTACATGCACAGAGCCGGTGAAGTGAATATCACCGGTAACAATGGTTTCCCTCGAAATAAGGGACGTGTCGCTGTGGCCGTCAGCGGCGCTATTCACCGTCTTCGTCGTTTTCCCGAACATCCTTCGCCAACTCCTGATGCCATTGATAAACTGATTCAAATTTCTGCTTGACTCCACTGGTGATCTGCACCAGGACTTTAATTTCAGCAGGCTGAAATCCGTCGGGCAGAGTGAAATCAAGGTATTCTTTGTCCGTTGGTAGAGCCTGAAAATAACGAAAGCCAAGATTTTTCACATCCAGGTCATCCTCGACCAATTGCGATAACTCAAGTGTCTCGGCCTTGCCAGCTTTTTCACCGAGCAACGAAACCGACAGGGTTCCTTTCAAGAACGGATTGTTTCTCTGAACCTGGGAAATGACAAGCCTGAGGTGATAGTGACCCGGCTCTCTGCCCGCGAGCAAGCTAAGACTGGCAACTCGCACACCGGTGGCATTATCCTCCGGAGCCATGATGCCTTTGAAGAAAGACAATTCTTTAAGAAGATCTTCTTTCTCGTCTTCCAGCTGCTTGACCAGCAACCTGACACGGTTAACCGCCTCACGATCCATCTTCCTGGCACTCTCCACAAGGGTAAGGCGCTGCCTGAGCTCGCTGTTTTGCTCCTGCAAGACACGAGTCTGCTTCTCCAGGACAACGTTACGCTGCCGGACACCATCCGTGTGCAGCCCACCGCGGTTACTACCATACCAATAGGCAAAACCACACAGCAAAGCAATAAAGATTGATTGAAAAATTCGAATTAACTGATCACGTTTTGGGTCATAACGTGAGACCCGTACCTTACTCTTGCCCGGTTGCAAAGATGTTTACCCACTATTTACCAGAACCTTTCGCCTGGTCGATATTTCTATTCCCGAACACCTCTCGTCAGAGACGTGTCATAACCGGTGACCGAGCAAAATTTCACTATGCCCGCCCACCGCCATGCTCTATACAAAAGGCTGAGCGCAAAACCAGTCAGTAACCGACAATTGTTTTACAACAGAAGCTGAAGACTTAATTTCGCAGCAAATACAAACGAACAATCATGCACCGCATTACCCGCCTCTCGACGGCGATTGCTTGCCTGATAACACTGCACAAGCATGCAAGTCGTTTGGCTCACGCCTGCTCCAAAGGTATTATCTGCTATCCACGAATTTCACTCACTGGAATCCCATGCTCGATAAATGGTTAGCGCCACTGACCCAGCCACCTTTGAAAAGGTTGGCCTCAAGGCTTGTGCACCGAGGTATTACAGCCGACCAGATTACCATCACAGGTTTTGTGCTGGGCATGCTTGCCATACCCCTGCTGTCCCAAGGATATTACTTCCTGGCTCTGCTTACCATCGTGACCAACCGCATTCTCGACGGTTTAGATGGTGCTTTGGCCAGAATGACCGGGGCGAGCGATGCGGGTGGCTTCCTGGACATCACCCTGGACTTTATCTTCTATTCCGGCATCGTACTGGGCTTTGCCCTGGCCTCCCCCCAGAACAATGCCATTGCAGCCTGCACACTGATTTTTTCATTTATGGGCACCGGAGCCAGCTTTTTGGCCTATGCTGTGATGGCCGAGAAGTATCAGCTCAAGCCCCCGCACCACCAAAACAAGTCGCTCTACTATATGGGGGGGGTGGCGGAGGGCACTGAGACAATCGCTCTTTTTGTGCTTTTTTGTCTTTTGCCTGAATACTTTGCGCAACTGGCTTATGGTTTTTCCGCAATCTGTCTATGGACGGCAGCGCTGAGAATCTGGGGTGGTTATTGTGCCATTGTCCAAGCGGAAAAACAGGCAAGAGGGACGTGAGCGGGAAGCAGTGTTATGGCGTGATTATACAGGAGTTGCTGACTGCACCTGGTTGGGTGATGCTCTCCTGAAAAATCACATGACCACTGTTGTTTAACTATTCCTGTTGTGCCGGTCACGAGCCACGGCTGCACGCATCAAAACGGTGAAAAGAGCTTCCGCCCTCTTTCACATTTGTTCTTCAGGGATAAATCCATGCTAGATCCAGCAATAAATACAACCTGCGCAACACAGTGCAAAGAGTCACCGTTCAGCGAGACAACCGTTACCCCGCTAACGCAAGCAAAGGCATTCAGCCGCAAAGTTGACCTCGTCAGTGATAACATTTCACCAGATGTGGAGAGCCGGATTCACGCATTTTTTAACAATCAGTTGCTCGCCGCAAACGTACCAAAGGGTCAGGCCAAAGCGTTGCGAGACTTTATTATTGTGCAACTGAACAACTACCTGACACTCACCATGCACCAGCCCGACCTTGCCGTTGCAATCCCCACCACCGACCAAAAATCAAACACCAACCCACCCCTGACGGAGACTGGCACCCTCCCCCCAGACGACGCACCACCACCTGACAAGGAAAACTATCAGCAAAGCCTGTGTCGTCAACTAGTGCACTTAAAGGATACAGTGACCAGCGGTAAATTGGGGCTGGATAACGACAACATAATGAAATACCTGAAGCAACAGCTGCCCAAAAAAACCTACCAGCACTTCAAAAGCATTCTCAGGGAGCAACCGAAAACGGAAAAAAACGGTGGCAACGTAGACACAACGAGCCGTATGATCAACACTGCCCTCATCATAGGGTCAGAAGTCTATGAGCATTTTTTCAATGCCCTGACCAATTGCGGCTATCATGGCCTGTTCCAGTCAGAAATTTATCCTGAGGCAAAGACTGGGAGTCTCGACTCATTTCTGAGCAGAAGCAATACGCTCCCGGCCAGATTTGGCCGCCATCGTTCTCGGCCCGGGCTTCAACAACAACCATCGCCGCCAGATTACGCCCCGGAGCCGTGCCGCAGTTACCAGCAAGCCCAATCACAACTGGTCATCGAAGGCCCGAAACTTATCCAACAATCGAACGACCAATCCGTCGTCCCCATTCGCATCAAGAGCAACTTTCTGGTCAGGGAGGTCGAGCCGTCGGCACTGCAGTCGTTTAGACCTCCAACACCGCCAACTCGTAATCCAGTCGGTGCTGAGCGGCTGACAGCAAAATCTCTGGCTGCTGAGATACAGCGCCGGGATTTTTTGCCAGTCAAAACGATTGCCGTGAGAAAGCCGCACCAGCAAGACGCCTGCTCCCGCTTTTTGCCTCCCCCACCAGCGGAATGGATCGCAGAGGAAGATGAGAGTTAGAAGGAACAAAATGTCTACTGACGGATAAATCGCAGTGGTGCGCTGGCCACCTTTGCCGAGCTGCGCAGTGGGTTAATATCGAGCCCCCCCCTGCGCAGGTACTGTGCGTAAACCGTTAATTCTTCCAGCCGGTAATACTTTTGCAAATCAACAAACACCCGTTCAACGCACTGCTCATGGAACTCCTGATGGTCACGAAACGAGCAGATGTACTTAAGCAGCGCTGTCTGGTCAATGGGCTCGCCACGGTAGCTCACCACCAGTGTCCCCCAATCTGGCTGACCGGTAACGGGACAATTGGATTTGAGCAGGTGAGTGTGCAACGTTTCACTAACCACATTGACATTGGGTCTATCTTTAGCCAATAACGATGGGTCGTACTGAAAGCAATCTACCTCAACATCCAGCCCATCAATACTGACACCAGGCGCCACATCAAACGAACGGGCAGCGAACTCGTCAATGGTGAACAGATCCACCTTGACCGGTGCTTTTGCCACAACTGACAAGTCTGCGGTCAATTGCTCAGCAACAAGCTCAGCACTGGCAAAGCGAGACTGGTTAAACGAATTGAGATAGAGCTTGAATGACTTGGACTCAATCAAACACGGTGAGTCACAGGGCAACTCAAACTGCGCGATCCTCACAACGGGCTTACCCTGCAAAGTTAACCAGGATAACTCATAACCGTACCAGAGATCCCGGCCAAAGAACGGCAGTTGCCCCTGGTCAATGCCCAGCTCCCTGCGCTTCTCCTGTCGCTCTATGGGAAACAGCAAAGACGGATCGTATTCTGCTTTATATTCGCTGGTTTTGCCCAGCGGCGAGGCGTTCAGTACTCTATTCATTTTTACAAGCACCATTTTTCAAAAAAACTATTTACCAAGCGTTTATCAACCTACCAGGCCATGACCGTTCTTTATACCCAATGTATTTCATGTTGCTACGCGGCGGCAGTTGAGCGAAGCCCTTGTGCCCTTCGGGTATTTATGCCCTAAAAGGCATAAATGCAGCCAACAAAGTAGCAACTTGAAAGCCGACGGGTATAACAGCTGAAAACTGCAGGTGCCAGGCAATACTATGACCGCCAGCGCCACCAAGGAGGAAAAAACAGCAAAAGCTGGCAAATTGGCTATCAATACCACTACCCCGTCCCAGAAGTCCATAACGGAAAGTATTCACCTGATAGGGAATAAGGTTGACCATCGGATACCCTCTGGCAGAACTCAGGCGGGATATCAGTGGAATAAAAGACACCGACCAGATAAGTCATCGGCGTCAGGAAGAAAGCAGGGATCATAGAGGCATCATCAAACCTACGAGCAAAGATACCATTGATCACCCCATTAGTGGTGGATTTCCCCACCCCGCTAGAGCCTGACGGGGCAAGAAAACCTCTTTGCCCACCTCCAGATCGAGGTCTTTGAGGGCAACAAAACCATTGTCTCAGGTTTTTCGCAAACGCTTTATGGTCAGCGCCTGAGTCATAATGGCCAGTCTTATTCTCAGCCATGAGAGTGAGAAGCATGGGGAATATTTTTTGTTGATTATCAGGCTATTGCCGTTTAAAAGCGAAGCTCACCAAAAGATATGGTGGCCAGGTTGCACGTGCGTGAGCGCATGAATGCCGGGTTATGCGTGCCGGCCTGGAGAAACAGCCGACTGCCAAGTCAGGCCAGCAACGATGCCAGCGCCCGGTTAATATCCGGATAAGTAAAAGTAAAACCTGCCTCTTTCAATCTTTCAGGTATCACTGCCGAACCTTTGGTAAGCAGCTGGGCAGATTCTCCAAGCATCAACTCAAGAGCACACTTGGGGGCAGGTATAATAGCCGGTCGTCGTACAGCATGGCCAAGCGCCCGGGCAAAGGCCTTGTTGCTCAGCGTTTGGGGTGCCACCGCGTTAAAAACACCTGCAGCTTCCTGATGATTGGCCAAATAGAGCAAAATACCGAGCATATCATCCATATGAATCCAGGGCATGATCTGCTGCCCGTCACCAATAGGCCCACCAAGCCCCAGGCGAAAAGCGGGCAGCATCTTTTGCAGGGCACCGCCATCGGGATGCAACACGACACCAATTCGGACGATGCAAGTGCGCACCTTCATGGCCTCAACCCTTAATGCGACCTGTTCCCAACGGTTGCAGAGCATCGCAGCAAAGTCGCTGCCGGCTTGGGCGGATTCATCGAGCACCTCGCCGACACCATGAGCGATGCCATAAAATCCAACCGCTGAAGCACTGATCAGGCAACCGGGCCTGTTCTCCAAACGCTCGAACAGATCAACCAACTCAGTGGTGACGCCAATACGACTATCAAGCAGCACCTTTTTACGGGCACGACTCCACCTTTTGTCAAGAATGCCCTCACCGGCCAGATTGATAACCGCATCAAAGTAAACAGAAGGATTAATGGCTGCAAGGGAGGTTATCGGCTTTACCCTGGCAGAAAGGAGCAAGCGTACATTCCGGGCCGACTGTCGGCTCAATACAACCACATCATGCCCTTCACCAAGCAGCCGTCGCACCAGCTGCCGTCCGATAAACCCCGTCCCGCCCGTAATCAGAAATTGCATGGGTTGTCAGCTCCAGAGTTCTTGCTTGATCGTCTTGCCAAGTCCGACAATTATTGAGGAAATAATTGTAACACCCAAAAACCGGATAAAAAAAA
>JAKROC010000090.1 GCA_024509075.1 Endozoicomonas sp.
AAACCATGGCAAAGCCAGCAAGGATAAGATCAAAACGGTTGTTGTTGATAAATTCTTCTGATGCACAGGGTGTGGGCCGGGAATTTCGTGGAGTCCGTTGAGCACTCATTTTCAAAAAAGCCACACTTCGGAACCTATTCTCAGGTTTAATTGTCCAATCGTTCGATTTTTTGACTTCTGCCTCGCTTCAGCAGACTGCATTCAGGCCGCGTCACTGCGGGTTCCAGGGCAAACAAAATTTCATTTATCTGATTAATGCAATGCTGACTAACTATTCCATCTACTTACTGATTATCAACGCGGGTCACACGACAATTAACAGGAGATTTAAAAAATGGCCACCCCACTTGGTGCAACAGAACAACAGTGCATACCCTTTAATTTATTCTCCCCAAACCATGGCAAAGCCAGCAAGGATAAGATCAAAACGGTTGTTGTTGATAAATTCATTCGTTTATTTGAAGCAGATGGGATCTCACTCAAAAACACAGCAGAATTCAGAAGTTGCGTCACAGGGCAATTGTTTGGCAAAAAATCATATATTATCAACCACATGAATCAACCCCCCGGAGATGATGAAATATTCAACTGGTTTATCACTGGCAAACATGGCGCAAAACTGCACAGAAGATCAGTTGTCCAACAAAACAACAAACTGGAAGCAATACTCAGGAAAGCTGGCGTTAACATCAATCACTCCTGTGAAGCAACCGGGGATACCCCCCTGATTCTGGCTGCCCGCAACCATTATGCTGGTACAGTCAAGGCTCTCATCGATAGCGGGGCCAGTATCAGTATCAAGAATCACATGAAGCACGACGCTATCTATGAAACAGTAAAATCCATGAATGACGACAATTATTCAAGCACCCCGCTTTTTGAAACAGTAAAACACTTAATCAATAATGGTGCTGATGTATGTCAGAATCTGGATCACTCTTCTCAAACCCTCTCCACCCGGGCAGTGACCAGAACTCAGGCACCTACAGCAGAGCTATTCATAACGGCTCCTGAACATGGTATACAGCGCAGCAGGGCAATATTCAGTCTGGCAAAAGGAAAACGCCGGGATAACCCGAAAATCCTGCGTCTTATTTACGAAAATATGCCCCCACAAGGTGAACCAAGAAACTGTCGTGACATGACACCTTTAATGATTGCCAGCTACCACCGGAATCCGAGGTGCCTGGAGGAAATTTTAAAGCAGCCAGATACTGACATTGAAGCCACCACCATTGGACAAATTGAAGGATTCAACAAGAAATTTACTGCCTACAGCTTTTCATCCAGGAACAGTAAATGTGCAACAATACTTGAAATGAAAGGAGCGCAGAAAATTCGCCCCAAACTCACTGATGTAGAACAACAATGGCTAGATGATCTGAGAGAGGCTAAAAACGCAAGGGACTTATTGGCAGGCTCCGGAGCATTAGCAATATTTTTAGGACTCGGGCCCTTTGCAGTAGCGGCCTGGTTGGCGGCTGGTACCAGTCAGGCACGTTATGAAGATATTGAGGACTCTCGTCCAGAATCTCAACTGGATACACCTGCAGAAGATTAACTGACACTCCCGAGGACTCACGAACGAGGGGCTCCAGGATCGCTCTCAGAACCTTCCTGCTGCGAACGCCTTCTCTGGATGGCGGTTTTTAAGCCGCTTTCCCCGTTCCGGGCCATGCACCAAAACTGTTGATAGTGGGTTCGTGAAATAAATTCTCGAATGACTTTATCATGAATGTCTTTGCCCGTCGCCTTTCAAACTGCTACTTTGTCGGCTGCACTCACTCACCCCGGTCAAATAGTATTTCTATGCTCCCGGCACCCAAGGGCATAAAGGCTTCGCTCATTTGCCGCCTCGAATCAACTTGAATCCATTGGGTATATCGATCTTGAGAAGTATCATCAACCCGGGTTTCAAACCATTTAATTCGCACACGATCAATAACAGGAGATTTAAAAAATGGCCACCCCACTTAGTACAAAAGAACAACAGTGCATACCCTTTAATTTATTCTCACCAAATCATGGCAAAGCCAGCAAGAATAAGATCAAGACGGTTGTTGTCGATAAATTCATTCATTTATATGAAGCAGATGGAACCTCACTCAAAAACTCAGCAGAATTCAGACGTTGCGTCACAGGGCAATTGTTTGGCAAAAAATCTTATATTATTAACCAAATGAATCACCCCCCCGGAGATGACGAAATAGTCAACTGGTTTATCTCCGGCAAACATGGCGCAAAACTGCACAGAAGATCAATTATTCAACAAAATCACAAACTGGAAGCAATACTCAGAAACGCTGGCGTTAACCTCGATCACCCCTGTGAAGCAACCGGGGATACACCACTGATTCTGGCTGCCCGCTACCATTATGCAGATACAGTCAAGGCTCTCATCGACAGCGGGGCCAATATCAGCATCAAGAATCACAATAAGCGCGATGCTATCCATGAAACAGTACAATCCATGAATGACGACAATTATTCAAGCACCCCGCTTTTTGAAACAGTAAAACACTTAATCAATAATGGTGCTGATGTATCTCAAGAGTATAATGGCGCTGATGTGCCTGAAGAGTTGGATTACGCTCATCAAGCCCTCTCCACCTTTGCAGTGACCAGAACTCAGGCACGCACTGCAGAGCTATTCATAACGGCTCCTAATCATGGTTTAGAGTACATGGCCATGTTCAATCTGGCAAAAGGAAAACGCCGGGATAACCCGAAAACCCTTGGTCTTATTTACGAAAAAACACGCCCAAAAGATGAACCAAGAAACTATCAAGGCATGACACCTTTAATGCTTGCCAGCTACTACCAGAATCCGGAGTGCCTGAAGGTAATTCTGCAGCAGCCAAAGACTGACATTGAAGCCACCACCATTCGAGATGTTGAAGGATTCAACAAGAAATTTACCGCCTACAGCTTTTCATCCAGAAACAGTGAATGTGCTGCAATACTTGAAGCGTACGGAGCGAAGAAAATTCGCCCCAAACTCGCTGATATAGAACGACAGTGGCTAAATGATCTGATAGAGGCAATAAACGCAAGGGACTTATCGGTAGGATTCGGAGCATCATTTTCAAGATTCTTACCCTTTGTAACAAGGAGAGAACTGATGGCTGTTGTCAGGCAGGCAGATTGTGACAACATTATGAAGCGTCGTCCAGGAATTGAGGATACGCCTCCGGAAGATTAACTGACGCTCCCTGCCGTATAGCAGCCAAGTACTAATATCTCAGAACCTTCCTGCTGCAACACGCCTTCCCTGGATAGCGGTTTTTAAGCCGCTTTCCCTGTTCCGGCGACCCCGCCAGTCTTTATGCCTCCAGGTCAGCCCCATTCACAGATAGACAACGGCAGACTTTCATGCACTCCCTGATCAAAACCGGCCTGAGTCACAGCTCCATCAACAACTTGTAATGTTTGCGGCACACTGACAGATAGCTGTCGTTGCCGCCAATCTGCACCTGGCTGCCGCTCTTTACCGGATTACCCTTGCTGTCCAGACGCAGCTGCATATTGGCTTTCTTCTCGCAGCGCTTGCAAATACTTTTCAGTTCAGTCAGCTCATCGGCAATACTGAGCAGCACCTCACTGCCGGCGAAGGCTTTGCCAAAAGCATCGGTCCGCAGGCCGAAACACAAGACCGGAATGCCCAGTACATCGACCACATCGGATAACTGCCAGACTTGTTTCGGCGTCAGGAACTGCGCCTCGTCTACCATCACACAGGCAATGTATTCCTGCTCGTGCTCTGAGGCCACCAGCTGCTGCAGATCATCTTCGCGGAAGATTGCCGCCGCATCGCTTTGCAGGCCGATCCGGGAGGTGATTTTGCCTACCCCGAAGCGGTCATCAATCGTTGGTGCCAGCAACAGCACTCGTTTATCAGCACTCTGGTAGTTATGGGCCGATTGCAAGAGATAGGTGCTTTTGCCCGAATCCATGGACGAATAGTAAAAATACAGAGAAGCCATAGCACTGTGATCCTTGAAATGAGTCGCCGGATTATTCCGTGATTATTGTTTGACCGCCATAGAAATTTCTCTCTGGTGGCTACCTGCTTTGTTCACCGCAATTTTTTTGCTAGCCTTCTCGCTCCTAACTCGTGCGCTCAACCCAATGAAACTGACACCTTACCAACAGGCGGTTGCCGACCACCACCAGGATCATGCCCTGTGCATCGCCGTCGCCGGCTCTGGCAAAACCACCACCCTGGCACAACTGGTGAGTAACCTGCTTGACCGGGGCGTTGAGCCGCGCCGGCTGATGGTGATGATGTTCAACAAAGCGGCGCAGATCGACTTTACCAGCAAACTCAGCGGCACTGCCCACCCCGTATTGCCGGAGATTCGCACCTACCACGCCACCGGCCTGAAGCTGCTGCGCACACTGGAAAGCTGGCAAGTGCGCGAGCCTTATAATAAACGACCATTGTCTGAAAAAATGGTGGAGTTACAAATACGCTCACTGATTTTGCAGCTGGCACCAGATGCGGTTAAAGAACGAATGCGCTCCGATGCTGCCCGACTGATTGAACACGCCATTACCTTTGTCGAGTCAGTAAAAGCCCATCTGACCACGCCACAACAGTGGTTCGAACAGTGTGACCTGAGCGAAGAACACCGTTATTTGCCTGAACTGTTCCATCAGTTTGAGCAGTGGCGCCACCAGCAGCGATCCATCACCTTTACCGATATGCTTTACGATCCGGTCATGCTGATCGAAGCCCAGCCCGAGCTGCTGCCCAGAGTCGCCAACAAAATGGATTTTATTGTGGTTGATGAGTACCAGGATACCTCTACTTTACAGCATCGCTTTACCCAGCTGATTGCCGGGCAGCGTGCCCGCATGGTAGTGGTGGGTGATCCAGACCAGACCATCTACGAATTTGCCGGTGCCAATATCGAGAATATTCTCAGGCATTTTCAGGCCGATTATGGCCACACCGCCACGGTGCAAGAGCTGACCCTGCCCCACACCTTTCGCTATGGGCACAGCATTGCCCTGGCCGCCAGCCACCTGATCAGCCACAATCAGGCACGCAAGAATGTTGTATGCATCGCTCATCCTGATAACCCGCCCTCACTGATTCGCGTCAGCCAACTAAAATCGGACGACAGTCGTTCAGTAGTTACTGCACTGACGGAGTACCTGGCCGCAGGTACTCCGGTGGAAGACCTGGCCATTCTGGTACGGGTATGGGCCCAGTCCGTACCTATTGAACTGAACCTGCTAGAGGTGGGCATTGGCTACAGCAGCAGCGGCCCGTCGCCGTTCCAACGACCGGAAATCGCCACCTTGATAGATGCCATGACACTGGCCAGCGGCGGTTTTTCCGCGCTGGCTCCAGAGCTGCGCCAGCAGCTGCTGTATCGATTGCTGACGCTGCCACACGTCGGCATCAAGCACCACCATATAGACTGGCTGTGCGGACAGCTACAGCACACCGGACAAAACATTGGCCAAACCCTTGGTACGCTGGCCAGTAAAATAACTGACATCAGCCGTTTTCAGGCCAGCAAACTGGCCAAGCGCGCTGAACTTTGGGGCTGGCTTGAGCAAAATGGGGCTAATCAGCCAGCATATGCCCTGATGGGCAGTTATGTTCAACGCACCAATATGTACGATAGTTTGCGTTCAATGAGCCTGAACGATCAGCGCACCCAGGAGCAGATTCTGGCCATAAAGGGTTTTGTGCGATTTCTCAGGCAGCTTAACCTGCCCACAACCCAATGCTGCCAGCATATTGCTGATTTGATTGAGCGACGCCAGCAACGCCACCACTCCCACCACGGCATTACCCTCAGCTCCTGCCATCGCGCCAAGGGGCTGGAGTGGCCGGTGGTATTGATTCCGGGTCTGACCAGGCAGTACTGGCCTTTTTTGCGGGAAGATGAGTCAGCCGGCGGGCCTGCCACCATAGAGTCAGAGCGTCGTCTGCTTTACGTGGCCATGACTCGGGCCAAACAGCAATTACACCTGTTCACCGCCGAGGGGAATCTGGCTCGCGCTGGTAAATCACGCAATGACATCAGCCCGTTTGTGCCAGAGATGCACCTGCCCCACGTGCTGGCCCTGAGCAGTCACCTTCATGAACAGTCCGATGAGACCCTACTCAATGCCATTGAGAAAAGCGGCCTGACGCCAATATCAACTCGTTATATCAGCTCAGCCCGGCCACAGCTGGCGGAGCTGTTGCAACAGTTGGCACGTAACCAGCTCCCGGCAAAGGGTCGCAACGCACGGACAACAAAGAAGCATTCCGGTAACGGTTTATCCGCCACAGAAAATAACGATGACCTGTGGCGGCCAAGTGCCATTATCGACCATGCCATTTTTGGCCGAGGGGAGGTGGTTGAGGTGAATGACGCAAACTTTTCCGTTCGCTTTGATAACCACCAGCACGGCATAAAACGATTTGCCCGCATTGCGCAAATTCGCCACCTGTTTCGTGTCGCGTCTGGATGAATCGATTCTTTAAACGACACTGTCAATTTGGCCGGGCTTTCTTAGCATTTTATCAATGTCGCCTATATGCGCCTCTTCTTCGGTTATCAGCCGCCGGGCATACTCTTCTACATAGACCAGCTGCGCCTTTTCTGCCAGCGCCAGTAATTCGTAATAGTGCTTTACACCCTGGCGCTCAAAATCCAGCGATTCCAACAAAATATCGCCAATATCGTGCTCGTAAGTTTCCAGCAAACCGCCAATGCCCAACGACGGGTGTTCACCAAAGCGGGTAATCATCTCTCCCGCTTCCTGGGCGTGGGTCAGCGTTTCCGTCGCTGCTGAATAAAACCAGCCGACAATGGGAATTCTGCTGTAACCAAAAACCATAAAGCTGTAGTGCGTGTATCGGACAACTCCCGCCAGCTCGTGCTCGAGAATCTGATTTAACTTAGCCACAATGGCGGCCTGCTGCTCGGCGGACATAAGCACCTCATCTCAACAGTTTGTTCGAGTAGGCAAGTATAGTCACGAATCATGGCACTGGTCGTTTTGCAGACAAGGCTAACCAGGTGAACTAAAAGGCATTTGTTTTATTTTGGACTTTGGGCAACGCCAAAAGCAAAAACCGGAGCGATTAACGCTCCGGTTCTCAGGGGGTTGGTGCCGCCTGAGTGCAAAGTAGCCAAAGTAGCGAGGACAGCTAATAAGACTCTTTTGGCATCAGGGGCGGCGCCCTCAGAAGTCTGGGCAATGGTGTTTAATAACACCTCCGAATAGACGTCAGCAACACTGTCACGTAATACATTACACACCTCCTCAGAGGCTAATAGTCCCGAAATATTCGAATCGCTGACTTACCCTTTAAGAATCCGATTGTATTGGCAACACTGTATTTTGGAGGAATCATAAGCAACATGTGGATATGATCCTTCATCGCGTAACCCTCAACCAACTCAACACCATGTTGACGACAAAGGTCTCTCAATATTTTGCCTATATCACGTCGAAGGGCTCCATAAATTGCCTTTTTCCGATATTTTGGGACAAATACAACATGATTTGCAATAATGTTTAACGTGAGCCTGGCTCTGCCAGTCTCTCATACGGCCTCCTATAGAACTTTCCGGCTCAAAGGAGGCCATTTTCCTACCCTGCACGCCGTTTCGGCAGAGCCTTTTCGAGTCACACCGCCAGAGGCGGTGGTTTACCAAGATTTAATTATGATCGACTGCTCATTTCATTGACCATTTATTCAAGACGAAACTATCGTATTGCCTTGAGCAAATCGCCGATAAAAACAGCTGAAAATAGTATGGAACATAAATTGTCAGACTAGTCAAATGACTTCATCCCAGTTAAGATTGCCCTTTATCGAGGTTAAATAGCCTGAAAAGCTATACATTTTCCCTTTTGTTAAAAACAAGGGTTTTTCGTGCGGCTACTCGCCGACAATGGAGTTCATGTTGCTGCGCGGCGGCAATTGAGCGAAGCCTTTATGCCCTCGGGTGCCGGGAGCGTAGAAATACTGCGAGACCGGGGTGAGCGAATACCCTGAAGGGCATAAATGCAGCCAACAAAGTAGCAACTTGAAAGGCAACGGGTATACCTGCGCTTCCGAACCAAACCATTGCCAAAACCCAACCTGAAAGCAGCGACAAATCAGTAGCAGAGCTTATTTACTACGGCCCAGCCGCACCCGCAATCGGGTGTGCTTAATTCACTCAGAAATATACCCTATGTCAGATATTGCTCAAAAATCTGCGGATAATCCGCCAAGGAAACGCAGGCTATCCTTTCCCACTGCCTATACGGTTCTGTTAATCGTTGCCGCCCTGGTGACCATGTTAACGTGGATTATTCCGGCAGGAACCTATAACAAGCTCAACTATGCCGACAACGAATTTACGGTCACCTATACCAACGGCGAGAGCAAAGTATATCCAGCCACTCAAGAGACATTGAACGAACTTGGCATCAAGGCGGAACTGGAAAAGTTTACCAATGGTGATATCTACAAACCAGTGAGCATTCCCGATACCTATAGCGAGGTGACACCTCACCCGCAAGGCCTGGATGATTTTTTCCAGTCGCCCATAGAGGGAATGTATGGATCAATTGACGTAGTCTTCTTTGTCCTGATCATTGGTGGTTACATCGGAATCGTACACTATTGCGGTGCCTTTACCGCAGGTATTCAGGGATTGTCGCAGGCGTTCCACGGGCGGGAGCAGTGGCTGATTATTATTGTCATGGTTCTGATTGCCCTTGGCGGTACCAGCTTCGGTCTGGCCGAGGAAACCATCGCCTTCTACCCGATCCTGGTTCCAATCTTTCTTGCTGCTGGTTACGACGCCATTGTCGCCCTGGCGGCTATTTTCCTGGGGTCATCCATTGGTACCATGTGCTCCACGGTGAATCCATTCAGTACCATCATTGCTTCTAACGCAGCGGGTATTAACTGGACAGCCGGCCTCAACTCGCGTCTGATAATGCTGGTGCTTGGCACGATACTCTGCATTGCTTATCTGATTCGTTATGCCCAAAAGGTCAAGAACGACCCCAGCAAGTCATTGATATACAGTCAAAAAGCTGAGCTGGAAGTGCACTTCCTGGGAGAGGATGCCAGCCAGCCCGTGGCAATGACTGGCAAAATCCGACTAATACTGGCCATATTCTCAGCCTCATTCCTCGTAATGATTTATGGTGTTTCCAGCCTGGGATGGTGGTTCACCGAGATGACCACACTGTTTTTCGTTGCTGCCCTGATCACCGGCGTGGTAGCAGGTATTGATGAGAAGTCATTTGTCCGGGAGTTTCTGGTCGGCGCCAGCGATCTTCTTGGCGTTGCCTTGATTATTGCCATTGCCCGTGGCGTCACTATTCTTATGGACCAGGGCATGATCAGTGACTCCATCCTCCACGGTGCTTCCACCCTGGTTGCCGGTATGGATAAGGGGCTGTTTATTGTCGTGATGATGGTACTTTTTGCCGGCATATCCTTTTTTGTGCCGTCATCTTCCGGCCTCGCCGTTTTGTCCATGCCAATCATGGCCCCCTTGGCCGATGTGGTCGGCCTGCCCCGCGAAAACATTGTCAGCGCCTACCAGTACGGCATGGGCTTGATGGCGTTTATCACCCCAACAGGGCTAGTCCTCGCCTCGCTGGCAATGGTTAATGTCACCTTTGACAAGTGGTTGAAGTTTGTCCTGCCACTGATGGGAATGCTGATCACACTGGCAGCAGCCATGTTGTTGATTTCAGTTTATACCTGATCAAGGCACGCCCCGGCCGGGGCGTTCCCGTACCCCCCCCAAAGCAGTCACTTATCAGACCACGGCTTTGCCAGTTGCCAGCCAATTGCCGTTAGCTGGCAATATATACGTCAATCGTCAGATGGTAGACCGAAGATACTCAAGAAAAAATAAAGAAGGGCAGTCAAGACGGGAACAAAAAATGGTGGCAGCCCCTGCCAGCCACACCCCGGCACATAACGTCACCACTACCGTTGCTCCCTTCCGGGCCTGGCGGGGTTCGCAGCTGATTATTGCGGGGGAACCGACAAGGTCCGCCATAGCGATCGAGGCATCTCGCCCCGATGCGATGCATTCTGCATAAAACACTTGCCAACGTCAACAATCGGTTCGCCATAAAGCAGGTTTATACCCGTCGCCTTTCAAGTTGCTACTTTGTTGGCTGCATTTATGCCCTTCAGGGTATTCGCTCACCCCGGTCACATAGTATTTCCATGCTCTCGGCACCCGAGGGCATAAAGGCTTCGCTCATTTGCCGCCTCGAATCAACTTGAGTGCGTGAATTACTGGTTTGGAACGGCAGAACGGGTAACCGCATTGTGACGATAACCAAACGTTTTCTTTAACAGCTCAATATAGGCCTCATCGCGGCACAGGGTTTTGCCGGGACTGTCGGATAGCTTCGCGACAGGCGCACCGTTAAGCTCAGTCAACTTAAGGACAATATTCGGCGCTTTAAAACCCATATCGTTGGTAAGATAGGTGCCAATACCAAAGCTGACGTTGATCTTGCCGGCAAACCACTTATGGATGGCCAGAGCCTTAGCGAAGTTGAGTTTATCGCTGAACACCAGGCATTTGCTGCGCGGGTCTATCCCAAGCCGTCGGTAATGATCCAATGCCAGCTCCCCCCAGACAAACGGGTCACCAGAGTCATGTCGCATGCCCCGGTAAGCGCTGGCCAGCTGAAAATCAAAGTCCTCAAGAAAGGTTGCCATGCTGATAGTATCGGTCAGGGCAATGCCCAGCTGACCGTGGTATTCGTCCAGCCAGACTTGCAGGGCGTCCTTTTGGCTGGTACGCAAACTGACACCAAGCACCTGGTGCGACTGCAACCACTCATGAGCCATCGTGCCGACAGGCTTCAAGTCCAGCGTTCGAGCAAGGTTGAGGTTGCTGGTGCCAGAAAAATTGGCAGGTAACCGCTGCTGCATAGTGGCAACCACGTGGCGCTGCCAGTCCCTGGAAAAACGACGGCGGGTACCAAAATCCACTAACTGCAAGCCAGTATCATCCGGCAGTTGATCAAGTTTTTCCTGCAACCGCTGCTTGCCCTGAACCAACACAGCCTCGCTAAACTGAGAAAAGTTACGCCCATGCAATTCGCTGATAATGGCCAGCAGGAAAATCTCGAAATGAGTGACCTCGCTCCACAACCCCTCAACAATTAACGACAAATGGCCACCATGTTGTTCGATGGTGACGGCATCCGGATTAAGGCGGAAGCACTGCAAATAGTCGATAAAATCGTCAGCCATAAACGGCAACGCAGCGAGCCATTGCAGCTCCCCATGGTCCAGGCGCAAGTCACCGAGCATCTGGCACTGTTGGCGCATCTGCGTGACAGAGACACCCAACGTCTCACTATCCCGACAATGAAACTCCATGCGAGCCCACGCTTCGGGGTAGCGATGTACCATGGTCTGCTGCATGGTGTACTTGTAAAGATCCGTATCAAGCAGGGTCTGTATAATTGGATTATCCATACTTCCCACCTTTATCTGGCAACAACGTTGCCAATACCAGCATCGACGACAAGCTCATCAATACTGCCAATTGTGATTACCCCGGCAACATCCAACTCGGCCACTGCCAGAGCAACAGACTCAGAAGACATGCCGCGGGTGGCAGCAAGGTTTACGTAAACCTGAAAACCGGCGCGTTGTAACTGCAATGCCGTCACTTTCACACAGTAATCCAGAGCCAGGCCGCCCACGACCACCGAGGCAATGCCCCGGGCGTTCAAAAACTCGATCACGCCAGTGCTGAGTTTTTCGCCCAAGTCGTGAAAGCAGGCACCATAAGGATGAATATCAGTCTCAACCCCTTTCCAGACAAAGAAGTCGTAGTCTGTCACATCCGGCAGTCCGGTTACCAGCTCAAACCCTTTTGTCCCCGGTACGGCATGACGGTTCCAGTGCAGATCAACACCCTCATGCCCGGTAATCGGCGTTAGCTGGGGGTGATCGGCCGTTGCTACCCAAACTGCATTGGCAGGATGGGCGTCTTTGGAGCCAATTCGCTGGGCAGCAAGCCGGGCCTGGCGGTTCAACTCCTGAACAATGGCCAGCCCATCTGGTACTGGCAACTCATCAGGACACAACGGCGTAAAACACTTTTGCGCATCCACATCAAAAGCGGCTAATGTTTCACGAGCCCCGATAGCATACATTTTTTCACCGTGACAAAAGGAACATAATTCACTATCATAGTGAATTATGTTCTCTAACCTGTCAACCTGAGCATTACCCTAAAGGACTGGCCGACGATGGACCCCAAGCCATTTCCAAGCCGTTGCGCGACGGATTGCCAAGAGCCAGGCAACAGAGCCAAAAACCTGAACACTGCCCTGATTTCCGTTGACTTGGTTGTCTTTCGCCTCTCGGCAAATAACCGCCTGCAAGTGCTGGTGTCCCGGTTACCGTCCGCCGCCCAACCGCAACTGCCCGCTGGCAGAATTGAACCAAAACACGACCACAGCCTGGAGGACACAGCCATACGCCAGCTAAGTCGGTTGACCTCAGAGCCTGCCACATATTTTGAACAAGTGGTCACCATTGGCGACAACCAGCGTGACTCCCGGGGCTGGTCATTAACTGTCGTTTACTATGCATTACTGCGCCCCAGCAATGATCAATCACTGACGGCTGATGCCTTGTGGCTGGATATTTCCCACGGACAAACCGTGCCCCCCCTAGCTTATGACCACAGCCAACTGGTGATGGAGGCGCTGGAACGGCTGAAAAGCAAAATACAATACAGCGCCCTGCCCATCTATCTTCTGCCGGAAGTGTTTACCCTGGCCGACATTCAAAATGTGTTTTCCGTGATCCTGGCCAAAGCGCCGCCAATGCGCTCCATTCGCAACCGCTTTTTGAACAGTGATTTACTGGAAGATACCGGAAAAAAACGCCACGGCAGCAACCGCCCCGCCACTCTCTACCGGGTCAGTGAGCAATCCGGCAACCGGCTGTTTGACCGCTCTTACCTGACGACCAGAACCTGATACCCCGGAAAATATACCCAATGGATTTCAAGTTGATTCGAGGCGGCAAATGAGCGAAGCCTTTAT
>JAKROC010000091.1 GCA_024509075.1 Endozoicomonas sp.
GGATACTTGGTGTATTGCTGGCTTGTGCGTTTGGCATTATCAATGTTATGTGGTACGAATTTCATTCGGACAATTTTGATAATGAAATCAATAACTTAGACGATTAAAATAGAATTTGGGTTACAATTTGATGGTAACCTGAGCCTCAAAAACGGTACCAAACCGTACCTTTGCTGCATTTTGTAGTGAATGTTATACGGGGAAAATGGTGCCGTTTTTTTGTATCTATCTGGTACACCTTGGTTTTCCCACAACCTGTTGTTAACCTTTTCAGCCACTCCATAAAAAGCACTCTCAAAACCTGCCGTTCTTCACGGCCAGTTTTGTCACATGCAAACCAAAAAATGAAATTTTTTCTTATTACCACTTCGCCAATACCCGACTACCGCCAAACACCTTACATGCGTACAATGACTATCTTCCCAAAATTCACCTCTGAGCTATCTGGTCCCATGCTCCCCTGCGTCAATAAAAGACAATGGTAAAAACCACGGGCGGTAGCGTCTTTACGAAAAATTCATGGACGAAAGAACCAATGAGCACTGCAAACCTGGCGCAACTTGAAGCCATCCAGCATATCGACGGTCCGCTGCTGATCATTGCCGGACCGGGGTCGGGTAAAACCTTTACGCTGGTTGAGCGCATTATGAACCTGCTGGTCAATCATGATGTGCAACCGGAACAAATACTGGTGGTTACCTTTACCGAAAAAGCGGCACAGGAACTGAAAACCCGGATCAGCAACCGGCTGCTGGAAAGCCACTTATCGTTCAATGTGAATGATATGTATCTGGGCACCTTCCACTCCATCTGCCTTCGACTGCTGGATGAGTATAGAGAATATACCCGGCTCAAGCGCAGTTATGTGCTGATGGATCAGTTTGATCAGCAATATTATCTGTACCAGAACCTCAACCACTTCAAAGATATTGAAGGCATTGAGCATATTCAGGGTGAGCACAAAAAGCCCGCCTGGGTGAAATCTGAAAACCTGTTGCAGTGGCTGAACAAAGCAGCGGAAGAAGCGCTCGATCCTGAAACTCTGGTTCAATCCGGTGATGAGGCCATTGAAGCCCTCGGCAACTGCTGTCTGAAGTATCGGGAACTGTTGGTCGAGCGCAATGCGCTTGATTTTTCCACGATTCAGTTGGAAGCATTGAACCTGCTTGAACAGCATCCGCAGGTGGTGACAGCGCTACAGGAAAAAATCCGATACCTGATGGTGGATGAATATCAGGATACCAACACCATTCAGGAGCGTATTCTCAAACTGTTGATGGATGATCGGCAAAACCTTTGCGTGGTGGGCGATGACGATCAGGCACTCTACCGCTTTCGAGGAGCCACCATCCGCAACATTCTGGAGTTCCCGGAGCAGTTTGCCGATGGCCAATGCAAAACCGTAAAACTGACCACCAACTATCGTTCTCATCCTGATATTGTTGAGTTCAATAACTGGTGGATCAATGACAAGGCGTGGGAACGCCAGGGCGTCAGCTACCGTTACGCCAAGAATATCGAACCTCGGAAGGACAGCTTTCCCGACAGTCCAACTGTGGTCAGTGCCATTGCCGATGAAGGCGATAACTGGCATAACGAAGTGTACGACCTGCTCACCAATTTAAAAGACAATGGGCAACTCAGCGACTGGAACCAAGTGGCTTTTCTGTTCCGCTCCGTCAAACATGACCGGGTGCGGGCGCTGGCTCAATCCTTAGAAGACCGTGGCATTCCGGTCTACTCACCAAGGGCCAATCTGTTTTTCCAGCGTGAAGAGGTGCAACTGATGATCGGGGCGTTGCAGATGCTTTTTCCCTCTGTCGTCCAGGAACGGGAAAAAGAGCGTCAGGGCGGCAAGAGTCTGGCCATCTGGGATTATCACGACCGTTGTTTGCGTCTGTTTATGGAGGCGCTACGAAAGCCGGAACAACAGGATTTGCTGGAGTGGTGCAAACGGATGTCCCGCTACCACTTAACGCTGACCAAAAACGCCGACTATGCCTTTAGCAAACTGTTTTACGACTTGTTGGCGTACCCACTGTTCAGCAGTTATCTGGACAATCAGGATAACCCAAGAGCGCAGCGCAACCTCGCCACGCTGTCACAGTTGTTGGGCAAATTTGAGTACCTGCACCACGTCAGCGTATTGAATCCGAAATACCTGCAAAAGAATCTGAGTTCGCTGTTCAACCAGTTTCTGCGCTTTCTGTACGATGGCGGCATTGATGAATACGAAGACATGGCCGAGTACGCCCCTTCGGGTTCGGTGTCGTTTCTGACTATCCACCAATCCAAAGGGTTGGAGTTTCCGGTGGTTGTGGTCGGCTCGCTGGGTGCGTCGCCGAGAAAGCAATACACCGAACTGGACGAAGTGCTGGAAAACGGTTATCTCTCCAAACCACCGTTTGAACCCATTGAAGAGACCAAGTACTTTGACTTCTGGCGGCTCTATTACACCGCCTTTTCCCGCGCTCAGAACCTGCTGATATTGAGCGATCAGGAGAAGAACGGTCACGGCAAAACGCCCTCAAAATACTTCGCCAAGTTTGTGGAAAAACTGCCGGTCTGGCGAGATGCCCGCAGCACCATCAATCGGCTACCGCTGGAGACGGTCAGAGACGTTAACATCAAAAACGAATACGCCTTTACCAGCCATATCACGCTTTTTGAGACCTGCCCGGAACAGTACCGCTTCTTTAAAGAGCTGGCCTTTCAACCGATCAAGGCCAGCCCAATGCTGTTCGGTACACTGGTTCACGAAACGCTGGAAGACATTCATAAAGCCGCTTTGCGCGGTGAAAGCAAAACCATCACTGCCGAGAACATTCGTGGCTGGTTTGACGACAACTACCGCAACCTGGCTAATCGTGAGCGTATGTACCTTGGGGACTCTACCCTTGAGGCCGCTTTCAAACATGTGATGCGCTACGTCAAAGGGAAAAAAGGCAATTGGAGCGATATCCGTGATACCGAAGTGGATATCTCTCTGGTAAAAGACAGCTATATTCTAAAGGGTAGTGTTGACCTGATCCGGGGTGAAAACGACAGTGTGGAGATTGTCGATTTCAAGACTGAACGCAAGCTCGATATGGATCGGGACCGGGAACGCATCCTGCACCACCAGCGACAACTGGAAATATACGCCCACCTGGTGGAGCAGCGAACCGGCCTTCAGGTTAGCCGCATGCATCTCTACTTTACGGGAGAGACCCATGGCTTGCCCACAATCAGCTTTGGCAAAAACATCGGCTCTATTGAGAGCACCATTTCTGCATTTGATCAGGTCGTAGACCGGATCGAACAGCAAAACTACCAGATGAGCGAACGACCTCAAAAAGTCTGCCCGGATTGCGATATGCGCAGTTACTGCGACCGGCGCAACTGGCATTTCTGCAAAGCCTCCTAAATCACTCTCTGTTTCTATTTATAAAGTTGCGAGCTGCTGTCTCGCAGCTCTTGCTATATCAGGAAGCCCGATATGTATCAAAAAAAGGACGACCAACTGCTGTTAGAGCAGCCTTCACCGGTTACCACTGAAGTGGATAAATACACCTTTGAGCCTATCAAGGGTTATCCCATGTTGAACTGGCGTGGCAAGCGGCCATTTAACGGTACTCAATACTTCCCTGCTCAACGTAAAGAAATTTATGGGGAAGAAGTAAATGGCTGGATTAATAAGATTTTCTGGGGGGATAATCTTCAGGTGATGAGTCATCTTCTAAAAGAGTACCGTGGCAAAGTTGATTTGATTTACATTGATCCACCTTTTGACTCTAGAGCAGACTATAAGAAAAAAATCAAATTAAAGGGGAAAGAATTAAAAAATGATCGTAATAGCTTTGAAGAAAAACAGTATACAGATATTTGGACAAATGATGATTATCTACAGTTCATGTATGAGCGCATTGTATTAGCAAGGGAGTTGTTAAGTGAAAAAGGTACAATGTATGTACACTGTGATGAACGTGTTAGCTCTTACCTCAAGTTAATTAATGATGAAATATTTGGAGTAAATAATTTTAGATCATGGATTTGTTGGAAAGCATCACCTGGGCACAGTGATCAAGGTTATTTCAATGACATGCAGAACCATATATTGATGTATACAAAGACAGATACACCTGTTTGGAATCAGTTATATGGACCATACGATGATAGTTATTTAGCACAACACTATAAAAAAATTGATGATAAAGGAAGGCGTTTTGAGGATGAAGATCTAACTGCTTACGGATTGAATGGAGGTGGTTATGAATACGAATGGAATGGCCATGTTAAGTTATGGCGTGTTCCAGTAAATTCTATGAAAAAATTCGAGTCAGATAATAAAATTTATTACACAAGAAATGGCATTGCTCGGAAGAAAAGATTTCTAGATGAAATGCCAGGCGCACCTTTATCAGATTTATGGATAGATATCCCAAGATTGAACTCTCAAGCACTAGAAAAAGAAAACTACCCTACACAAAAGCCTGAAACTTTATTAGAAAGAATAATTAATGCCTCCAGCAACCATGGTGACTTGGTTATGGATTTTTTTATGGGTTCTGGTACAACTCAATCAGCAGCTGCGAAGTTAGGACGCCGCTACATTGGTGCAGATATAAACTTAGGTGCGATTGAAACAACAACAAAACGTTTAATCCGAGTAGCAAGAGAGCTAGAAAGTAAATTAACCCCTGAGAACACTTATTACACAGGCTTTGAAGTATACAACGTCAACCACTACGACGTGTTCCGCAACCCTGTTCAAGCCAAGGAACTGCTAATCGAAGCACTGGAAATCCAGCCACTGACCAATAGCGTGTACGACGGTGAGAAGGAAGGCAAAAAAGTTAAAATCATGCCGGTCAATCGCATCGCTACCCGTGAAGACCTGAACGAACTGATTGCCAACCTCCCCTACAAGCAGTTTGCGAAAAAACACGAAGAAGCCCCCAACAAACCAGTTGAACACTTGTTACTGGTCTGCATGGGTCATGAGCCAAATCTGGCAGCGCACCTGCAAAGCGAAGTGGGCTATAAGCTGGATGTGGAAGTGGTGGATATTCTGCGGGATAAGTCCGACCTGCAATTCAAACGGGATTCCGAAGCAAAGGTTGCCATTCGAGATGGCAAGCTGGTCATTGATGCCTTCTATCCCATGAACCTGATGCAGAAACTGAGCCAGCAAAAAGAGGACGTGAGCGAATGGCGAGAACTGGTTGAGTCCATCAAAATCGACTGGAACTACGACGGTGCCGCCATGGAACCGGCTGAAGTGGATGTGCCCGGCAAGAATGAGTTTGTAAAAGGCGAATACACCGTGCCAGCGGATGCGGGCACCATCAAGATCAAGATTACTGATCTGCTCTCCGAGTCCTGGGAAGGAGAGATTGAGCATGGCTAAAACACCACAGGCCAGCTTCGAGCTGGGCAATGCTTTTTATGTGCACCTTCTCTCTTTTTATAAGCAGAACCGGGGGGCTATTCGTCAGCACTATAAAAAGCTGACGAAAGTTTTTCTGGACTACAACGACAGTGAAAAACGAGCCGACGCTTTTTTGCGCACACCGCAATTTGAAGCGTTGGAGATGTATGTTTTTCTGAAGGAGTTTCTGGATAACCAGCCGGTTTATAAGCTGTTTGAAGCGTGGTACGACAGCAAAGGGAAATTTGGCAATTGGGGTGTTGGCGTTCAGGCAGGTGATGGGGGTGTGATCCAGGGTGATATGCTCTGGAACATGTCGAAGCAGGACTACAACGGTGTGTTCAAAAAGATGAAAGCCTGCAATGGCGGGCGCATCTATTCCAACTACATTTTTGCGCTGACCATGGGAACGGGTAAAACCATCCTGATGGCCACCTGTATGCTCTACGATTTTCTGCTGGCCAGAAAGTTTCCGAAAGATGCCCGCTATATTCACAATGCGCTGGTGTTTGCACCGGATAAGACGGTGCTGCAATCCCTGCGGGAAATCGAAAGCTTTGACCATAGTAAGGTTATGCCGCCGGAATACCTCAATGTGATACCGCTGAAGTTCCATTATCTGGTAGATGCCGGGGTTTCGCTAAACACCATTGATGGCTCGATGTTCAATATTGTGGTGTCCAACTCACAGAAGATTATTCTGAAAAAGCAGAATAAGGAGTCGGTGGCCACTGAGCAGCTTTTCCAGAGTGGCAAGGAGTTGTACAAAACCAGTCCGCTGCTTGGGGAAATGGGTGCTTTGCTGGATCTGGGTGAAGAGTCTCTCTCTTCTGAACCCACCGAAGAGGCGGATTTGGTTACCAACCAGCGTTTTGAAAAGCTGCGCCGCTTGGATCAGCTGGGCATCTTTGTGGACGAAGCGCATCACGCTTTTGGCAATAAGCTGGCCCAGGATATGGGCGTCAAGACCGCCAAAAACAGTCTGCGCAAAACCATTGATGAGCTGGCCACCAATCTGAAGGCGCGGGGCAGTCAGGTGGTGGCCTGTTATAACTACACCGGTACGCCTTATGTGGGCAAAGAGGTGCTGCCAGAGGTGGTGTACGCCTACGGGTTGAAGCAGGCCATTGAAAAGGCTTACTTGAAAGAGGTGGAACTGAATGACTACACCACTACCCGTAGCAAGGAGTTTTTGAAAATCTCTATCCGGGATTTTTTGGAAAAGACCAAGGACCGCCGCCCGGAAGGGATGTTGCCGAAGATGGCGATTTTCGGCACTACCATTGATGAGATTCAGAAAGAGATTCGTCCGGCTGTGGAGGAAATTCTGGCCGAAGAAGGTATTCCCATTAATCGGATTCTGGTGAATGTCGGGGACGACAAGATTACCACCAACGATGATATTCGGGAGTTTAACCGGCTCGATACGCCACAATCTGAAAAGCAGTTTATTTTGCTGGTCAACAAAGGGCGGGAAGGCTGGAACTGTCGCTCATTGTTCTCGGTGGCGCTGCACCGTGAGCCGAAATCCAAAGTCTTTGTGCTTCAGGCAACCATGCGTTGTTTGAGAGCGGTGGGCGATGTGCAGGAGACCGGGCTGGTCTATTTGACCAAGCAGAACCGTGAGCTGCTGGATAAAGAGTTACAAGCCAACTTCCGGGTGAGCGTCGATGACATTACCATCAAAAAGAAAAAGCCTCCTGTGGAAGTGCGGGTAACTAAACCCACCATTAAAGTCCCTATTAAGCGCATCCGTCATAAGTACGAGTTGAAGGAAAAGCCATTTGCCAGAGGCCAGAAGCTTGGATTGCAGGATGAATATGACAATGGCCACTTCAATAAGTACAAGTTGATCCATACCACGCAAAAAGGTATGGCCATGCCGGGAGAGATGAATACGGTTGGCAAAGCCACCGAGGATTTATCTGCCCTGAGGGAGCAAAGGAAGTTTAGCCAGTTATCGCTGACTGCAGAGATTGCCCGCTATCTCAATAAAAGCCCGCTATTGATTGAGGGCTTGATTGAAGAGACCCATGAAGGCTTTGATGGTGTTCTTAAGTGGGTGAATCAGTACAACGATGTGTTGTACGACTTTGTTATCCCAAGGCTGTTTGGGGCTCTGTTTGAGGTGCTTTCCACACGGGAAGTTGAAACCTTTGAGATAGACCTGGTTAAAGAGCCGCCGACTCATCCTGGTTACTATGAGATCCGGACTGATCCGATAAATGTTGTCACGCAGTCCAGTGCAGGTCAGCTTGCTGGCAAGAGTTTCCATCTGGATAACTATTGCTTCGATTCCACACCGGAGAAAGAATTTTTCTGGCAGATGCTCAATGATAACAAGGTGGACAAGGTTTGGTTTACCGGCATGTTGACTCATGGACAGAGTGAGTTTGTTATCCATTATGTGGATAGCGAAACTCAGACCGTCCGCAGCTATTACCCGGACTTTTTGATCAAGAAACCGGATGGTTCTTACGTCATCATTGAGGTAAAGGGCGAACACATGCTGACCTCACAGAATGTCTTGGATAAAAAGACCTATGCCGAGATGATGAGTGGTGATGGTGATATGAGTTACGTGCTGATTCCGAGTCAGGCGGCTAAGGATGGGGCGTTTGATCGGGCGTTTTTGAACTGAAGCACTTTATAAGCGGAGTTCATGCTCCGCATTTTATGACTTTTAATATCAGGATTTTATTCTCATGTTCGAGTTCACTTCTCCGTTGGTAAGTTTTTGCTGGTCTGCTGTTGCTGGCGGTGTTTGCTACGACGCGCTGAAAGGCCTTTTGGGAGCTGCTTTTGATAAGTTATCCAGCTACAAGGAAGAAGATAAGAAAGAATTATTTGAAGCATCATTAACTGCCATTCTTGATACCAACGAAGAGATTAAAAAAGCTATTACAGAGATGGCTAAAGGCAATCATTCTGTTGAGACCACTGCTATCACCACTGGAAATATTCAGGCTGGCGGTGCTGTTATTGTTGGAAATCATAACAAGATAGGTAGTTTGAAGTGATGAAGAATGGAATTTCGACAGGTAGCATCGATGCCGATGGCCATGCTGTTGTAGGGGATGGCAATAATGTAAACAGCAATAATTCCACACAGTATATTGAGCAACAAATAATTTTTAGCAAAAATCAATCAGATCGGCCCATTATTGAAGACAAGTACACACTCATCAAGTTTGATGCTTATTCATTAAGGGATGCGATAGAGTTATGTCACAATGTGTTCTATGAAAAAGAACCTGATACATCTGGAAATGAGATTGATACTAAAGTTATTTCTTTAAATGAAAAGCACGAACTAAACGATATGTGTGCTGACTTTTGGGAAGAATGTATATCTCCTGAATTTGAAAGCAGATTTAATGAGTTTGAGATCTTCTTAGGGAAACGAGAAAATTTTGACTTGCTCAAAAAATTAGAATCAGTTGCAAAAGCCGTTAATAGAGATTTATTGGCCAGAAGGCGTAAAAACAAGCACCTCCAATTCCAGGAGATTATCCAGAATATTGCCAAAACTCTCTTGGACTCCCAGTATGAAAAACTCTCAAATAAGCAAGAGACAATTGAGTTTGTCCTTTACTACCTATACTCTCAGTGCTTATTAGGTCAAAAGACAGCCCAGGAAAAAACCAGTGCTAACTCCAACAAGGTTAATGCAACTTGATTATTGCTTGCTATCCGTAACCAGCCATGTTATCGCCTGCTTACTTGAGCGAAAGCGAGCATCTCTGGATGAGCTATTGCAATACTCAAGACTGTCTTCACATGAGATATGTGAATCAGATATTCTATTGGCTATTACATTTTTATATGCAGTAGGAAAAGTGTCTATTGATACTGATACGGCAACCATATCACTGAAGAACATCAATACCCAATGATTAAACTATCAAAGCTATACTGCAACAAACCAGATACATTTCCTGACATTAAGTTTCATGATGGACTAAATATCGTCTACGCAGCTATATCCAAGAATGAAAAACAAAAAAATACCTATTCACACTCAGTAGGAAAAACAACACTCCTTGAAATAGTTGATTACTTGCTTATAAAAAAAATAAATAAAGATTTTTTTCTGCGAGCTCATAAAAATATATTCATAGAGTATGAATTCTACCTTGAGGTACAAGTTGGTAATAACATTTTTGTCACCATTAAGCGTCAAGTAGAAGGAAAAATATTCTTAGCAACACATTCAGAATCGTTAGACTGTCGCAATAGCTCTCCTGATTTTTGGAGTGAGAAAAATCTTGGAATAGATAGTGCCAAAAGAAAACTTAACTCAATCTTTGCCCTAGGCGTTTTGCAGAGAATTGAATACGATTTCCGCCAGGGCTTAAGATATTGTCTTAGACGCCAAGGAGATTACAGCCGTACTTTTAAGGTAAAGAACATAACAGAAAAAGATTCATCATGGAAGCCTTATCTCGGCGCATTATTAGGTATCAATCATTCAACACTTATTGAAAAATATGCACTTAATGAGCGTATTGACAAACTGGATTCTGCAATTAGGCAAGTCGAAGGTTTATCCAACACATCTAGCCAAGCTATAGAGGCTGAAATACAAATTGCTACAACAAGGCTTGAGGAATTAAAAAGTCTTACTAATAATTTTGATTTCAATGTGGCTGACCAAAAAGATATTAAGTATCTTGTTCACAACCTTGACAAACAAATATCCAACCTTAACAACGAGCTTTATACATCCGAACACCAAATAAAATCTATCAACGAATCACTAAAAGCTCAGTTTAAATTCGATGTTGATGCCATCAGAAACTTGTTTGATGAGATTTCTCTACATTTGCCTGATCAACTCATGCACACTTATGATGACCTGGTAGAGATCAATGAAAAGCTAGTCAAGGACCGCAACACACGATTAAGGAAGACCAAGCGAACTCTCGAAGAAAAGCAAAAAATTATATCCAAGGAGCTAAAAGCACTGAATGCAGATCGAGGTACCCTGGCGCAACAACTACTTGATGAAGATGCCTTTGAAAGATATAAATCCTTGCAAGCAAAAATTAGCAAAGAAGAGGCCAATATAGCAGTACTCCATGAAAAGTTGGAGAAGTTAGATGCCACCTCTGAATTGAGAAATGAATTACATGCTGCATCTTCACAACAACAGCAGCTAATCGATAAAATCAGCTCAGATTCTCGACAATCTCATAATGGGGTGTTAAAAGAAATTGGAAAAACATTCAGTGCATTTGTTAAATTTGCAACTGACCTTGATGCTTTTTTGTATGTTGATGTCAACAAAGAGGGAAATCCGGAATTCCATACCAAATTGCATGATCATTCTTCTCAAGACAAAGGAGAGTCTTTCCGACAAATAATTTCTGGTTGTTTTGATCTAAGCTTACTTACTTATTATTCATCTCAAGGCTTTTATCGTTTTGCTTACCATGATGGTTTATTAGAGAGTATTGCTGACCCACTTAAAGTAAAAGTGCTGGAATTATGGAATAAAGAAGCTATTAATCATGGTCTTCAGCTTATTGTCACTATTCATGACAGCGATATCCCACTATTGGATGACGGTAATAAAATGCCGATTGATGAACAGAAAATCATCAGAAAGCTGCATGATCAGGGAGATGATGGTCGTTTATTTAAAATGAAAGCGTTTTAGTTTCGATATTGGGTGGTTAATAATCTATTTCTATACTGCGTCAGCTCAGACGCAGTAATGTTTACCACACTATTCTGTATGTTTGCTTTTGCCCTTCTGAAATGAACTTGCCTTTTACAGTCATGACCGAACCATTCTAAAGCCCAGTTTGATTGGATTTATTGCCATAAACAATTATCAATTAATAATGATCAAGCATATTGAGTCGATATGCCTTGAACATTCATTGATCATGACTCACGCATATGCAGCCAGCCACCATCAAACTGTTCCTTGTCAAAGGCAGCCCAACCGGACTGCGTACCGCCGAAATTTCCAATTGGACAGGCAAGGCCATTGCCGGACCTCGAAGTGATCTTGATGATTTTCTGACTCGGCCAGAGTTGGGCAGCCCAGGGGTTTATCTGCTAACGGGCACTGATTCTGAGTCTGGAGATCCGGTTTTTTATATAGGCGAAGCAGAGGACGTTTCCAAGCGGCTGAAACAGCATGCCAAAAATGAGGAAAAAGACTACTGGATTCATACCTCTGCCTTTGTCAGCAAAGACGATAACCTGACGAAAGCCCATATACGCTATATAGAGGGAAAACTGATTCAGTTGGCTCAAACTAATAAGCGAACCATTATCATGAATAATGCTGCAAGTGGCTCTTCATTGCCTGAAGCGGATCGTGCAGAAATGGATGTTTATATTGAGCGCATGTTGCAGTTACTGCCTGTGTTGGGGATTCACCACTTGGTATATTCTTTGCCAGCCACCAAGTCTGGCAGTACCACTACCGCTTTTGCATCAGAGAGTGCATCGTTATTTCATTGCAAGGTCAAAGGCTCGCTTATGGCAACTGGTAAGCGCTCTGAGGGTGGCTTTACCGTTTTTAAAGACTCACAGGCGGTTGAACACCCCGTTAATTCTTGCCCTGAACGCTTGCGGGCCAGTAGAACCAGGCTAATTGAAAAAGGCATACTCGCGGAAAGTGATAATTGTTATGTCTTCACCGAAGATTATGAGTTCAGTAGCCCCAGTGCAGCTGCCTGTACACTTAGGGGGCGAAGTACTAATGGTCCGACTTCCTGGGTCAATGATCATCAGCAATCTTTAAGGGATCTTGGGCTTTAACTTAAACCTCCACTTCGTACTGCGCCAAACTCGGCGCAGTACCTTTGATCTCACCTTTTTCAATAAATACTTTTTCCCCAACACCCACAGACTCCCCTTTAACCGCAATAACCGAGCCATCTCTAAGCTTTGCCTGGCTGGTGCCATTGCCGTTATTGGCGGTAATGGTAGCCACAATCTGCACACCTTCAGGAATAAGCGCTTTGAACTGCTGCCAGATGTTAGTGGTTGCCATTAGTAGTGCCTCTCCAATTCAATGCTTTGAATAACGGTTCCCACGCCTCCAGCACTGATACTGGTCGCTAGACACAGCCCCTGCCAATCCCCCGTTATATCTTGAATTTCCACCAACATCCCCGGCTCAATTAACCCGGGTGCTGTGTTGGTATCGGTCAATGGCAGCTCGATGGTGGTAATGCTCTGATTGCCACCCTTGGCCAGCTCATTTCGGCCACGCTCGGTATTTACCTGCGTTTCGGTGAGCCAGTCTTCCAGAATATCGGGAGCCGGGTTATCGCCATTGGAACCGGTTCGTTTGACGTTGACCGCCACGCCTGCATTAGTCCCGGAAACATAGACCGCATTGTAAGCCTGCTCCGGTCGCCAGTTGGCGCTCAAACTAATGACCATACTGGCCGGAATGATCTTATCCATCGTAGCGGTATTCCAGTGCCAAGGGCTGGCCGGGTATCGGGGTTGAATGCTCACCTGGTCATTATCACGGCTAGGGATAATCACTGATCCGGCTGTAGTTGCGACCTTGGCTACCACCTGCATGGCGGTCTGGTTCTGATAGCTAAATGAGCC
>JAKROC010000092.1 GCA_024509075.1 Endozoicomonas sp.
CGGCTCCTGCTCTGCCGACTCATCCCCACCGGCTACCTGTGCTGCCGGCTCCTGCTCTGCCGACTCATCCCCACCGGCTACCTGTGCTGCCGGCTCCTGCCCGGCCGACGCATCCACTGCCGGTTCGTACACACTGCCTCCCTGCACAGTGGATTCCTGCCCGGCGGGCAAATCGGTTGCCTGCTGCTGTGCTGACTCTGGCGGAACTGTTTCGGCTGGGGTCATCTCCACGGCGCTTCCAGCATCTACTGCTGAGCCATCGGCAATTTGCTCTTCGCCGACTGGCTGTTTCGGAGAATCTGCCACAGCTGATGTCTCGACCTGCGCCGGTACCGGCTCCCCTTGATACAGCTTTGGAAGTACATGCTGGTCAGCAGGCGGTTCCATTCCCCCTGCCCCACCGGGAGAAAGTTGTGGTGGCTGCTCTTTGCCTGACGAACTTATGATGGCTTTGTAAGTATCCGTCAGTCGCTCAATAGCGTGGTTAACATAAGTAGACTCATTTTTCGGTGAAACAATGGTAATACCCAGCCTGAAGGTACTAAGGAAATACAAACTGATGGCCATGGTCGTTGGCATCAGGTTACCCCACTTCAGACCGAATTCGTCTACTTTGCCAGTAGTAAAATAGTTGCCGGCAAAGTCTTTAATTTGTCCCAGAACTGTCTCATTGAGATGACTGAAGTTTTCATCCATATACTCATTGAAGTTTTCTGTTTTGGTAGCACCAGAAACATTACGGTCAATAATCATGTTTGCAACAACAAACATATAGATGAACGGAACAAAAGACATCAAAAAATCGGTAGACACATCAAGAATATTGCGACAACGTTCTAGATTAGTCATCTCTTTGCGAGCTGCCGCTTCCAGAATTTTCATATTGACCACTGATTTGCCATAAAGCGACATGGCAGTGCATTGATCATAAAACTCAACTGTTTTCCTGCAATCACCGACAAACCCTTTTATGAGACCACCATCAGGGTTACCGCTGTTTTTTCGCATTTCTGTAACCAGCTTGGCCAGGAGAATCTTTGGAGTCAAAATACCATTGCCTTTTGTTATTTCCGAAACAACAGCCTCATCCAAACCCAAACGGGCATTATTCAACACAGACTGATTTTTCTGCAAAAACTCCCTGACTTTACTCTCTACCGTCCAATCGTCATCATTGGAACTTATGAGCATTTCCACCAATAGCTTATTTAAATCAGCCAGAGGATCACGTGGTAACGATATATTTTCACCCAGGACAAAGCTATCCATACAGGCAATGTATGACTCAGGATCAAACTTGGAGATATCTGCCGTATAACCTTTGGAAAGATCGTGCATAACCCCCTCAAGCTTTTCATCCATTTTGGCGTGAAACGGTTCTTTAGTCAGCCGCCCATGTAAAAACAGCGCACCGTCCGCTGCTGTCTGAAAAATTTTGAACGACAACAATAGTTTGAAAAACCCCTTGGTGGCTGATCCGGCCAACGACAATTTACTTTTGCTGGCAGCTTCATGATCTTTCATAGCCACCAGTCCACTGCGCTGAAAGCTCTCTAATTTATCCAACTTCTGTAGCTCTGCCGGAGCAACGCTGTGACTACCCAGCATACTTCGTCGTACATCATCGTCTACCCCATGCAAAATATTTTCGGCAGAAACCATCGGTGTCGTTGGAATTAACTTCGGAGCTTGCATTTTTCATCCTCATCAATTCTGTTAAAAAAATTATTAATACCACTTGTTGCCTGACGTCATTTCCTGCCAGCCAGTTAACAACGGTACTCTTTTGATTGCTTTATAAATAAAGTTGAAACAAAACAACTCTGATCACGTAAGCACAGGGACTGGGTAGATAGACAAGCGGGATTTTCATAATCAGGCACATCCTGGCTTTATCAATAAGAATTGGTGCACTATTGGACTATGTACTCAATTAAGCTCTTTATTGCCTGCCACAAGAAATAAAACAGTTATACCTCATGCGGCCATCCTGAAATTCATCATTATTTCCTGATGGGGCAGAATAGTACTGAATTTAATAACAAGGGTAATAAATTTTTTGCATAGTTATTTTTTTTTAGCTACCAAATGGCAATATTTTGGCCAGCAAATGATTTCAATGGAATTGATGCTTCAAACCCCATTCACACTCGGAGGAGTCGAAGTGCTACATCTCCATCCTTCGACTTGGCTCAAGATGAACGGAACCTGCCAAAAGCATTGAAGTGATGTACTGGTCAGCAATAGCATTTTATCGGGAAGCAATCTCATTTATGGCAATATTTGCCCGGTACGTAACTCTCATTGTCGGCTATCCGCAAGACAGAACATAACCGGGCAGTCATCATCGGCGTCTCCCACACAATACCCGGCAGTGTACAGCGGACACTGGCCGCGTATAATCCAAGGCAATCAATGGAATCGATCGATTTTCGGTTCTGTACGCTAACCCAATGTAATTTTTATGAGCCCCGGGGGTGACCGTCTGCTGGCTATCCCTGCTGCTGTGGTTTCCGTTCCTGCAAGGGAATCGCCAGATCACCGGTTCAACAAGGAGAATACGATGGATTTAACCAGCCATTACATGGGGATAAACCTGAAAAACCCGCTGATTGCTTCGGCCGGTCCATTGACATCTACCATAAAAAGCATTCAACGCCTGGAACAGGCTGGCATTGCCGCCGTTGTATTACCCTCGCTGTTTGAAGAACAGATCCGCCACGAAGAACAGGCATCCCCTGCCATTAACGACCTGTTTCCATCAGCCACGCCTATGGAGAAAATTCTGGAGCATGACTCCCGGATGTACCTTGACCAGATCGCCAAGGCCAGGGCAGCTGTAAATATTCCGGTGATTGCCAGTCTGAATGGCTGCTCACAGGGAGGTTGGACAGACTTCGCCCGGCAGATCGAACAAGCAGGTGCAGACGGTATTGAACTGAATATTTACTATAACCCACCGTCGCTTGATATTACTGGCCGCCAGGTTGAAGAGCTCTATCTGGACATTGCCCAACAGATAAAGAGCAGCGTTACCATTCCTGTAGCGTTGAAAATAGATCCTTACTTCAGTGCTTTTGGCCATATGGCCCGGCAGTTTGACCAGATAGGCATTGATGCCTTAGTGATGTTTAACCGGATGCTTCAACCGGACTTCAACCTCAAGACCATGCTTGTGGAACCCCGCTGGCCCATCAGCAAAGCTGGGGACATTGGCATTCCTCTGCGCTGGATCAGTGTTCTGTATGGTAATATCAGTGCTTCACTGGCAGCCAACACCGGAGCCTATGACCATGAGGATATCATCAAATACTTACTGGCTGGTGCGGACGTGATCATGCTGGCATCGGCGCTCATACAGAACGGCACGGATTATGTTTCAGTGTTGCTTAAAGGGTTGGAGGTGTGGTTAAAACAACGGGAGTTCACAAGTCTGGCACAGATGCGTGGTGCGATGAGCCAACAGTCGGTGGCCAACCCGGAAGCCTTCGAACGAGCCAATTATATCCGTGCAGTGGATGGATTGAAAAAAAGGTGAGGAACTGTCCCAAAATAACTTCGATCAGGTTAAACCCCTTGAGGACAGCTCTTGCAATCAAACGACAACTGATGCCAGCTGTCGTTTGTATATACCCAATGGATTTCAAGTTGATTCGAGGCGGCAAGTGCGCGAAGCCCCGGGAGCATAGAAATACTATGTGACCGGGGTGACGACTGCATGGATGCAGGAGGTAGAGCAACGCATGGAGCAGTTGCCGAGCGAACGTAGCCAACAAAGTAGCAGCTTGAAAGGCGACGGGTATACAGGTGCGTCAGGCAGCTAAGGCTCCAGCAGCATACTTACCGCGCAGCTCTTGAATACGGCTCATATAGTTGTTGTACTCAAGGGAAGCGTGATGGGCATAATGCATGTTCTTGAACATACCGGTCAGTTTCATAAAGTAGTCGCGCACCTCTTCTTTGTCAGCAAAGGTGTAACGCTGGCGGATCAGGCTGACCACCAGCTCAAAGTTTTCCTGTTGCCGGTTAATCGGGCAGGAAGCATCCACATCGTCAAATGCGTCCTGTTGCAGGTAAACCATGTCCAGAAGATAGGACTTCTGGAACGTCACGTAGTCGTCCAGAGTGATACCTTCTTCACCGGTTACCTGCATCATCTGATTGATGCTGTCACCTCTGACGAGCAAATCCTGCATCTCCCTGACGTTGCTTACCCAATCAGGAGACAGGTTTTTGGCGTACCAGCCTTCCAGCTGATCCAGGTAACGGGACCAGGATATCAGCGGGTCGATGGCCGGGTAGAAACGCTTGTACGCACGATCGTAAGAGAGACCGAGGAACGCCTTGACGGTGTTCAGCGTAGCCTGAGTGACCGGCTCTTCAAAGTTACCACCGGCAGGTGATACGGAGCCGATCATGGTCAGCGAGCCTTCCTCGCCGTCTTCGTTGCGCACCACACCGCAGCGCTCGTAAACACCTTTGATAGCGGAGTCCATATACGCCGGGAAGCCCTCTTCACCGGGAATCTCCTCCAGGCGGTTGGAGGTTTCCCGCATGGCCTGAGCCCAGCGGGAGGTGGAGTCAGCCAGAGCCAGTACGTTGTAACCCATCTGACGGTAGTACTCACCGAGCGTCAGACCCGTGTAGATAGACGCTTCCCGGGCCGCTACCGGCATAGACGACGTATTACAAATAATAACGGTGCGGTCGATCAGTGCCCCGCCGGTCTTAGGATCTTGCAGGTGTGGGAACTCTTCGATGGTTTCTACCACCTCACCGGCCCGCTCACCACAGGCAGTTACGATTACGATATCGGCATCACAGTAGCGGGAGAAGCCGTGCTGCAATACCGTCTTGCCAGAACCAAACGGTCCGGGGATACAACCAGTGCCACCCCGGGCAATGGGGAAGAAGGTATCGACAATACGAGTGGTGGTGATCAGTGGCTGATCCGGGTAGAGGCGCTGGGTCTTGCCCTTGCCTGCCAACGTTTCGGCAATGGACTTACGCACCGGCCACTTCTGGAACATGTTCAGGGACACTTCTTCGCCCTTCTGATTGCGAACTCGGGCAACGACGGTATCAACGGTAAAGTTGCCTTCCTGAATCCACACCACTTCCACTTCGCCAACCGTGTCGAACGGAATCATTATCTTGTGAGTAAAGCGGCCTTCAGGCACGGTTCCGAAGGTTTCACCCGCGTGCAGTCGGTCACCGATTTTGGCCACAGCGGTAAACGCCCATGTCCGGGTATGGTCGAGGGACTGCACCTGCACACCCCGTTGCAGGAAGCTGCCATGCAAGTTAGCCAGTTGTTCCAGCGGGTTTTGCAAACCGTCGTAGATCATGCTGAGAATGCCCGGACCAAGGTCAACGGACAACAATTGACCGGTCTGGATGATCATATCGCCCACGGCGACGCCACGAGTCTCTTCGAACACCTGAATGTCTGCAGTATTACCCCGAACCCGCAGAATCTCAGCCATCAGCTGCTCTTCAACCGCTTCGTTGGCACGGCGACCCGGCAGTACGTAGACCACCTCGTTTTTTACCAGCGGCTTCTTCTCACCGCTGGCCATGGTGATGCTCTCGATGGTGATGATATCACCCATTACCGCTACCACCCGGGCAGAGGCCTGTTGCATCAGTTCTGTTTTTGTCTGTTCAGTCATATGTATAACCGTTGTCGTAAATCGTCAGCGAGCGTGATGTGTCTGAGCTTTACTATCGCACAGACCCGGGCAACTGGTGGGCAAAATCGCCCAACGCCTGCCGGGTCAGCTCAGCGAAGCGCACCACGGCCTCATCGCCATTGTAGGCAGTCCAGCGGGCCACCAGGTTCCAGCGCAGCAGGTAGATCACCACGGCTTCAAAATCAAAACGATGATGAGCACCCAGCTCATTGAGCTTGTTCCATACCGCTTCCATTATGGTTTTTTCCAGCGTCAGATAATCTTTTTTCGCCAGACAATCCACCGCCACCGGAATCCATGGAAAGGCATTTTGCAAACCAAGATTCGGGTGACTCCAGTTACGCCGGATGTAAGCGTAGCGGCTGCCGTAACTCCACTTGGCTGTCGTCGGTGCCTGAACGCCCTGAGCCTTACGGCGCAGTGCTGCGGCGATAGTGCGCATATCCAGCCGCCAGGTGACCAACTCTTTCAGGTCGGGGCTATCAAGCTGCTGCAACAGGCGCTCGGCCAGATTGATCAGATAATCCTCTTTGATCTCCTCACCCAGATGACTCCAGTGCACCAGCTGTTCGACTTTGACCAGGGTGTCACGATCAGCGGTGGACAACATGGACAAACGACGATCCAACTGTATCCGGGAGATGGGGGTAATCTTGCTGTTGAACAGTGAATCAATATGGGGCAGCGACGTCAGCAGGGTATAGTAGGCATTTTCTGCCATTGCATTCTCCTCAGGACCAGGGCAAATCAGTAACTGCTGTGAGTGACGCTGTGTCGGACGACAGAAGCGAGCCTGCCACCGACATCACAGGTTACTTGATAATGCCTTCGAGCAGGGCGCGGAAACGTGGCTGCAGGTGCTTAAGCAGGACGGCAGCAACGGCTTCGTCGGTCAGCTCCACCTGAATGTCTTTGTCTTTCAGGCGAAAGGCGATGCCACTCTGGTTAGCGTCACCCACTTTGAAGGTCACGCCCTCCTCAAGCATGGTGCTGGCACGCTTCATGGCAAACTCCAGCAGGCCACCGGCTTTGAGCAGCTCTGGATTATCCCGCAGTTCATCAACACCGATGACCTTTCTGGGCAGGATCACTTCGATATTCTGTTCGCCACGCAGATGGTTCTGCCCGGCCACTTCAAGAATCATCGCTTCGAGCAGTTTTTCGCTCTCCATAGAGCGACTCACTACAGCACGTATCTGACCGGAGAACTTGTCGAGCAGGTAGTCTTTCAGTTCCAGGATGGCATTACGCTCAGCCAGCTGCAGCGCTTCTTTGCCCGCCTTGGTGATAAAGTCGGCTTCTTCACGGGCCTTGCTGATGATGGCAGCAGCACGCTGTTCAGCATCAGCAATGGTGGTTGCGGCCTGGACCTCAGCGTCAGCAACGATCTTGCCCGCTTCATGACGGCCACTATCGACACCCTGGTTACGCAGCTTTTCGATCAGCTCCTGAACGCCAACGGAAATGGTTGTTTGCTTGTCTGCACTACTCATTATCTAACCCTGTACTTATGAGGCTGAAGATTGTTTCACCGCAAGGCGATTGTCCTGCGGTGCCAGCAAATCATCAGGCAGCAATGCCCTGCCCCATGACCAGGGCGAATACGAAGGCGAATACCGCAAAGCCCTCAACAATCGCCGCTGGCGCGATAGACAGACCAAACACTTCCGGCTTGTTCTTGGAGGCGTTGATGGCCGCTGCCACAGCCTGTCCCTGGTAGACGGCAGAGTACATCAGGGCAATACCAGTCAACAGACCGATACCAAACAGACCAGGAGCACTAGCCAGCGTCACGCCGATACCGCTGAGGGTAAACATAATTACAATGCCGTATATTACCTGGGAAGACGGCATAGCTGAGAGGCCAACAAACTTACCATAACCACTCTCCACATCCAGCATGGCACCACAGGCGGACTGGCCCGCCACCGAACAACCGATGGCAGAACCCACAGCACCCAGAGCAACCGGCGCAAACACACCTACCCAACCCAGTGCGATAATCAGTGCTTCCATTGTCAATCCTCTAACTTATCTTGATGATTAAAAGTTGATTTAGAACTAAATGCTTTAAATGGGTAGCCTTCGTCAGACAGACCCCAGTTAACAAACTCAATGACGTTCAGACGCATGCCGTGTACCACGCCACTCATGATGCACAAGGCAAAGTTGAGCAAGTGGCCCAGCAACAGGATCAGACCGGCAAACAGCACCCCAGTCACCGGACTGGAAGTGAGCACATTAGCCGCCAGTGAGTTAAAGGTCATGGCCAGCGACGCACCGGACAGACCCAGAGCAAACAGACGCATGTAGCTGAGAACGTCGCCGAACGCTGCGGTGATGTTGTAGACCGCTTTCAGGCCATCGAGCATGCGCAGCAGCAGATCTCTGATCGAGGTCACTTCCCGATCGCTGGAGAACAGGAACACCAGCAGGCCGCCAATGACCAGCAAACCGGGGCCGATGAAGCTGGCAAAGAACGACGGCAAAGTACCGCTCATGCCCAGCCACAGGCACAGGCCACCAGCCATCATTCCGGCCCAGCCCAGCGGGGCCAGAGCGGTATCAGACCAGCGATTGACCATCGCCTTCATCACGTTGGCAACGATCAGGTGCCCAACACCGATCACCACTGACAGCTTCATCATGGCGTTATAATCATTCAGGTCAATCATCGCCAGTTTGCCAAGGAATGTTCCCTGCGCCGGGGCGACACCAAAGTAGCTGCCAATCAACACTCCCCAGACCACGCCCAGACCGGACATAAAGTAGCCCAGATTCATCAGACGACGACCGGCTTCGCTGTCTTTCATCTTGCCCCGGCAGAGGAAGATGATCAGGGCGAAAATCAGGCAGTACATCGCATCGCTCATGATCATCGCGAAGAACAGCGAGAATGAGAAAAACACCACATTGCCCGGGTCCCAGGAGCGATAGTTGGGCGTCTGGAAAAAACCAAGGGCATCCGCCCCACCGCCAGTAGCGGCAGTTTTTTCCAGCAACGTTGGAGGATTGTCGTCTGCCGCCGGCTCTTCGAAGATCGCTGCAACGCCATGAGCTCTGGTAAACGCCTCCACCTGCTCCTGATCAGACACCGGCACCCAGCCTTGTACCAGAAAGAAGTCGTCTTCATCCAGGGTGCCACTGGTGGCCTGTTGCAGCTCGGCGCTGTCGGTACGTGCTGCCAGCACCTGATCGAGCAGGTAGTGCCAACGAGTCAGCGCTTCACGCTCAGCGAGCAGGTCTTCGATGGCATCCTCTGCCTCATCAAGCATTTCTTCAAGACGGGACAGGGGAATCTTGCCCACGTGGGAGCGCTGCACAGGCAGCAATCCTTCTTCCGGTTCTTTGTCCGAGATAACGATGACGTAACTGTCTTTCTGGCTCTGATGGATCAACTCCCAGGGCAGTTCGCACCTTTGCAGTGAATCGCACAGGCCCGCCAGTTCACCGTTGGGCAGCACGTAGAACCAGAGCCGCTGCTGGTTCAGGTCGGACAATGCCGGAAAGGTAAAATCCCCCCAGGGGCGGACATCACGTATGCGTTCCTGCAGCTTGTCGCGGATATCGGACTGCTCGCGAAATCTCGACTTGTTCCCCAGAATCATATGAACAATATCGTCTACGCGAACCAGGTCGCGCCGTTCACGAAAGTTACTTATCTGCCGGCGCTGCTTTGGGCTGCGCTCAAGCCACGCTTTCGCTTCACTGGCCTCGGCCGGCTGTACTTGCATATCCACCGGCTTGTCGATCAGCGGAATCAGGTGCAGGCAACCAAGAGATTGCAGCGACCTGAGGATGCTGCTTTTCTCCCGACCAGACCCGTAAATGGTCATCTTCTTAAGGTGTTTAATCGCCATAATCAATGTTCGCAGCTTAACTCGCCTGCGAATGACCTCCCTTGGCTTCCTGAGCCAGAACCTTGCCCTTGGAGAGTTTGGCGTTCATCACGCTGGCGCGGTCCTGGTCCGACATGTAGACCTGGATTTTCTGGATGTTCTTGCGGGTTCTGGGGATCAGTACCTTGGAGAACAGGTTGACACGCTGAGATGTGGTGCGCGTCGCCTTATCCAGCTCCTTATGGCGCAACTGGCGTACTTGCAGCTCAATCTGCAAGCGCACCATCTGTTGCAACAGCTCCACCAGATAATCTACCCAATGGGGTTTTGCCAAGTCACTGTAGGGTGTCAACGCAATCTCGATATGCTCAACCAACGGAACCGCTGTACCGACGATATTCTCCTCAGTCAGGCGCACACCGGTCACCCGGACCAGGTTTTCAACCTGCACATCCTGACGGGCAAGCATGGGTAACTGCTGGTGCACCAACCGTTCCACATCGGCCAGCTCCTCACGGGTCTGGGCCAGGGCTTCTTCCGCCTTCTTGCGTTCCATCATCAACTGCTGACGTTTAAGCTCCAGCGCCGGCAGATAACGATTGTAGGTTTTGAGACTGCGCTTCTCTTTGTTTAGCGAGCTTTTGTTGAGAGCTACCTTGGCCATAGTGGTTATGCCTCAGCTTCTGAGGCTTCCTCAGCACGCTCGGCATCACTGAGCTGCTCGGGATTTGGCCAGTATTTTTCCAGCAGGCTCTGCTTCATCAGCGTCTCCTGCGGGCTAAAGCATTCGGCCATGGTCTCCCAGCACTTGTCCAGTGCCTGTTCCAGCGACATGACGGCCTCAAGGGACATAAAGCGCTGCTTGAACAGATTGCCGAACTTGATAGTTTTCAGGTCGTAGCTCGACAGTTCAAAGGCCATCGCCTGCTTCTGGGCAGCATTCACCGAATCGGAGTAGAAACGGATCATGGTGTTCATGATGGCCGGATGATCTTCGCGAGTCTCTTTACCCTGCACCATCTGCTTCAAACGGGAGAGGGAACCAAATGGGTCCAGGTGACCGTCGTGCAAGTAGAACTGACCTTCGGTGATGTAACCGGTGTTGTCCGGTACCGGATGAGTTACATCATTGCCCGGCATGGTGGTTACTGCCAGGATAGTTACAGAACCTGCGCCCTTGTAGTCACAGGCTTTTTCGTAACGACGGGCCAGCTGGGAGTAAAGGTCACCCATGTAACCCCGGTTGGCCGGAATCTTGTCCATGGCCACACCGATCTCTTTCATGGCATCGGCGTAGGAGGTCATGTCGGTGAGAAGTACCAGTACTTTCCTGGACTCTTCCACGGCGAAGTGCTCAGCCACTGCCAGCGCCATATCAGGCGTCAATAGTCGTTCAACCGTTGGATCGGAAGCCAGGTTGGTGAACATGACAGTACGCGAAGATACGCCATTTTTCTCGAACTCTTCTTTGAAGAAGTGGTAGTCGTCGAAGATCAGACCCATGCCACCAAACACCACCACATCGGCTTCGGCCTGGATAGCAATACGGGCCAGGAAGCGGTTGTAAGGCTCACCGGCCACGGAGAAAACAGGGATTTTCTGGGATTCCACCAACGTGTTGAACACGTCGATCATAGGTACGTTGGTACGCACCATGCGTGAGGCCAGTACCCGACGTACCGGGTTTACCGATGGGCCGTCGATCTCCACTTTCGGGTCTTGCTCCAGTGCAGGGCCACCATCGATTGACTCACCGGCACCGTTGAAGATTCGCCCGAGAATATTCGGGGAGTAGGTGGTTTTCATCGGCTGACCGAGGAAACAGACCGACGCCCCGGTAGACAACCCTTTGGTACCGGTAAAGACCTGTAACGAAACTTCTTCGTGGTCAATCTTGATGATCTGGGCCATGGAGTAGGTCTGTCCATCCTGCTCAATCAGCGCCAGGTCTCCGTAGTTGGCCTGGGCGTTACCCTCAGCCAGGTTGGGTACATGTACGCGAATAAGGTCACCAACGATGCTGAGAATATTGGTGTATCGCAATAGGCTCTGGGGCATTGCTGCTCCTCTATACTGCTGGGAAAGTGAAAAGGAGAGTGCATTCTGGGCTTGGCAATTTACCGGCTAAATCGGCAAAGAGCCAGGCGGTACTATATGCAATTAACAAGCAGTTTCATTTGTCGGACCTTATTTGGGGACACAAACTACCCACAACTTATCCACAAATGCAAAACAGGCCGACCGACGTATACCCGTCGCCTTTCAAGTTGCTACCTTGTTGGCTGCACTTGTGCCCTTTAGGGTATTCGCTCACCCCGGTCACGTAGTATTTCTACGCTCCCGGCACCCGAGGGCATAAAGGCTTCGCTCAATTGCCGCCGCGTAGCAACATGAAATCCATTGGGTATATATCAAAACCGACAAACACCAGCACAGCGACTTGTCAAAGCGCTGCCGCGTTCCCTTGCGCAACCGCGAACTGAACTCCAGTCCGGGCGGAACCAAGGCAGCGACGGTAAATCATTAATATATAAAGTAGACAATTCCACGGGTTTCGCAGACTTCTGCCTGAACAGCAGGTCAATAAAACGCCTGCTGCTACGATGTTCTGGCACAACAACAAATTGTGGAGGGCGTGGTTAGTTCCAAAACGTTTTCATTACCAGTTACTTACACGACACCATTAGCCAATGTCGCCACCATCACAGCTTTAATGGTGTGCAAACGGTTTTCTGCCTGGTCAAAAACAATGGACGCCTCAGATTCAAATACGGCCTCGGTCACTTCCAGAGCGTTCATGGCAAACCTGGCAACAATGTCTCTGCCAGACTTGCGTATCGGCATTGTGCAAAGTGGGCAAACAGTGCATAAAGCGGACATCGGCATTGCCCGTTTTGCCAGCACCGACGCATTCACCTGAAAGGGCATCATCGCTGTTACCCTGTCATCCCAGGCAGACATGGGCTCACCACCCATACATCGGTGTAGAGAAAATCGCAATCTGCCACAGCTATATCAACACAATCGGTCACCGTAATCCTGGCCCCTGTAGTCAGGGCAATTTCCCGGCACTGCGTGACCAGGGCAGGGTCAGGAAAAAAGCAGCAGGAGCAGCAATTCTGCAATCCAGCCCCATTTTAGCCGCACCACGCTTGATCCTGCTGGTCTGTTCACAGGCACCGGCAGATGAGCCGGTTACTCTTGCTCTTGATGACTGGGTGATAGAACGGTTTTCTGACAATGCCCCTGC
>JAKROC010000093.1 GCA_024509075.1 Endozoicomonas sp.
TGGTTGCTTAATCGGTCAATAACGCCAGTACAGAAATAGTAATGGGTGATCAATTGGGCTTCATTATTCATGGCTGTTTTCTCCGTTATTAATAGTCGATGGCCAGCATGATGGTCAGTACCCGAACGGTTCGGGTTAGGTCAGTGGCATCCTCCGAGCCGTGCTCCATGTCCGGGGCGTAATAATCAAACTTGGCAATGATCCATTCATCTTCAAACTTGAAGCGGAAACAATCGTGTTCGCCATAGGGATCATTCTGCTCATTGAACTGGTCGAACTCGGCAACAGCGCGAAGCAAACCCACCGTGTCGTCAATGGTATTTTGCAGGTTGGCAGTCATCATGATCTCGTACCGGCAATTGATCACGGCGAGGCTGTTTTTCACCTCCAGATTGACCAGGGACTGTCGTACGGCATCGTTTAACGTGGCAATGTCATTCATAAATACGTCCTTTATTGATTCATCTTGTTGTTGTCGTAGTAGCTCTATAGGTGATGGCCACGATCTGTCGAGAAAATTCAAGACGAATGTCCACATTGCCTGAAATGGCCACAGGTATGACCTCCCATGGCGCTGATGTCACAAGCGGAATTTGCCCGGCAACAAGGCTTCACCAAGGCTTACGTCACCAAACTGATCAAAAAAGGCATTGTGAAACTGAACAATGGCAAGGTGGATTCAGCACAAGCTGAACAGGCCATGAAAGCCAATGCTGATCCTGTGTCGCTTATCCGATCTGACCAGACCACTGAGCTTGCACCAGCACAACCAGGCGCCGTTGACTTTGTGACCGCTCGCACTATGCGCGAGGCATTCTGGGCCAAGATGGCCAAGCTGGAGTACGAGGAAAAAAGCGGCACACTGACCAAAGCGGCGAAAGTAAGGCAGGATGCGTTCAAGGCAGGCCGGATTATCCGGGATGAGTTGCAGGCCATTCCTGATCGAATGGCCGATGTGCTGGCGGCAGAGGATGATCCAAGAAAAGTGGGAGAGCTACTTCAGGAGGAGTTGGAAGCCATACTTATTGAGTTGAGCAGGCAGCAGATAAAATAAAGCCCCTGTCAACGGGGCAATAGGCTTGATTGGTCAGTATGTTCAATAAGTTGCCCCATATAAGGCAATTTGAGTATGGCCTGACTTACCCTTTTACCTGACAACAGGCATTCATTACTGCATCGGAATCCGGGCCAACAGAAACCTCGAGTTGGCCTAAATACTTTTTCCACTGACCATTTGCGTAGTAGGTTCTTTTTTCTGGGGATATCGCCATTGTTACCTCTCGGGATTCACCCGGATTAAGTGTAACCCTGACAAAATCTTTAAGTTCCCGTTGAGGTCTGGTCGTTTCGGCTACTGCTAAGCGGATATAGCACTGCGCAACCTCTGTGGCTGTATACCTGCCTGTATTGGTCAGTGTGAAAGTAACGTTAAGTACATCTCCGAAATTTAACTGCTGCTGGGAAAGGCGCAGATTTGAGTAATCAAACTGGCTGTAAGTCAGGCCAAAGCCAAAGGGATACAATGGCTCAGCACTTTCATCCTTGTAGGGGCGATAATCCTGAAAATCCCTCATCTTACCAATCGGCTTGCGACCGTAGTAGATCGGTATCTGTCCGGTGCAACGTGGCATTGTCAAGGGCAGTCGACCGGATGGGGACGTATCACCCACAAGGATCCTAGCAATAGCATGACCGGTTTCAGTACCCCCCTGCCATGCCAATAACAGGGCGTCGGCGTATTGCTGAATGGCAGGTGATGGAATCGGGCGACCACCACACTGTATTACCACAAGGGGCTTACCAGTTTTGCCAATGGCAGTAATTAGCTGTTCCTGTCCATCAGGCAGTGCCAATTCAGCAATATTTCTGGCTTCTCCGGTACGACGGTGACTCTCACCAATACAAAGCACAACAACATCTGCACGACGGGCACACTCGACCATCTCATCGCTGAAGTCCGCCGGTTCCGTATATATTTCCAAATCTGGAGCAGCAGCCACCAACCCTTGATAAATGGATGTCACGTCTTCTGCCTTACCATCCAGACACCAAGAGCCGAGGTGTTGCCGTCTGGAGTGTGCATGGGGCCCTAAAACGGCAACCTTCAGGCCAGATCGCGGGATTGGCAGGGTTCCGTTCTGGTTTTTTAACAGAACCAACGATTGTTCGGCCAACGCCTGTGCCAAGGTGATATGGTCTTTATGGCGCATCACTTTCGTATGGCGATGAGTATCTACATAAGGTGACTCAAAAAGTCCCAAACGAAATTTGACACGCAGCACTCGACAGACTGCATTGTCTATGGTGGCGATATCAACGCCACCACTGTCGACTAAAGCTGCCAGATAGTCTTCGTAAGCTTCATTGGTCATTGCCATATCAATTCCGGCATTCAATGCTCTGGAGGCTGCAGCGGCACCATCCTTACTCACGCCAAAATATGCCAGATCGGAAATCGAACCCCAGTCGCTGATTACAAGCCCTTCAAATTGCTGCGTTCCCTTCAGCCAGTCATTAATCAACTGTCGACTTCCGGATACCGGCTCACCGCCCAGATCATTAAAGCCTGACATAAGACTACCAACTCCAGCCTCAAGGGCGGCCTGAAACGGTGGCAGATAGACATTGTGCAAGGTGTTGTCGGTGATTTCCGTGGTATCGTAATCCCGCCCCCCTTCAGCTGCGCCATAACCGACGAAGTGTTTGGCGCAGGCCAGCAGAGAGTCCTGATCGGCGAGAGATTCCCCCTGAAAGCCTTTAACAACCGCTTTGGCAAACTGACTGGATAGATAAGGGTCTTCGCCGCTGCTCTCTATAATCCGGCCCCACCGAGGGTCGCGGACAATATCCAGCATGGGGGCAAAGGTCCAGTGAATACCCAGAGCAGCCGCCTCTCTGGCAATACCCCGGTAAGCGTCCTGAACCAGCGACGGATTCCAGGAAGCCGCCTGAGCCAGAGGGATTGGTAGGACCGTCTGCTGGCCGTAGATCACATCCCTGGCAACGATCATGGGAATACCTAGCCGACTCTCTTCAACGGCGACCCGCTGTATTTCGTTAAGTACAGTGGGATCAACCGTCAACCCAGGGGCATTTCCCGCCCAAGCCGTATCTGCCAAAATCCGCGAGCCCCAGCGTCCCTGTCGAACGCCATCAAGGAAATGTGCACGGTTTTCATCAAAATCCAGCATAGGGGTCTGGCAAAGCTGGCCAATTTTTTCCGTTAGGGTCATGCGACCAAGTAGGTCTTGAGTCCGTTGCTCAATCCCAAGAGCCGGGTTCTGGTAGGGATGATTCATTTTGGGATGACTTTCAGGCTTGTTTTCAAACGCAGTTTTCATTGTCTCACCGCCTTCTGGGAAAACTCAGGAAAGGCTTCTTGTAGAAATTCGCTCATTTCAGCTACCAGCAACTGGTTATCACTGCGCTTTGCCCGCTTCAGTAGTTCAGCCGCAGCCTCGGGTACATAGCGAATATCCAGCTGAATATAGATTTCGATAAAATCCAGTAGTTGCTGATCAGTCAGTTTGGGCAATATGTCCTCTGTTGATGCCAGTGCCTGACGGTAAAAATCGGGTTGAGGGCCAAGTACGCTCGACTCCCATGTCTCAATAACCTGCTGATAGCCCCCCAGATACGGGTCTTCCAGGCGTAACTCCAGTTTGTTCATTCCTTTCAGGGCCGTGACCCATTCCCCATTGGTTTGCTGCTCTTGGGCGTATTGGAAGTAGGCACTGGATTGGCGGTAAGCATCCAACCATGCTGAGCTGTAGGCCGTTACAATAAAGAGAGCAATGACTGTTAATTTTTTCCAGGCACTCATCACTTGATTCCCACCCCAGTAAAGGCCTTGATAAAGTTCTTTTGCAGGAAGAAGAACACAAATACCACCGGTACTGCGATCATAGTGGTCATGGCCCAGAGCTGTTCCAACTTGCCACCGGGAACGTCAGACTGGAACTTGAACAGGGCCATTTGCAGAGTCAACATGGAGTCATCACGAATATAGAGCAAAGGCCCCATAAAATCGTTCCATGCGCCCATAAAGGTCAGGATCCCCACTGTTGCCAGTGCAGGGCGCAGCATGGGCAGCACCACTTTGAAGAAAATACGGAACTCACTGGCACCATCGATTCTTGCTGCTTCCAGATAAGCGTTATCAATCTGCTTCATAAACTGAACCAGCAAGAAGATATTGTAAGCACTGATAGAGCCGGGAATAATCAACACCCGATACGTGTTAATCCATCCCCAGTCGTACATCATCATATATACCGGAATGGTGAACAGGATGGCCGGGATCATCATGGATGAAAGAATCATCTTCAGCCAGAATTCCCGGCCCGGCATATTGGTTTTAACAATGGCAAAGGCGACCATGGACGAAAACAGGCAGTTAAGCACTGTTACGGATATAGAAATAAAGATGGTATTCAGGAATATCCGCCCCAGATCGACACTGTTAAAAACATCGATATAACCACGTAATGACCATTCCGTCGGCAGTGCGTTTGGCGTATGCATGATCTCAGCCCCGGTTTTAAACGAGTTGATGATCATGAAGAAGAACGGGTAGAGCACGACTATACTGGCAACAATTAATGCGCCGTAGATTAACCACTGTTGTCTGGTAATACGCAACATCAGTGATCCCCCTTGCTGGTAAGTTTGATCTGCATCATGGTCAGGGCGTAAATAATCAATGCCAGCAACAGACCAATGGTGGAAGCCTGGCCCATTTTCATCTGTTCAAAACCTGTCTGGTAGAGATAAAGAACAGGAGTCAGTGCGGCATTGTATGGCCCCCCTTGCAGGTCAAAATTCATAAAGACTTCGACAAACATTTGCAGTCCGTTGATGATATTAATGGTCAGCACAAAGACAATTTGCGGCTTGATCATGGGCAGGGTGATGGCAGTCACTTTGCGCCACCAAGAGGCTCCGTCCAGATCTGCGGCCTCATACAACGATTTGTTGACGCTCGCGATGCCACCCAGGAAAATAATCATTTGCACACCGAACCATTTCCAGGAACTGAACACGGCGATCACCGGCATTGGCAACCACTGTTCAAATTTCCAGAATACCGATTGCTCCATGACGCCAGAGCTGACCAGCGCACTCTGCACCGGACCGGTGGGTGCCGCCAGGAAATCAAAAATAATCATGGCCACAGTAATGGAGGTAATGACTGGTACAAACAGAATGGTTCTGAACAAGCTGGCCAGCACACTGATCTCGTTTAGCATCAGGGCCGCAGCCAAGGCAATAAAGAAACTAAGAGTGACGAAAATTATCTGGTTAAACAGAACGTTAAACAATGACAGCCAGAACTTGTCATCGGCCACCACGGTGATCCAGTTGCCCAGTCCAACAAATCGGGTGTTTTCCGGATTCAGTACGTTGATGTCCAGAAAGCTGTTCTGGAATGACAGGAAAAACGGATAGAGCAAGAACACAAGGAAATAGAGAATCCAGGGTGTTAAAAAGAGATACGGTATCCAGTTCTGTTTTAGTTTCATGGGTGTGGGTCTGTATAATTTACGACTGAAAAATGACCTGTAACAGTAAAGGGTTACTGCTTTAACAATGCCCTTGCCTCAATTCCGGCTTCCCTTACAGCCACTTCTGGCTCCATTTCGCCCTTAACCACCACTTTGGAGTAGTGCTGCAAAATAATGTTGGCAACATCTGAGGCGCTGGCGAAGGACTCGTTTATTACCGTGTTATTTAGCTGTTCAACAAAAGGCTTTACGTCCGGTTGCTGGAAAAACGGATCATTCTGGAGTGCGTGCAGGGTGGGCAGTTGTTCCAGGGTTTTACAAGCCGACAGATTGATCTCCGGCTCCATCAGCAATTCTATCAACTGCCAGCTGCGCTCCTCTTCCCAGCGGCTACCCTTGAACATCATCAATGCCCGGCCATCCAGGTTGGAGTAGTGCGTCATACCGGCTTTGGGAACAGGGATCGGTGCAATGGCGACATCTTCTCCAATCTGCATGGGGCCACCGGCAGCGTCTTTGAGATTGGCCTTCCAGCCAAAGCCAAATTGCAGCCACATGCCGATGCTGCGGGAAAAAAAGTTCTGCTCCATGGTTAATGGAGCATGTTCCTGAGCCTGCTTCATGGTATTCAGGAAGTCCACCATTCCGGCATCTTCGCGATCAAAGACCGGGTGAGTGCCGTAGCGGTTTAACAGCTGGTACTGTCCATTGTTAAAGTTGTAATAGATCTGACTTAGCATATTCCAGTACCAGCTGCCCCAAGAGAGTGCGTCGTTCCAGAACACTGTGCCATAAACGGTATTGCCATTTGGTCTGGTAGGAAGCTGGCTGATTTTTTCGGCAGCAGACAAAAACTCATCCCAAGTTGCCGGTGGCTGGTCAGGGTTTAGCCCTGCTTCAATAAACAATTCCTTGTTGTAAATCATCATCTGGGTGGTAGCGTGCCAGGGGATGTAGTAGTGACGACCAAAGTTTTCCTTCATGAACAGGGGGTCAATGCGCTGGCGTAAGAGATTGAATCCGGGGTACTGATCCAGATAGGAGAGCCTGCCCAGCTTGGCGTAACGAGCCACCTGATAGCCGAAAACTCCGGCGTAAACGCTTGGATAGTCACCTGCGGCCATCCGGGTTTCCAGGTTTCCATCATTGGTCACTACCAATTCGGTATCCGGGTAGCGGCTTTCAAATTCCGGTTTAATAACCTCGGATACGTAGGTCATGTAATTACCGGAAGGCACCATAAACTCAATTTTTTCCCTGGCATAGGTCATCGGTGTGATGACGATTAACGCCAGTGCAATCCATTTATACATTGTCGAAACCTTCTTCTTGGTGCCCCGAGTGACTGGCACCTATGACAGTTCAATAAAAATTAAATCGTGTCCCTTGTGATCAGGGTGGTGGGAATAATTTTCAGCATATCCGTTGTTTCATCATTGGCCATAGCAGAGAACAGAGTATTTGCAGCCAGCAGCCCCATCTCTCTTTTATGGTGGGTAACGGTAGTCAAGGGCGGGTGCGCCAGTGCCGCCTCACGGATATTATCAAACCCGATGAGTTTGAGATCGTCGGGTATTAACAGGCCATAGTGTCGGGCAGCGCGGATAATGCCGAGAGCCATCTCATCATTACCAGCAAAAATACCCCGAGGGACCACGCCGCTTTTCAGCAGGTTGGTCATTTGTTCAAAGCCACCCTCTTCGGTGAAGTCCGACGTAATAATGAAATCCGGGTTGATTGGTATTTTGGAAAAACCCAGCGCAGCAATATACCCTTCCTGCCTTTTCTGATTGTCGTAAGAGTCAGCTGGACCGCTGAAGAAGTAAACTTCCTCACAACCGGATTTGATCAATGCCTGGGTTGCTGTGAAAGCACCACCGAAGTTATCGATCAGTATGCTGTAGATATGGGGAGCACGGATTTCCCTGTCTAATACCACTAATGGTAAATCGCTGGAAGCCACCGATTGCAGAAATTGATCATCAAAGGAATGGGTGAGAATAATGGCACCATCGACCATTTGATCCCGAAGGTATTTGTAGGCAGTTGAGTTTTCTGCCCCATAAAGGCTACAGGCCAGCAGGTCATATCCCTTTGCATGAACGCCCTGTTCAATACCCCTGACAATCTCGCTGTAAATTGGACCAAACCAGGAATTGAAGAACAATCCGATGGCCCTGGTCTTTTTTTGCTTAAGCATTTTAGCATTGCCGTTGGCAACGTAGTTAAGCTGTTTGGCGACCGCCAGCACATGCTGACGGGTCTCATCGCTGATACGGTCATTACCGTTAATGGCATAAGAAACGGTTGAAATGGAGACACCCGCTTCTCTGGCTACATCTTTAATGGTCGCTTTCACAGTGTCATCATGCCGTTATCATTGGATTAATGAAGATGTGCCTGCTTCTTTGGGAAGCAGGCGGTGAGGATTACAGCCAAATTTCCAATCGGTTCTCAATATCTGATAACCGGCTATCCAACAGTTCTCTGGCAACCAGGGCAGCACCACTGCGATAAGGATTATCCAACACAGAAAAGACCAGTGACTCACCGTTAAGGATGATATTGCGTGGTGTGTGTTCACCCTGTTCCGGGTGGATCACAACTTGGCATGGTTTATCGCAGATTCTGAAATTCAGGGTAACCGTACCTACAGACTTGGCAATCACTGGATCCAGCACCAGAGACTGTTGTTGGTAACGGATACCCAATACGCTGCTGATCAGCTGATTGATGTAAATGCCGGGGCCGCTTGAATAGATACGCCACCCTCCCTTGACCTGTACATCACCAGATTTCAACTTGTGAAAGTTGGCATAAGCTTCATAGCGGTCGCTGAACTTACCATCAGAGCTGGAGAAATAGGCGTTGGATTGGCGCAACTCAGCGTTGGCAACAGCCGACTGGATATCCACTGGGATAATTTTGTACAGGTTTTCAAAGACGGCACTGGCCTTGCCCATTTTACACAGTGCTTCAATAAAGCGGATATGGGCGTGGCAATATTGCAGGCCCACTTCCCGGCCCAAATTGGCAGCCAGTTCGGCACGTTTGAAATAGGTTTGCTGGCCAGCTTTATACTCTGCCATGCGATCCATCAGCCGCACACCGTCCGGGCAGAGCAGATGCTCGTTGATGATCGTCATATGATGCTCAGCCATTTCAGGATTAAAAGTCTCTGAAATAATGGAACGAGAGCCTGGCAGCAGACGATACTTGATGCCGGTCTTTTGGTCAGCAGGGTGCAGTAGATATTCTACCTGACGAGTGTCGCCTTCATTAAAATGTATAAATCCGGCAATCACACCATCTTTGATAAGGTAACGGTGGTAATCTTCCTCCATGTTGCTGGCCAGCGTGTTCAGCTCATCTGCGAAATCAGCGTACTGCTCATGATCTGTCAGCGCTTTACTCATGGTTTTCAGGGTTTGCAGGGTCAGTGGAATGGTCCAGCCGCTGACCATATTTTCCCGCAGTGACTGGTTGGCTGGTTGCAAAGTATCGTCCCAGTCGCCATCGCCATAACAGGAGAGACTGGTACCTGGTATCAGGTTATCGACGATGTGTTTCAGTTGGCGCTGTACATGGGCAAACAGGCTGAAAGTCTGCTCTGTAAAAGCAAAACCTTCTTCGATCGATGTGTAAGGCAGTGAGCGCTCCAGAATCTCCATATCACCGGTTGCCACCAGATAATCCGCCAGCGCCTTCAGGGGCCAGACCACGACATCACCATGAGCCTCTTCCTGTTGAATCCGGGCATACTGATCAAACATAAACCACTGTGGCCAGGTACCGGTTTCTAGATGCTGATGGCTGTAAATGGTTTCCAACAGAGCTGCGGCACGATCGTAACGTTGCAAGGACATGAAGAACTCAAACGGACCCTGAGAAACATCACGCGTACCCCATGCTGCACCGGAGTACTGTTCCAGACCATGCGGTGTACTGAAATGCACCAAGGCGTTGTGGGTGAACCACTGCATGGTGTCGTTCAGTTTTTCCGCATTGTATGGGTCTTTCTCAAAACTCAGATGAAACTGATTAAGCAACCCGTTCTGGGCATTGTTGTATAGGCGGGTCTCTGTTGCAAAATCCAGTATATCAACAGCACTTTGTTTTTGATCTTCGAGGCTACCGGTCAGGGTAAGAGAAACCTGCTGACTTACATGGCCACTGATTATTAGGTAACGAATAGCACCATCTCCGTCATCACGAACCATGGATACTGTGTTTAGGTTGTCGTCCATACGCAACGTATAACTCAGTTCTGGCACGGTAGAAGAGATCAGGTCATTATCGCCACTGATATGGAGCAAATTGCCCTGTTGATGAACCTGTACCTGGCTTTCCTGCTCATTGTTAGCCATCAATAGCTGATGGGTAACCATCACCTCAAGAGGATAGTCATAGCCTTCAGTAGTAATATCCAGCTGGATAACAGGTGAAGACTGTGCGCTGAAAGAACGAATCTGGATATAACCGTTCTGGTGCTTATAAATCCACAGTGAGTGGTTGACGCCAACTTCATAGGCAGAAGGCATGGTGAGCAGTTGCCAGATTTCACCATCTTTTACCCAGATGCGCTGGCCGCTGGACTTGAATAGATTGAGACTGGTGCGGTCTACTCCCAGCAATTTGTTGAATGAGGTATTGCCCAGCACCACATGAGAATTGAATAAGCCATAGATACCATGGGTAGAACTCATGATCGGGTTGGTAAAATCCTGATTGTTACCAGAAGAGATCATGTGCCCGGTGGCTCTTTCCAAATAGTGTTCCTTGGCCTGCAAGGTGACATAGACACTGTTTTCACGGAAGAAAGAGAGCAGTTCGCCATTTTTCTGTTCAGGGAAACGACGCTGTTCGCCAAAGAACCGGGTAATCTCTGTGCTGGCAAGTGGCTGCCCAACAATAAACTCCGGGTTGACCAGACAGCTGTCTTTCAGCCTGGCAAGGTCAACAGGCTCACTGGCAAGCAGGGCAGACGTACGGTAATGCTGTTTAATGGCTTCTACCGACAGGGCTTCGCTGACATTGGCATCGGGCATGTCCTGTTGATAATCAAGATAAAAGACGTGATTGCTGCTGTTACCGATGTCCAGATTGATATCACTGGTCTGCAAGGCAATGTAAGCCATTTCAAATTGATAACGACTGTCATCAAGAGCAGGCTTGCCGAGTGCTTCTGGCTGGTTGCTGAACTTGTAGTTTTTACCAAAGAACTGCATGCCATCCGTAGAAAAATGGCTGACAGGTTGCAGCGCACCGATTTGTACCCAGGGATTGCCAACGCTCTGGGGTTGGTTCTGGCGGCTGCAAACCACATATCCATAGTCATTAATGTTAAAGACCTGGTGATCGATATACTGGCTGCAATAAGCCTCATTGGATTTCACTGCACCTTCATCTGCCAGAGCAATATCCTGTCCGTAGATCAAATCATAAGTGAGTTGGGAGTCTTTCAAGTTACTAACGTGGACAGAGAAAAATACCGTATTGCGCTCTGCGGCCAGAGCGACAGTAGTGGTAGCGCAAAGCTGTTCAGTGCGTGTGATCCAGATTACTTCGCCAGTATTAGCGCGGCGGGTTTCCATCATATTGTTATAATGCATCAGCGGAAGAACGGTAAGATGCTCACCATCCTTAATCCGCAGGAATATATTAGACAGTGCCAATTCCAGTTCCGGCGTATCAAATTGGCTGATCATCACATTGCCAGCCCGAATGGACTGTAATACGTTGCTGGAATTAAACGACAGCGATAATGCTTGGCTGTTTAGTGTGTGCTTTGCAGTAGAAATAGAGAAATTCATTAAAGTTCCGAAGTACTCATCTGGAAATAAAACGTGTATTTATTGAGCCAGCGAGAGGTTTACACCTGTCTCATGGTCGAAAATGTGGCACTTGTCCATACGTAAGCTAAGAGTTTGCTCTGAACCATGGCGCAGGGTGTGTTCGGGGCTGATCAGCTTGCAGATAACCGAGTGGCCTTTCAGCTCAAAGTGTACAAAGGCTTCTGAACCCATCTCCTCAATACCATTGATATGTGCTGTAACGCTGGATTTTGAATCCTGGTTATCAATCCGAATGTGCTCGGGGCGCAGACCAAGGAATACCATCTTACCGGCGTGGTTGGCCAGTGCTGTCTGTTGTTCTACAGGTAGCGGAAAGGTTTGTCCCAGAGTGTTGATACATAGTTGCTCGCCACTGTGGACAAGCTTTCCGGGGAGCATATTCATCGACGGGGAACCGATAAACTCGGCTACAAACTTGTTTTTTGGCCGATGGTAGACATTCATCGGCGTGTCCACCTGCATAATTTCGCCTTTTTTCAAAATACAGACACGGTCGCCCATGGTCATGGCCTCCACCTGATCGTGGGTTACATAAATCATGGTGGCCGGTCGGCCGGACTCTTTCAGTTGCCGATGCAAGCGACTGATACGCATCCGCATGGAAACCCGCAGTTTGGCATCCAAGTTGGACAGTGGCTCGTCAAACAGAAATACCTCCGGTTTTCGTACCATGGCACGGCCTAATGCCACCCGCTGGCACTGGCCACCAGACATCTGGCCGGGCTTTCGGTCAAGTAGTTCAGATATCTCTAAAAGTTCAGCGGCTTCATTGACTCGTTGCTCAATTTCTGCCCTCGGCTTTTTTGATGTTTCCAGCCCAAATGCCAAATTCTGCCGAGCGGTCATATGGGGATATAGGGCATAGTTCTGAAACACCATGGCGATCCCGCGATCCTTGGGCTGCACATCATTACAGCGCTTTTCTCCAATTGACAAATCCCCGGAAGAGACTGACTCCAAGCCTGCGATCATGCGTAACAGTGTGGACTTGGCACAACCAGATGGGCCAACCAGCACCATAAACTCGCCATCCTCAATTTCGAGGGAAACGTCGTGGACAGCATGAAAACCGTTCCCGTAAATTTTGTTAATGCCTTGAAGATGAACCCGGGCCATTGAGGTGGCTCCCTGATAAGACTGAATTTGGAAAGCCGATGTTACCTGCTCATCGGGCTGTAGAAACGTTTCGGCATATTATTAACTGTCATGGCCTCCACCTGATCGTGGGTTACATAAATCATGGTGGCCGGTCGGCCGG
>JAKROC010000094.1 GCA_024509075.1 Endozoicomonas sp.
GATTTACGTTGACGGGCAAAATATAGCCACACTGTCGCGTGACCAGTTGTTCATCCAGCGTCGTAAAATGGGCATGCTATTTCAAAGCGGCGCCCTGTTCACGGACTTGACCGTATTTGAGAACGTTGCCTTCCCCCTGCGTATTCACACTCAATTATCAGAACTGATGGTTCGCGACATCGTCCTGATGAAACTTCACGCTGTTGGACTGCGAGGTGCCGCATCACTGATGCCCAGCCAATTGTCAGGCGGCATGAGCCGCAGAGTGGCGCTGGCAAGGGCAATTGTCCTTGACCCGCAGATAGTCATGTACGACGAGCCATTTGTTGGCCAGGACCCGGTGGCCATGGGCGTACTGGTGTCGTTAATTGGTAAATTAAACAAAGCACTGGGCATTACCAGCATTATTGTCTCCCACGATGTGCACGAGACGGCCAGTGTCGCTGATCTGCTCTACCTGCTGACTGATGGTGAAGTGATCAGCACCGGCACCCCTGCCGATATGCTCAATTCTAACGATCCCAAGGTGCGCCAGTTCATGCAAGGCCAGCCAGATGGACCGGTGCCTTTCCACTACCCGGCGGATAACTATCTTGAGCAGCTACTGAGCCCGGAGGCGCAATGAAACTTGACGTGATAGACCGGCTGGCCTGGTTCGGCCGGTCCGGCCTGGACTTTCTGCAATCGCTCGGGCGCTCTGGAGTCTTTCTTTTTCTCGCCATTTTTTCCCGCTCAGGCTTCACCGGCCGTGGCGCTCTGCTGATCCAGCAGCTCTATAATGTAGGTCTTTTGTCGTTAATTATCGTGACCGTCTCAGGCCTGTTTATCGGCATGGTGCTTGGCTTGCAAGGCTACACCATTCTGGTGCATTACGGATCAGAAGGTGCTGTTGGTCAACTGGTTGCCCTGAGCCTGGTGCGCGAACTGGGGCCGGTGGTGACCGCACTGCTGTTTGCTGGCCGGGCCGGATCAGCTCTGACTGCCGAGATTGGCCTGATGAAAGCCACCGAGCAATTGTCCAGTATGGAAATGATTGGCGTCGATCCGTTAAAAAGAATCATTGCCCCGCGCTTCTGGGCCGGGGTAATCTCCATGCCTCTGTTAGCAATCATCTTCAACGTGGTGGGTATTTTTGGCGGCGCTTTTGTCGGCATTGACTGGCTGGGCATTTACGAAGGCTCTTTCTGGAGTGGCATACAACAGTCGGTGGATTTCATCGATGACATTGGCAACGGTGTAGTGAAAAGCCTGGTGTTTGGCATTGTCGTCACCTGGATCGCCGTGTTCCAGGGTTACGACGCTACCTCGACATCAGAAGGCATCAGCCGTGCAACCACAAGAACGGTGGTTTATTCATCCTTGGCCGTACTTGGACTGGATTTCATCTTAACCGCAGTGATGTTTAGCGGGCTGTAAAATTACAGGAGAGCTGCACATGCGAACACGCACGCTGGAGATCGGTGTCGGTGCTTTTATGCTGCTGGGGATGCTGGCCCTGGTAATCATGGCCATACAGGTGAGCGGCCTCTCCCTGAAAAGTGCCGGCAAAACTTACGAACTGCTGGCCTATTTCGATAACGTCGGCTCCTTACGACCCAGAGCAAAAATTGCCATGGCCGGGGTTACCATTGGTCAGGTCAAGGCTGTGGACCTGGACAAAGATACATACACAGCCAAAGTCGTCATGGCCATCAATCAGCAGGTAGATAACATCCCCATCGACAGCACTGCATCAATTGTCACCGCAGGCTTGCTGGGAGAGCAGTACATCAGCATCAGTATTGGTGGCGACGAGGCATTTCTGCGCGAGGGTGAGCGTTTTGAAGACACCCAGTCGGCACTGATTCTTGAGGAGCTGATCGGCAAGTTCCTACTCGGCGCAGTCCGACAGAGTGGGTAGTCACAATTATGGGAATTTTCCACGGGTTGCCTGCCCCTGGCCGCTGTCACAAAATGGCAGCATCAGCGGCCTACTACCAGTTAAGAGAATGGACAATGACTCTCAGAAAAATAGTTACTACGATCCTGGCGACGCTGTTATTGCAGTGCTCAGCCATTGCGCTGGCCGTTCAAAATATTCCACCACCACAACTGGAGGTTGAGCAAATCACTCGACAACTGCTGTCTACCTTTCAGAACAATATCGAGAGTTACCAAAAAAACGACACTGCCTTTTTGCAGGAGATTGATCGCCAACTCTCGCCAGTTGTGGCTTTTGACGAAATTGCTCGCAGCGTTATGGGCCGCTACGCCCGTACCGCCACTCCAGCCCAGCTGACACAGTTCAGTAAAGTCTTCAAAGACAGCCTGATCAGCTTCTATGGCAGAGCTTTGTTGGCTCTTGATAATACCCAAGCGTTCATTGAACGAGTCGCCCCTGTCCCTGAGTCCGTATTGCGCGATTACCAAAGCGGCAAGTCCCGACTGGTTCCCGTAAACATGACGGCCAGAACCTCATCAGGCACTGTAGCCATCACCTACTCCATGGTCTTCCTGAATGGCCGTTGGAAACTGCGCAACATCATCGTCGATGGCATCAACATCGGCATTCAGTTTCGCAACCAGTTTGCTGCAGGCATGAGCCAGCACAACAATATTCAGTATGTGATCGATCACTGGTCACAACTGATGCAAGGGGTGGCAGTGGACAAATCGAGCAAAAAATCATGAGTTTGTGCAAAGTGTCTCCCGGTCAGTTCAAACTCCACGGTGCTGTCACCTTTACCACCTCACACGGCGTCGAACAGCAGGGGCGAAACCTGCTGCTGACTGCGTCGACTGCTCACTGGCACATAGACCTGGCCAGTATCACCGAGGCAGACAGCTCGGCCTTGGCCGTTTGTCTTGCCTGGGTAAGACTTGCACGGGAAAATCGGAAAAAGCTGACCTTTACTGCCGCAACTGATGAGCTGGCTGCCCTGGCTCAGGTGTGTGGTGTTGGGGAGTTACTCGGAATATCGCCGATACAGGAAATCGTTAAATCCGGTAATAATGCCGTCACTCACGCTGAACCGGGAAGCTACCCGTAAGTAGCGTGAAAAGGCTAGTTGGTCGGGGAACAAGTTATCGCTCCTGTGGCGAGTTCAAACTGACCTATACCCAAGGGATTTCAAGTTGGTTCGAGGCGGCAAATGAGCGAAGTCCCGGGAGCATAGAAATACTATGTGAACGTGGTGAGCGAATACCCTGAAGGGCTTAAATGCAGCCAACAAAGTAGCAACTTGAAAGGCGACGGGTATACCAACACTATTGCTGTTGATGAATTTTTTGCGCTACTCAATGTGAGACACTGGAATCCATTAAGAGCCAAAGAAACAATGCCGGGTGTCGCTGGTGGATTCTTTTTGACCGAGCTGCTTACGGGGTTACACCTTTGTTACACCGTTTGAATCCTGGATTAGGGAGAGACTTTTGATTGCTCGCAAGAGCTTGATTTTACTGGCGCACCCGAGAGGATTCGAACCTCTGACCTCTGCCTCCGGAGGGCAGCGCTCTATCCAGCTGAGCTACGGGTGCACTGCTGAGGCAGCAGCTCCAGCGGTTGCCAATAATACTGATCTGCCCTTGGGCTGTCTATGATTTTTTGTTGCTTCCGCACAAACAAGCGGGTGGGCTTTGGATTGCCATATTACCCGCCATCCGAACCCCCATATTGCCCCGGAATCACAACCGCATTCACCGCATTCACTGCAATCAACAACGTATAAACCGCTATCTCAGCCAAAATGATTGATCTATAATCCGAGTGATAATAATAACGGCAATGCCATTACCTGTTATCTGTCCGTGCAGAATCCGATGCAGGCTGGCCGTTGATCAAGTGGATAAGCGAGGGGGGTCGGTATGCGTGTTTTGATTCTGTTTTTCGGTGGGCTGTTCGCGTCGTTGGTATTTGCCAAAGCGACCTCCGAGCTTGATCCGACGACTCGTAGTGAGATCAGTGAACGCATTGCACCTGTCGGGTCAGTCTGTCTGGCGAGTGAGGAGTGTGCCAGCGCTGTTAAAGCTGTGGCCAATGCCAGCAGTGGCCCGAGAACCGGGGATGCTATTTATGGTCAGTACTGTGTGGCCTGCCATGCAGTTGGGCTGCTTGGCGCACCAATAAAAGACGACAGTGCAGCCTGGCTGGCAGCCGAGAAAAAAGCCGGTGGATTCAGTAACCTGTTGACCAATGCGATAAACGGCATTCGCAGCATGCCTGCCAAGGGGACTTGCATGGATTGTTCTGATGAGGAAATCAGCATCAGTATCCAGTACATGAGTGGCCTTAAGCCCTGATCAGTTGCTGCTGGCAGCTTTATGCCAGCGGGCTGACAAAACCTTCTGGCTTCACGGCCAAAATAGAACAATGGATGCTGTTCATTATTATTTCTGCGGTGTTGCCTACTAAAATGCCCTCATTGTGGCGGCCCAGCGTTCCCATAACGATCATATCCCCGTTCAGCTCATTGATCAGCTGCTGAATCTCAGTGGCCGGATTACCCCTTAACACATGAATCGATACAGATAATCGCTCATCACTCTCTTTGACGCTGACCTCTTGCATCAACTCCTGTAGCTTCTTGCAATAGCGTCGCCGGGTAATTTCCTGAAGTTCATAAAGCTCTTCGTCAGACAGAGTTTTCAGGGAACGTCGGGCCAGTGGCACATCCCAGACCGTGACCAGATGTAACTCAGCACTCTCCTGGCTGGCCAGATAAACACCATATTGCAAAAGGATACAGTTCAGGTTGTGTGCCTCTGAATCAGGATCACCCACATCCATCGCCACCATGATTTTTCCACTTGGCTGCTGGTCACGCTCTGCCATCATCAGAGTGGGTACCGGGCATTTTCTCAGCAGCGCCAAATCGTTGCCGGTTAGCTGCTTGCGCATCAGGGCGCCGCCGGGGTCAGCCAGTTTGATCACCAAATCGATATGATACTCCTTGATCAACGGATAAACAGCCAGACGGGGGCGGCCGGGAACAATCAAGGTTTTTGCATCGATACCCTGCTCCCACGCCAGAGCTTTCAGTCGCTCCAGCTCTTCTTCCAGTTGTTTCCGAAGGAGATCTTCCAGTCTCTTCTCCAGAGGTATGAACTGTAAGTAGTGCAAGGCTTCCAGGCTCTGGTCAAACAGGGCAATCAACAACGTGGCGCGATTATCCAGCGTTAATCGAAAGGCCTGGTGCAGTTCCAGCTCCGATGCACTCTGGCGGGTCACGGCCAGAAGAATTGAGCGAAAAGCATGCATTGATGTCATCTCAAACCAAAAAAAACACTACTGAGTATCGCAGGAATCAGGCATTTTGCTGTAATTGTGGGGAACAATTACCGACAACACTTGTAGAAAAAATCACCTGTTTTATAATTCCGCTCCCTCCCCGTTCTCCACTGTTAAAGGTTCACGGCACGGTTATGCAGTTGATCACCAGAACATTCATCGCCGCCGCACTGCTCTTTGCAGGTCAGGCCACAGCCGCTGAAGAGCAGGCAGAAAAGCTCTACTTTTACAACTGGAGCGATTACATCGCTGACGACACAATCAAGAATTTTTCCGAAAAAACAGGCATTGATGTTGTCTACGACGTCTATGACAGCAACGAGGTGCTTGAGGGCAAGCTGCTTTCCGGGCGGAGCGGCTTTGATTTGGTCTCTCCGTCCCATGACTTTTACAAAACGCAAATTCGTGCCGGCGTCTATGAGCCACTGGACAAGTCGAAACTGCCCAACCTGAAAAACCTTGACCCGGTGATCATGAAGACCATCTCGGATAACTTCGACAAAGACAACACATATGGCATCCCGTATCTCTGGGGCACCACCGGCATCGGCTACAACAAAGCCGCCGTTGAAAAGGCTCTTGGCAAGGACGCTCCAGTGGACAGCTGGGCCTTGATTCTTGAGCCGGAGAACATGAAAAAACTGCAAAGCTGTGGGGTTGCCTTTCTTGATGCGCCGAGCGAAGTACTGCCTTCGGTTATGGCCTACCTGGGTATTCCTGGTGACAGTCTGGACATGAAGGATTATAAAAAAGCCATCGAGCACATGAAGCAGATGGCTCCCTATATTCAGTATTTCCACTCATCCCGCTCATTGTCCGACCTCGCCAATGGGGATATCTGTGTGGCGCTTGGCTGGTCCGGCGACATGATGATCGCCCGTGACCGCGCCAAAGAGGCCAAAAATGGCGTGGACATTCATTATGTGGTGCCCAAAGAGGGGGCGGCCATGTGGTTTGATATGCTGGCCATTCCCAAAGATGCACCGCACAAGGATGCTGCACACAAAATGCTTAACTACCTGATGGAACCCAAAGTGATGGCAGACATCACTAACTACGTCACCTATACCAACCCGGTGCCGGCTTCCAAAGTCTTTGTTGAGACTGAGATTGCTCAAGATCCTGGTGTTTTCCCATCTCAGGAAACCATGGAAAAGCTGTTTGTTTTCAAAGAGCTGCCCAGCAAACTCAAGCGCTACATCACCCGTGAGTGGTCCAGAATCAAGTCTGGCAACTAATCTGCTGACAGTTGTCAGCACCACGTTGACAACTGTCATGCACCACAATCACTTAAACACTGCTTCCCAATGTCCGATAGGTAATACTTTACAGAACAGGATAATAACACCCGGCCAGGTCATGGACAGTAGAACCACCTCTCTAAGTTTTCTGATCTTGGAAGACAACCTCTTTCAACGTATGGTTGCCGAACAGACGGTCTCCAGTTTTAACGTTGGCAACATTATCAATGCGCAAAGTAGTGAACAGGCGCTACAGATGCTCGGTGACACTGGTGCCGTCGACATTGTTATCTGTGACCTGGACATCCCCGGCATAGACGGTATCCGGTTTATCCGCCGCCTGGCTGAACAACAACTGGCCAGAGCCGTCATTATTCTGAGCGATATGGAGGCCGCCCTGATTCGCACTGTTCAGGACATGGCTCAGGCCGACGGTCTGCAAGTACTTGGCCATACGCCCAAGCCAATGATCCGCTCCCGACTCAGAGAGCTGCTGGAGTACTACTTTGCCAGCCTTGACAGCCCCCAACCCTGCGCTGCCAACGAGCGCATTTTCGCTGAAGCGGAGCTGGAACAAGCTATCAACGAGAATCAGTTTACTCTTTACTACCAGCCAAAAGTTTTGCTAAAAAGCGGGCGGATGATCTCGGTTGAAGCATTGAGCCGCTGGCACCATCCCGAAGCAGGCCTGGTGATGCCAATCCATTTTATTCCCACCATGGAAAGCTCTGGCTTGATCGCACCCATGACCGATAAAATGATTGACCTGGCTCTGGCCCAGATTCAGCAATGGCGGAAACAAGGCAGGAATATCTCTGTGGGCGTTAACCTTTCCCCTGCTATTTTGAGTGACACCGACCTGCCTGACAGACTGGTACACAAAACCCGGATGCGTGACATCCCCCCTGAATTATTAAACCTGGAAATTACCGAAAACAGCCTGATGCAAAATGCCGCGCTCTGTCTGGAAACCCTTGCCCGGCTCAAGCTATATGGCTTTGCCCTGGCCATTGACGACTTTGGCACTGGCTACTCCAGCATGCAGCAATTGAACCGCATTCCATTTAGCGAGCTGAAAATTGACCGCTCATTCGTAGCCAATGCCTGTCACGACCGAACTCACCGAGCCATTGTGGAAGCCAATATCAGCCTGGCCCACAACCTGAATATGCAGACTGTAGCCGAAGGCGTTGAAACACTCGAGGACTGGCAGTTACTGCATGAGCTGAACTGTAACCAGGCCCAGGGTTTTTTCATCAGCAAAGCCTTACCGGCGGAACAGATCTCCGATTGGGAACAGCAGTGGCTGGCCAGACAACCGCTTACGGTGCCCAAGCCCACCATCTGATCCTCTAAGCCAGCACCACCAAAGTGCTTTTTCATTGACCTGCTCAGTATGCAAGCTGTGTCAGTCACGCATTTTGGATGTCCAACTATTGGTATTGGGGGTAACTTCATTGTTTAGCTAATTCCAACCACTAATCTACGTTTCCCTTAAGTGAACTACTCGCCCCTAAAGAAGCAAGCTTCCAATACTAAGCAGCCACTGGAGTGATTGCCGTTCCTTTCTTTTTTGACGCTTCGCAGCCACCAACGGCAGAGCGCCTGCACCCTGACGACTTACGATTGGCTCCACGTTCTGTAGTCATCGTCTTTGATGACCAACCCCGTTCCAGGGTAATAAATTTTGGTGTTTCTATGTGCAGGGAGGTGAGTTTTTCTACACTCTTGGCAAGGCCGCACGTTGTGAGGATAGGAGAAAAATTTGAGAAAACAAATTGCGAATTGTACAGAGAGCGAGCCTGTTGGATGTCACAAGAAGTTAGCTCGGCTTGACCCGCCCCTAAAGGAAGCGGGTTTGCGCCTCAATTCTGATCAATGGGTGTCCCAAACTTGCATAGACTTCCAAGAACCCTGAGAACGTTTGAACTTAATTATTAAACAGTTGTCAGTTGTCTACACAGTATAAACTGACGCTCAAAATTAGTGAGTTAAGTTAGCTAATATAACAATGAGATAAATTATGGATAGTATCGGCACATTTCCTACCAGTTACATAGAACATAAGAGTAGTGGGCCTTTTGAAATTAGTGGAACCAGCAAAGAATCCGAAGTTTTCAGAACAGAAAACAGGCCGATAAGTACATTTCAAATCTCAAAAGCTTCTGATGAATCTGACCCAAGCATTCTCTCTGAAAGATTATCAGTAAATATAACCAAAGTTGTAGAGTTAACTCCAAAACAGATAACGAATTTACTAAACCATAGCGATAAAGAAATAAGAGTAAAATTCAGTTACCGCTGCTTAACATTAAATTCAATCATTCCGGAGGAAATTGAGCGTCTGTTTTATGAAAACAAAGAACTATTTAATGCCATATATTGCGAAGCCCTATTATCAAATATCTGTTTAATACAAGTCAGACTGAAAAATTTTCCTGAAATATTCAAACTCCATAACCCATGGATATACAATGAAATAATTAAAGCAAACCCATTCCAATATCACGAAATTCCAGCACCATTAAGAGATGAGAAAGTTTTCTTCCAGTCTCTTCTGGAACATAAATATTATGAGCTTGTTAAGCATATAAAATCTCCAGAACGGGCTATGGAGCTGGTAACCTATCAGGGTGCCGATGTTTATTTCTTCTTCATATCAAAAGACATCAGAAGAAACCAGCAATGGCTTGAACAAGCTACAACCAATAATCCTTTAATTGGTGCATGTAAAATTCTGGATGATCATGATTTAATTATCAGAGACATTAAAGATTGGCTGTTAGTATTACCGAACCCTGATATTCAGGACCATGAAAAAGAGCAAATAATTAGCCATATGGAGCAATATCTTTCCTTGGAAAAAGTGGAATGTCTTTTCAATAGTGATATAAATCCAATTTCGTCATTTTCTGAAAACCCCTTTATGGCAGGAATGGTATTTCGTTCCATGATAGCACGAAGACCAAAGCCAACTGAATCCGGCAATACATTGATCAGAGAATCACGGGAGCTAGCGGAGATTCGTCAGTTAGAACCAATCCAAAACCTACCGCAAGAGATTAAATCACGGCTTATCAACAACCGATTTATCCAAACCAGTGGTCGGAATATTATTCTCAGTGATACTTCAGACGCTGCTATTATCATAAAACTGAATCGCCAACCAAATCAGGCCAGCGATAAAAAAGACTTATTTTTAGAATGCGCCATAACGGAAAAACTCCAGCAATCAGATGTATTTAAATTGAGGAGCGCTATCCCAAAACCATTGGGTATTTTCAGTATCAACGTGGATGATATCTCAACAGAAGTTCTCGAAAATCTGCATGATAAACCACATATCATTGATGGCCAGATAACCGCTTATATCTACCTGGCTCCTGCTGCTTATTGCCGATATGCCCATACTCCCTCCTCTGAGGGTAGTCAGGAGATATGTATAGACGGTATTGGGCATGCATTGAATGATGCTGCATTGTTACTACGGCACGGTCTTGCTTATACCAATTGTTTGCCTGCCTTTCATGACACGCAAGATAAGTGCATATGGAATGCTTTTTATACGCTATTTACAGATAGGGCCATTGGCCCTTCAATTAACGATTTCTTATGCCGAAGAAAATTTCCGGGAACCTTTGGTGCCTGGAATGGAACAGCGACAGAGAGGCCTGATTATCGCCATTCCGGGCTGTCCGACTGGGCTGATTTTGAGCCAGTTGGTGAGATAGCCAGTTACTTTGAAGATCAAATCGATATTTATGATTCAACAAAGCAGAACCTTGCCCTAGCCAATACCTTATTCAACCAGATTTTGGCTGCTGTCTTACTCTATGCGAGAGCCAATGGTGATAACGAGGATTATCACTGGCAATGCAAGTATGAAAATGAAAGAGCAGTCTGGTTTATTAACAACACTCTTAGCTGTTTTTTAGAGGGATACTCTGGAGAAAAACAAAACATTGCTCACTTTCTCGGCATTTCAAATGAAACATACAGTACATGGCTGGCTCGAACGGCTGCCGAATTACTGTATTGGACAGCCAACCGGGACAAGGCTCCCCATGGGTTTGCTAAAGATATCCTTAATGATGGACAGTTAAACGATCAACTCTTCTCCAACACATCAACAAGACCTAAAGTTGCAGGAAATTATTGGAATACTTCCTACCCACAATCAATGATGAATTTCAATGGTGAGCAAAATCTCGGATGGCACAGTCAACATTTCCCTCTCACCGGGCTGACTCAATTATTAACTTTATTTGCAGGAAGAGTGGTCAGTCTCTCTTGAAAAAAGGAGGCCCATTGTAAAGTTACCCCAAATAGTTGGGCAGGGCTTACGCACCACTCCCCGCTATGAATGACTTCGGCGGTTTAGCCAGATAACTGCTGCTCCATGCTGCTTTTTTCCGCTTGCCTTTTATACTGCGACGACTGGTTTTATCAAGCTGCAAGATGTTGAGAGCGATCCGCCTGAGTGTTGAGAGATTTTCAGCACCGTTGTCGTTCTTGGTCTGGCAGGCAGCTTCAGAGAAAGCAATATCCAGAATCCAGTGCAAATTATTTTCAACTTCCCAATGAGCCCGGGTAGCGGCAAGCATCGCCTGAGCAGTCATCTCTTTGCTACAAATGTAGAGGCGAAGCGAGGTGGTCGCTATGCCATCAATGGTTCTGTCAGCCTGAACAATACCGAATTGCTTCAGTCTTGGCCAAGCATCGTGGTTACGAAGTGCGCCAATGTCGTTAAACGCCCAGCAGCAACGGTACTCCTCTCTCCCGTGGCCCCGGTTGAACTCCTCATAAAAATGATCAGAGAGTTCATCTTTGGGGTGAGACTCCCAATGCTTCTCCACATGGCTCAGAATATCCTGCTCTAGATTCTTCTGGTTACCCTTTACGGCCAGCAGATAGTCAGCATCATTGGCCACACAAGCCTCCGCAATTACTTTTTGGCAGCTCATAGCATCTGCCGTGATGAGACACCCTTTGAGATCAATCGTTTCAAGTAAATCACGAACGGCTGTCATCTCATTCGATTTTTTGTCCGCCTTTATTTGGCCAATGACCAGTGAGAGTTTCGAGCTCCAGGCACTGACGATATGAAATGCTTTCTTGCCTTTGCCCCGTGAGCCTCTGACGGTTTTTCCATCAACGGGAACAACATGCGTTTCATCATCAGGGATAGTCAAGGCATCCGGAAAAGCAGATTGCACCCACTGAGTAAAGCACTCCCGGAATTTATCGGGGTTCAGAGTACAGAAAGTACGATAGAACGTGTCATGGGATGGGATACCCTGAGGCAGCTCAAGGAATGCACGAAACCAGTCTTCTTTTTCTTCACCAAACTCCTGCATATCTTCCCGCGTGTCAGCGTTAGCAATAATCGCACAGACAGCAATGACAAGGATATCGATGAAATTATGAAGGCACGACTTGGAACGTCTGGTGTCTTCAAGCTTGAGGAGGAACGTGATCAAGGGAGCTGGTTTGAGGCGCATAAAAAGTGGCCATTTTACGACGACTCAACTGGCAGTCAACTGGTGCGTAAGCCCTGAATAGTTGGGCAAGTAGCTGGACGTCCAATTAGCTGGGGTTATTTTTATCAAATCTCGCGGAATACTCCACCCATAGCCTGATTGCACCCAAGGGCATAAAGGCCGATCGTACTCTGGTTGAAATCGACCGGTTCTTCCCCTGTTCCAAACGGTGCTCCACATCCGGCTGTGGTTTTGTTCGTGGAAGTTTGCCATTGAATATCCGTGAGTGAATATGTCCTGAGTGCGGCACTCGTCACGACAGAGACATCAATGCAGCAAGAAATATCAAAGCTGCCGGGCAAGCGGTGTTAGCCTGCGGAGCGACCGGAACGGGGGTGGCAGCGGCTTAGTCGGTGCCATCCAGGGAAGGCGTGTTGAAACAGGAAGCCTGTTGGGTGACTAACGGGAATCCCCCACCATAGCCGTCAGGCTTGGCGGTGGGAGGATGTCAAT
>JAKROC010000095.1 GCA_024509075.1 Endozoicomonas sp.
TTTTGTTCTCATTAGCAATTGTTGCTCAATAACGGCTCATCATTGACCGTTGGCTACCAGGCCAATCAGCGCAGACATCACGATCCAGCCAAACCGTTCGATGCTGCCAATGACCACCCCACGGGAACTGCCCTGCAGCTCCAGCGTTCTGATCCGTTTTTCAAGGTCACTGAGTTTGCTGTCCACCTGGTTCATGTTGTCGTGCTGATGGGAAATCCGTTCCTCGATACGGGCCAGCTGGGAAATGGCCTCGCTCAGTTTGTCCAGCTTGACATCAATGCGATCGAGCCGGTCTGAAAGGTCGGACATGAGCATCCTGTACAGGGGGAAAATCGGGGGCAATAAAAAACCCCACGCCATCGCTGGGTGAGGTTTTTGAGTGTTCTTAAAAACTACCTGATTTTGTTCTCATTAGCAATTGTTGCTCAACAACGGCTCATCATTGACCGTTGGCTCCCGACCATATCGGAGTCGATGCAGTGTCTTGGCGACCGGAATCAGCACCGTTCGATCCAGCTGACGGTCACAAACCGTCCAGTAGTGTTCGTGCCAGGGCTGAAAATCCCGTTGCCAGTTACCTCGATGGATTTTACAGCGCTTGATGATCTGGCTCACCGGGTACAAGTGTCGTTCATTCACCGAATAACTGCGATAATCCAGCACGGTATGGGCCACCACGGCTCGAATCTTGTGCCGGGTTGCCTGACGGACATTGCGCTCCATACTGTCCAAACGACAATTAACGTCTTGTTCCAGCCACTGGAAAAACCGTCCCTGTTCAGGGAGAGTATGCTCCGTTTGTGGTCCGTACGCCCATTTCGCCCAGGAGCAATACGGCTCTGCCAGGCTCTCCACCGTGGCAATGACCATGCCTGCCTCCACCGCATTGCAGACCTGCTGGTTATTATCCGGCTTTTTCGAGGAACCTTCCTGCCAAAACTCTTTCGGATCTATGCCGGTACTTTTGTTCATCAGATGCAATGCATAAGCGTCGTGTATTACCTGTTTTGCCGAGTGCAGTTTCATAGTGATCCTCCATATCGGGCAATGAGCACAGCATCAGCACGACCATTGTCTTTTTTGCGATGGACATCCGCGTTTGGGTAAAGATCGAGAACCCTGCCTCGGGATGCGTCTTTGTCGGCCCGCAACAGGCCAGCAGCGCGTTTCCATGACTGGGGTGCCACGTAGGTAACGGGTAGTCCCATGACAGCGATAGCGGCCTCTACAGCGCCATAGGATCGGCCGAAGTTGAACATGGAGACAACTCCCTGTCCCGGTCTTGCCCCGACTTTCTCCAGGTAGATCATGTCCACCTGCTGTCTGGAATAGTCGCCCATGATTTTCATCAGACCATGGCCGCTGACTTTTTTCTTATTGCCTTCGGGGACGACCGGCATATCTGCCAACCTGATTAATTCCTTGGTTTCGCTGTTCAGAACCGCTATACCTCCGGTCAGCCCCGGGTCTATTCCTATGATTATTTTTCCCATGTTTTTGCTTCCCTGGTGTTTAGTTTTTGCCACTGGTTGAGGGGTTGCTCATGGTTCTTGCGAATGGTCCGATGTCTTCATGCACCGGTTGAAACGGCTGAATACTTTTCATGCCGAACGAACATTGAGTAAATTTTGGAAACAATATGCCTGAATCAAATCGCTGGAATTTAATTGAATGAATTTCTGAATGAACTTTTGAAAAAAAGTTCCGGTGAATAGTTAAAACAAATTTGAATGAGTTTTTTGAGAAAATTTTTTGGGGAGGTTTTAAATAATTGTTGAAAAGTACTTCTGAAATGGCCTTTTGAAAAAACTTCAAACGAGGCTTGCAAGAATCTTCTGACAAAATTTTCTGCAAGTCAACACTCGGTTGAAAATTGCGGGTCGCGGACGACATCAGGTTCCCCCCTTTAGGGGGGGGAGCCTGATTGATGTCGCCCCGCTGGACCGATTGATGTCGTTGATACCGGTTTGATATCGGTTTGATGTCGTTTTTGATGTCAGGGCTGATCAAATTTTGAGCGACATCAAGTGAAAACAGCTTAACTGATGTCACTTTGATGTTGTTTTTGGTTGTCTTTTGACCAATTTCAGTAGCTGGCAGTACGTTACCGATCGTTTTTTCAGGGCTGACTCTGGTTGAGAATGCCATTTTAATTCCCCTCTGTCAGATAAACATAAGGGCCATTGATTTGAATAATATTTGATTCTTCAAAAAACTGTTTATCCCGGTTAAAACCATTTCGATGATTATAAAGTGGTGTATTTCCATCAAGACAAGCATCACGCCAATCAGAAAACATGACCCTTACTTCTGAATCACCCCTGCCACCTTCAACCAGTCGTTTTTTATGTTCACAATAAAGTTCTTTTAACCGAGCAATCGCTGACTTTTTAGTTCTGCCCATGTATTTAGCCTGCTGAATAATATTACCCACTACAGGCGCCTGGGCAGCTTCCAGAACACAACTGGTCTGAACCTCGCCATCCTCATCCTCCCAAGGCAGCTCAACCACCGTCAGGTTAAACGCTTTCGGCTCCGGCTCATCGGCGTCCTTCATCTTTTTGGACGTGATCTTCAGAACATCGTCGTTTTTAGTCACCGAGTACTCAGCATCGAGGGCGGCCTTCAGTGCCGAGTTGCCCCGCGCCCGCTCCTGGGTGCCAACGCCAGTGTGGTGCACAATCAACACACAGCAATGCCACTGAGTCCGAAGCTGGTCCAGATGCTTGATGAACTGATTCATATCCTGAGTGCTGTTCTCATCAGCCGGACCGAAATTCCGCGCCAGGGTGTCAATCACGATCAGCTTCGGCGGCTCACACCCCTTGTGCTCAATAATGTACTCAACCGAATTGCACACCTGCTTTGCACTGTTGATGTCGTACAGATTGGCGGAACACTTGCTGACATAGACCGGGGCATCCTTCAGGCTGATATCGTTGGCCACCTCCCACGCCTTGAACCGTCGGGACATGCCCGCAAGCCCTTCACCGGCCAGATAAATGGTCGTCCCCGGTCGTTTGATCTGAGCGCCGTGCCAGGGCGTGCCGGTAGCGATACAGCAGGCCATATCGATGGCAACAAAGGATTTGCCACAAGCAGGCTGACCAAACAGCAGGCTCAGGCTGTCGGTCTCCAAAAAGCCCTTGATCAACCAGTGAGCCGGCTTTGGTTCGGCCACCATCTCACCTACCGGCACCAGCTCAAAATGGGGCGCCACTTTGGTGACCGGTGTCGTGACCTGCCTATCAAAGAGATCCGGGCAGCGGGCCTTGAGGTCATTGAAGTCAGTACCTTCAACTCCGTGGGGAAATTGCGGGCAGACCACCAGGGCGTCAATCATTTTTGCGGCGGCCACAGCGGCGTCCAGCCCCGGGTTATTGTTGGTGCCCTGGTCGTTATCCGCGGCAAAAATGATCCGGTGATTCTCTGTCAGCCCCTTGAAGCGCAGCCGTCGCGCCATCGCCTCCAGGTTGCCCCGGTCAAAGGCGACGATGACACAACAACCCGTCTCCTCGTGAATGGTGGCCCCGGTGGCATAACCTTCCGCGACATAGATCGTCTCGGTCAGCTCACCGATCCGGTGCAGACCGCCGGCCTTGCGGGCCTTGCTCTTGAAACGCTTCTCGAACTGGCCCAGCTCGTTCTGCCAGATGAATTGCAGACTGGCCAGCCGGTCGCCTTCGTCGTGAATGGGGATGAGCAACGCCTCACCCTGCTGTCGTATACCGTCCGGCTTGACCCGTTTGGCCAGCAGGTAGGGATGCTCTGGGTCGGCCGCGTTGGCCCGTTGCCACTGCTCCTGACAGGCCAGGGCCGCTTCGCGCCAGACATTCTGCTGCTCGATTTCCCGTTTGTGACGAATGAACGACAGAATACGCTCCTGCTCGTAGCGCTCCTCCTCTGTGAGCTGACGAATGTCCTTTTGCGACCACTGGTGTTTTTCCCCCGTCTTCCAGCTGCCAAAGGCACCGGCCGGGTATTCGCCACCGTAGAGCACGTACCAGCCGTTCTTCTTGCCCTTGGTGTCGCCCTCGACATGAAAGCGATGGATGGTATCGTCGGCCACCGGCAGTTTGTCAGTCGCAAGCTCAGCGTCGTTCATTGCATTGGCAAACTGCCGGATAAAATCAGGGGGAACAAGTGTCATGTGAGCCATACTTCCACCTGGAAAGGATTCCTGTCATTGTTGTTGTCGCTCTTCCTTGAAAAACCCTGTCTGGAAGGGTTTATGACTCTTCGGGTGGATAAATATCGGGCCGAAGTTCTGTGCGATGAACTGCCCCCTCAGTGGCCTCTTCAATTTGCAGGACTCTCATTACTGGCGGCACACCACGTTTCAGCCATCGATGGACAGCCGCCGGGGTAATGCCCAACTTTCTGGCAAGCTTGCTTTGCCCACCCAATACATCACACGCTCTTTTAAGACTCATCGTTGTGACCCTGTTGTTAACTTTAGGTTAAATTTATCGTAAACCACCGGTATGCTGCATTGCAACGTGCAATACCGCACAATTTTAATCTATGGTTAAAAGCAATATTTCCGAGCGTATACGCCAGGCCATCAGGCAGACCGGAAAATCACAGGCCGAAATAGCAGAAGCGGTTGGTGTCTCCAACCCGGCCGTGACCAAGTGGCTGAAATCCGGTTCAATAGCCATCGAGACCCTGATAAAACTGGCGCAAGTCACCGGTTGCAGCTTCGAGTGGCTGGCGACAGGGCACGATATGGCCATTGGCAATGTGAGTCATTTGCCGACTAAACACAAAGTCGCCCTGGTGCCACTGCTCAGTTGGGTGCAGGCGGGTGATTTTTGCGACAATCCAGAGATTGTGCTTCTGGACGCGTGTGAAGAGATGCTGCCTTGTCCGGTTCCCATTGGTCCAAAGGGCTATGCGCTAAGGGTGCAGGGTGACTCGATGACCAGCATCTACCCGGGTGGGCGAAGTTACCCGGCCGGTTGTATTATCTACGTTGACCCGGACAAGCCGGTCACCAATGGCGCCCGGGTTGTCGCATACATTGAGGGCACCAATGAGGTGACGTTCAAGGTGTATGTGGAAGATGCCGGGGAGAAGTTTCTGAAACCCATCAACCCGCAGTACCGGAATATCAGTATCACAAAAGAGACGAGGATTTGCGGTGTCGTGGTCTGCAAGATGACACCGGAATGAATTCCGTATTCTCCAGCAGGCGTTACCGCCTGAATTCCCACCCTTTTAAAATCTGTTAACCTAAAGTTAATATGGTGGTTGCAATCAACTTTAACTTATGGTTAATTGATTCGTAGGCGCAATTAACTGACATCCGGGCCGTTCGCTGCGAACAGGCATTCAGCCCGGTCTGCAAGCAACCACACCAGCCAAAAGCACTGACAACGACACACAATCAAAAAACAGACAACAGCCGTCTGCCGGATTCGCTCGGCCGGCAAAACGTAAAACCGTTCATCCGTGACCACAAAAACAACACACGCAGGAGCGTACACCATGGAAAAAACGGCAGCACCCAACCAGCTCGACGAGCTGGCCTTCAAACTGGAGAGCGCCAAGGCAGAGGAGGCCAAGGCCCGGCTAAACCGCATCGCAATCGAGGACCAGATCATCCAGGCGGTCGGCGTTAAGGAAGAAGGCAGTGCCACCCTGAAAAGTGACTTCTATAAAGTCACCACCACCGGTGGCATTACCCGTACCCTGGACAGCAAGAAGTGGGCCGAGATCCACGTCCAGCTGCCAGCCGGCATTGCCAACCTGGTGGTACGCCAGAAGCCCGAGCTGGATATTCGCCAGTTCAAGGCGCTGAAAGACCTCAGCCCCGAACAATACGCCATTGTCGCCCAGGCAGTGACCAGCAAGCCGCGCAAGGCATCGGTCAGGATTGAACGACTGGGGGACAAACACTAATGGCCATCTCGTTGAGTGCTATCAGCCGCTCGGCCGGTATCAGCGCCCCGCGTATCCTGATCTACAGCGATGCCGGTGTGGGCAAGACGACGTTGGCCGCCAATGCCCCGGCCCCGGTTTTCCTCAGCACCGAGGATGGCCTGGGCAAACTGCAGGTGGATGCTTTCCCGCTGCTGACCAGTTATCCGCAGGTTATCGACGCCCTGACTGCCCTTTATCACGAGGAGCATTCGTTCAAGACCGTGGTGATCGACAGCCTCGACCATCTGGAGCCGCTGATCTGGGAGCAGGTGTGCAGCGAGCATGACAAGGGCTGCATCGAGGAGTTCGGCTATGGCAAAGGCTATGTGGAAGCCCTGAACCACTGGCGGAACCTGCTGTCGTGGCTCAATGCCCTGCGAAGCAAGAAGGGGATGGCCATTATCCTGATCGCTCACGCCGAGATCAAACGGTTTGAATCCCCGGAGGTGGACAGTTACGACCGCTACCAGATCAAGCTGCACAAGCGGGCCTCGGAGCTGGTACAGGAGAGCATGGATTGTGTGCTGTTCGCCAACTACAAGACAGTGATCAACAAGGAAGATGCCGGTTTTGGCAAGAAAAAAGCCAGGGGCGTTGCTACCGGGCAGCGGGTTCTGTACACCGAGGCTCGTCCGGCCTTTGTGGCCAAGAACCGTTACTCATTGCCACCTGAACTGCCCATGAGCTGGGAAGCGTTCAGCCAGGCACTTAACGCCATCAATCACAATCACCCGCAAGGAGCCTGACCATGGCAGGACTTGGATTCAACCCCAACGACTACGAACCTCACCAGGGCTTTGAGCCACTGCCCAACGGGGATTACGTGGCCATGATCACTGAGGATGAAATCAAACAGACCAAGGCGGGCACTGGCCAGTACCTGAAGTTCACCTGGACGGTGATGGATGGCCAGTACACTGGCCGCAAGCTGTGGAGCAACCACAACATCATCAACCCCAACGAAACTGCCCAGCAAATCGCCCGGCAGGAGATCAGCGCCATTGCCCATGCTATTGGACGACCACGGGCCAGTACCACCGAAGAACTGGTGAATAGGCCCTGCAAGATCACTGTCGCCATTCGTCAGGAAGCCGGGCGGGACCCGTCCAATGAGATCAAGAAGTGGGAGGCCATCGGTCCGCAGCCCTTTCCAGGCCAGACAGCCCCCCAGCCTGGAGCAGCTCCAGCGCCAGCAGCGGCGGGAGTGGCGCCACCGTCAGCAACGTCTGCGCCCGCTCAGGCCACGCCGGTAGCACCACCACAGGATTACCAGCCACCGGCCGGTCATCCAGCCGCACAGTACTCGGCACCACCGTGGGGGCAGAAGTAAACGACCATCGATCGACAGAGGGGGGACTTGCCCCCTTCGTTCAGGGAAGGTGAAGCATTGTGAAAATCCCCGAATCCAAGCTAACCACCATTTGGCCCGCTTTCGGAAAAAACAGCTGCCCAAGGCGGTACGGAAGGAAAAGCGCAAGGCACGACGATTGGCCAGAAGACTTAACCGGAGATAAGTCGGGGTAATGGTTATGAACATTCCAGAACCGGAAAACAGCACCATCAAGGCCATCGTCCAGCATTACGAGGACTGTCAAGACGACGGCTTTCGTGCACACCTTGGCGCCTCGCTGATCGGCAGACCCTGTGACCGGGCGCTGTGGTACACCTTTCGCTGGTGTACGACGGTCAGGCACAACGGCCAACTGTTGCGACTGTTCCAGACCGGCCACCTGGCCGAAGAGCGGTTTGTGGCTGATCTACGCAACGTGGGCATCACCGTCTTCGAAACCGATCCGGCCACCGGCGAGCAGTTCCGGGTCTCAGCTTGCAACGGGCACTTTGGTGGCTCTCTTGACGGGGTGGGACAGGGCTTTATGGAAGCCCCCAAGACCTGGCACCTGATCGAGATGAAAACCCACAATGAGAAGTCGTTCAATAACCTGGTGAAAAAAGGCGTACAGGAAGCCAAACCGGAGCACTTCATCCAGATGCAGGTCTATATGTACCTGGCCGATCCAAAGCTGACCCGAGCCTTTTATATCGCCGTGAATAAAAATACCGACGAGCTGTATGGTGAACGAGTCCGGCTTGATCCGGCGATTGGCAGGGCAACTGTAGACAAGGCAGGCTGCATTATTGCCAGTGACCGGCCTCTGGGCAAGATCAGTGAAGACCCCAGCTGGTACCTGTGCAAATTCTGCGACCACCACGCCATCTGTCACGGGCAAACAGCCCCGGCAGTCAATTGCCGCACCTGTCTGCATGCCACGCCAGTAAACGACGGCGAGTGGCACTGTGCCCGCCACGATATGGAAATCCCGTTATCGGTGCAGAAAAGCGGTTGCGAATCACACCTCTATAACCCCTACCTGCTGGAGCAGTTCGCTGAGCCTGTGGACAGTGGCGAGTACTGGATACGTTATCGCCTCAAATCAACGGGCAAGGAGTTTATCACCGGCGACCAGCACGGCCAGTGGTCGTCCAGAGAGATCAAAACAATAAACGATAAAGGTCTTTTGACTGATGAAAAGCTGGCGCAGTTAAAAGACCGGTTTGATGGCACTATTGAGGATCACCACGAATGAACCTGACCAAACGCTATCGCTTTATACCCGCACACAATCCACCTGCCGGGAATCAGTTTGATCTGATTGGTCTCAATACAGATAACGCACTGTGCATCACCGATTACCAGCAGGGGAGTTTTTACCCACCTGTGACCCACTACCTGCCAGACGACAGCGGTTTATTTGATCGCTACGCAAAGGCTGCCTGCGATGAAACCATCAATGACCTGGAAAACCAGTTGGAGCAGTTTCAGAGCCAAACCATCCAGCTGCGGGACCTGTTTGCCATTGCTGCCCTGATGGGGGAGTTCGTCTGCAAGCGTGGCACTGCCATCGAGCAGGCTGTCACCTTTTCCTACGCCGTTGCTGACAAGATGATCAAAGCAAGGGAAGTGGACGACAGAAAGCCTACGCCCGCTGACCGTAAAGCCACCGAACGGGTCGCCAATAAAATCATCAACCGGATGAAGGGCTTCGACCATGGCTTTTGAGCTGCGCTGGTATCAGCAAGAAGCCATTGACGCCATTTATCGCTATTTTGGTGCTGCCAATGGCAACCCGCTGGTCTGCGTCAGTACCGGTGGTGGCAAGTCGGTGATCATTGCTGATTTTATCCACGGCGTTATGCGGCACTGGCCAGGGCAACGCTTCCTGATCCTCTCCCATGTCAAAGAGATCATCGAGCAGAATCACGAGAAGATCGTCGCCCAATGGCCAGAAGCACCCACCGGGATTTATTCTGCGGCCATGAATTCCCGCAATACCGACGCCCGGATACTGTTTGCCAGTATCCAGAGTGTGCATAAACGGGCAGGGCAGTTAGGTCATTTTGACCTGCTCGTTATCGATGAGTGCCATCTGCTCAACAGCGAAAACGCCGAAACGATGTATTCCCGGCTGATTACCGAGCTGCGGGCCATTAACCCGGCCCTTAAAATCGTCGGCTTCACCGCCACGCCGTACCGGATGAAACAGGGCTTGCTGACCGAGGGCAAGCGACCACTGTTTGATGAGATTGTCTATGAGACAGACATTCAGCGATTAATCGATGATGGCTTTTTATCACCACTGTGCTCCAAGGGCGGCAAGGAAAAGATTGACCTCGATGGCGTCAGAACCCGCCAGGGCGATTACCTGACTCGCGATATGGAGGAAGCGGTCAACAAGAACGACGTTACCGAAAAGGCTGTGGCGGAAATCATCCAGTACGGCCAAGAGCGGAAAGCCTGGCTGATTTTCTGCGTCAGTGTCGCTCATGCCCAGCAGGTAAAGGAACTGCTGATCGGTCAAGGCATCGAGGCCGAGTGCGTTACCGGTGAAACCCCGAAAGATGACCGCGCCCGTCTGTTGGCTGATTACAAGGCCGGAAAGATTAAAGCTCTGACCAGTCAGGGCGTTCTGACCACCGGCTTTGATGCCCCTCGGACTGATCTGATCGCTTTATTGCGAGCCACCAAGTCGCCCGGACTGTATGTGCAGATATTGGGCCGTGGTCTGCGAATCAGTCCAGAGACCGGCAAGAGTGATTGCCTGGTACTGGATTATGGCGGCAACGTTGAACGTCACGGCCCCATCGACCGGATTACCGTGGATCACGTCAAAGCAGGGCAGGGAACGGGAGAACCGCCGGTCAAGGAATGCCCGAAATGCTTTGAGCTGATCCTGGCCGGCCTGCGGGTTTGCCCGGCCTGTAACCACGAATTCCCGGAAAAAGAAAAACACGACGCCATGGCTTCCGAAGCGGCACTGCTGGCCAATCAGATTGAACCACAGTGGATGGACGTGGACGAGGTGCTTTACAGCGTCCATGACAAGTTCGGCAAACCCCCGTCGCTGCAAGTTACCTACCGCTGCGGCATTGAGACCGTGCGCGAGTGGGTCTGTTTTCAGCACGGTGGCTATGCCCGGCAAAAAGCCGTGATGTGGTGGCTGAAACGGGTCGCCAAATCCCCGGTGCCCGAACTGACCGTGGACGCCTACCACTACCTGAACCATAACCACGATGCCAAAGAGCCTTGTCGTATTGAAGTACAGCAAGAAGGCCGCTGGCATCGGATCAAAACCTTCGATTTCATGGTAAACCCAGTGCCAACCAGATCAACGTCTACGGACGCCTTTGTTGGCAATGGCCATTGAGGAGACAGCTCATGAACACCGAACTGATGCTCTTTGCCCGCTATGAAAAACCTTACGTGCCGTTAGAAGACATCTGCATGGAGTATTTCGGCATGTGCGAAAAACGCGCCAAGCTCGCCGCCGCCTCGCAAAAGCTGCCGGTGTCGGTGGTGCGTACCATGAACAGCCAGAAGTCGCCGTGGATGGTGAAGCTCTCGGACCTGGCGGTTTACATCGATGCCCAGCATGAGCGGTATCGTAAAACGTGGGAGAAAGTGCAGGGGGTGCTTTGAGGGGATTGCTACCGGCAGAATCTCCTTTTTCCATGAGTTGCCATTATTGAGTTTGACCATAGAGAGGTTAGCGCTATAATGTACCTAAAATGGTACAAGTAAATGAAAGTGATTTCCGTTCGATTTTACCTCACACAATCGGGTCATGAGCCAGTGCTTGACTGGCTAAAGGCGTTAACCCGGGAAGATCGCCGGGCTGTGGGGCAAGATATCAAGACTGTTGAGATCGGCTGGCCTCTCGGTATGCCGGTGGTTCGAAAGCTGGATAAAGGGCTTTGGGAAGTGCGTAGCCACTTGGCAGGAGGGAAAATTGCCCGTGTTCTGTTTACTGTCGTTGGTGGTCAGATGGTGTTGCTGCACGCTTTCATTAAGAAAAGCCAAAAGACACCGACCAATGACTTGGAGTTGGCAAAATCGCGACGCAACGACGTATTGGAAGATAAGAGGAGTCAACAATGAGCAATCCTCACATTGGCAGTAATTTTGATGATTTTCTGGCAGAAGATGGCCTGCTGGCTGAATGCCAGGCTGAAGCCATGAAACGGGTCATTGCCTGGCAGATTGACGAGTACTTGAAAAGGGAAGGTGTGAACAAGTCCGCTTTTGCCAAGCTGCTCGGAACCAGTCGTTCACAACTGGATCGGCTGCTTGATCCAGACAACACCAGCCTGAATCTCCGGACCTTATCCCATGCAGCTGAAGTGATGGGGAAGCGACTGGAACTCAGGTTGGTGTGAGTAACCCCTCGCGGTGCGCTGAGCTGACGGGAAGCGGGAGGGGTGTTCTTGCTCCAGATGGTAGACCCATCAGCGATACAGTTCAATAATATCTGCACTGTGCTCAGGCTCTTTCACCGTTGCTTGCTCCAACGAAAGTTCTGGTACTTATTGCTGACTCTCTGGCCTTTTGTCTGCACTCGGCAGCTTTTTCGGTGCCCCAGTGGAATTTGTCTGCAGACATTCTTTAATTGTGATTTTGTAGCCTATAAGCTACGATTAAGCAATTAAATACGACGTGGTCTCGACTGAGATATTTAATCAATGGTTCCGGCAGTTGCGCGATCGTAAGGCTGCCAAAGCCATCGCCCTACGTATTGAGCGTGCCAAGGCGGGCAATCTGGGTGATGTCAAAGCGATTGGTGATGAGGTGAGTGAAATGCGCCTCTTTGTTGGCAAGGGTTACCGCCTCTACTACACCCTTCGCAACCAGCAATTGGTCATCCTGTTGTGCGGCGGTGATAAATCGAGCCAGAGCCGGGACATCAAAAAAGCCAAAGAGCTGTTGGAACAATTGGAGGACTGAACGATGGGATTGAAATTAACCCCGCTTAATCCTGTAGAAATGCTGCGGGATGATGAAATAGCCAGCTTTCTCACCGAAGCGTATCAGGATGATGATCCGGCCGTGTTTATTAGGGTGAAAGTTTGATATTGACTGGTACCTTCATACAACATTGTTCTCCTGTAC
>JAKROC010000096.1 GCA_024509075.1 Endozoicomonas sp.
TCCGGCGACAAACTGCAATGGGGCAACCTCGCCGGAGCCGGCTCTGCTTTTGCCATAGCCAGCGCCGCCAGGGCTGACCAGCAGCCATTACTGGTGATCACCCCGGACAGCGCTTGTGCCAACCGTCTCACCGAGGAGCTGGCATTTTTCCTCGCTGACCAGACCCACATCCGCGTTGGGCAGATGCCAGATTGGGAAATTCTGCCCTACGACACATTTTCACCCCACCAGGACATCATCTCCCAGCGGTTGTCAACCCTGTACCACTTGCCCCTTGCCGGCAAGGCAGCGACGAAAACAGTGCTGATTGTCCCGATAACCACCATGCTGCACCGGCTCTGCCCCAAGAGCTATCTGCTGGGCAGTAGCCTCGCCCTGCAACCGGGCACTCGCTTCACTACTGATGAATGGCGCATTCAATTTGAGCAAGCCGGCTATCGTTGCGTGGATTCAGTGCTGGAGCACGGCGAGTTTGCCATTCGTGGCGCCATTGTCGATATCTTCCCGATGGGAGCGGACATGCCCTATCGAGTGGACCTGTTTGATGATGAAATTGACTCCCTGCGCACCTTCGACCCGGAAACCCAGCGTTCCATCGCCACCGTTGCGGATATCCAGCTTTTGCCCGGGCATGAGTTCCCCATGGACCAGTCCGGCATTGAAATGTTCAAGAACAACTTCCGCGAACAGTTTGACGTTAACTATCGCGACTGCCCTCTGTATCAGGACGTCAGTGAAGGCATTGCCAGCCCGGGGATTGAGTACTACCTGCCACTGTTTTTTGAAGACACCGCCACGCTGTTTGATTACCTGCCCGTGAGCACCCGTATTCTGGTTTATGAAACCGTGCAAGCGGCGCTGGAGCATTTTTATGCCGATGTGCAGGTGCGCTATGAAAACCGCCGGGTAGACCCACTGCGCCCTATCCTGCCACCAGCCAGAGTACTGATGGCTGCCGAAGAGCTGTACCAGCGACTGAACCAGTTCCCCAGGGCGACACTGTGTGCCCAGCAAGTGCCAGTCAGGGCGGGGCATTTCAACCTCAGTCACGGGATACTGCCCGAGCTAACCATCAATGCCCGCCTTGAGCATCCTCTGGCCCAGCTGCGGACGTTTATTGACCGTGTTGACCATGTGCTGCTGGTCGCTGAAAGCCCCGGCCGGCGGGAGGTGTTGCTGGAACTGCTGAACCAGAATGGTATTGTGCCTGAACTGTGCGAGAGCTGGTCTGCTTTCCTGCGGGACAAACCGTCCCTGGCCGTCAGTATCGGCCTGCTGGAAAACGGTCTCTATCTGCCTCAGGAAAAAGTGGCACTGATCCCTGAAGCACTTCTGTTGGGCCAGCGAGTTCAGCAAGCAAGGCGGCGCAAGGCGGATGATCAACACAATGCGGACCAGCTGATCCGTAACCTGACCGAGCTGAGAATCGGTGCTCCGGTGGTTCATATTGACCACGGCGTTGGCCGCTACCGGGGGCTTGAAACGCTGGCAGTGGCTGGCCAGACCACCGAGTTTCTCACTCTGGAGTACGCCAGCGAGGCAAAACTGTACGTACCGGTGGCCTCCATGCACCTGATTGCCCGCTACACCGGGGCTGACGACGAACTGGCACCACTGCACCGTCTGGGCAGTGAACAGTGGAGTAAAGTCCGGCGCAAGGCTGCAGAGAAAGCGCGGGACGTGGCCGTTGAGCTACTGGACATTTACGCCCGGCGCGAAGCACGCAAAGGCTTTCCATTCGCAGCCCCGGAGCAAAACTATCTAGCCTTCGCCGCCGCTTTCCCCTTTGAAGAGACGCCGGATCAGCAACAAACCATCACCGCTGTGATTGCCGACATGTGCGCTGCGAAACCCATGGATCGGCTGGTGTGCGGCGATGTTGGCTTTGGCAAGACCGAAGTGGCCATGCGTGCAGCATTTATTGCGGCCCACGCTGGCAAACAGGTGGCGATTCTGGTACCCACCACATTGCTGGCCCAGCAACACTATGAAAGTTTCCGTGACCGTTTTGCTGACTGGCCAGTTGAAATTGACGTCATCTCCCGCTTCAAATCGGCCAAAGCCATTGAGCGCACCAGGAAGCGGCTGGCAGAAGGCAAGCTGGACATCATTATCGGTACTCACAAGATTTTGCAGGGAGACTTGCAATTCAAGGATCTGGGCCTGCTGATTATCGATGAAGAACATCGCTTTGGTGTGCGCCACAAAGAGAAGTTGAAGTCGTTGCGTTCTGCGGTTGATATCCTGACGCTGACCGCCACGCCCATTCCGCGCACACTCAATATGGCCATGTCTGGCATCCGTGACCTGTCAATCATTGCCACACCACCAGCCCGTCGTCTGTCGGTAAAAACCTTTGTGCGCCAGTACGATCAGCCGTTGGTCAAGGAAGCTATCCTGCGAGAGCTACTCCGCGGCGGACAGGTTTATTACCTGCACAATCAGGTAGAAACGATTGACAAGGCCGCCAGTGACCTGCAGGCGCTGATTCCTGAGGCCCGGGTGGTTACCGGCCACGGCCAGATGCGCGAGCGCCAGCTGGAACAGGTAATGTCTGACTTCTACCACAAGCGCTACAATGTGCTGGTTTGCACCACCATTATTGAAACCGGCATCGACATTCCCAATGCCAACACCATCATTATCCATCGCGCTGACCGATTTGGCCTGGCTCAGTTGCACCAGCTGCGTGGCCGGGTAGGCCGTTCACACCACCAGGCCTACGCCTATTTGCTGACACCACCGCCGAAAGCCATGACTGCCGACGCGGCCAAGAGGCTGGATGCCATCACCGAGGCACAAACGCTCGGCGCCGGTTTTATGCTGGCCTCTAACGACCTGGAGATTCGCGGGGCCGGTGAGTTACTCGGCGAAGGCCAGAGCGGTCAGATTCAGAGCGTTGGCTTTACCCTTTACACAGAGATGCTGGAACGCGCCGTAACGGCCATTCGCAACGGTGAAACGCCCAACCCGGAACAGCCATTGAATCACGGCACGGAGGTGAACTTACGACTTTCTGCCCTGTTACCCGAAGACTACATCCACGATGTCCACAATCGCCTGATTCTCTACAAACGCATTGCAGCTGCCAGTAACGAAGAGGATTTGCGCCAGCTCCAGGTGGAGCTGATCGACCGCTTTGGACTGCTGCCCGAGCCAGCCAAAAACCTGTTCCGCCAAATGAAACTGAAACTCGCTGCGCAGCATATGGGCATCAGGAAACTCGATGTCAACAGCAAAGAAATACGCATCGAATTTGAGGAACAGCCCAATGTTGACCCGATGGTAATTATCAATCTGATTCAATCCAACCCAGCCAAGTTCAGGCTGGAAGGAAGTAGCGTGTTCAAGTACATTGACGCCATGACGACGCCGGAGCAGCGCTTTAACGGTACCGAAACCTTACTGAACCAGCTGCTTGGTCAGAAAATTTAGCTGTTACCGCCCTGTTTTGGCTCTGTTAACCCAGGAAATTTGTATGAAGAAAGTTATGCTGATCGCCCTGACGATCGCACTGAGCTGGAAGATTCCATTTGCCTCTGCTGACGATGACAAGTGGTATCAGGTTGACATGGTAGTGTTCCGCTACACCAATAATACCAGTGGTGAGCTGTGGCCAGCAGCGACACCCCGCACCCTGCCCGACGATGCCATCCATTTGCACAGAGGTGACGATAACGGTGCCTTCGTTTCACTGCCAGCGGCTGAAATGCGCCTCAACGATGAGGCCAGCACCCTCAGGCAGAAAGGCGGCTACCAGGTGCTTGCCCAAAGAGCCTGGCGCATGCCCGTGAGCGAGAACGGGCGCCCGGTTGCCATCGAGGCCAGCATCAATGGAGGGGAGCCTATGCTGCTTGATGGGACAGTGACGGTCACTCAGGAGCGCTTTCTCCATGTGGCCGTGGACTTATGGCTGAATAAACTGGTTCCGGCCGATATCTACGGCGATTACGACAGCACTATTACCGATGAAGGCATTATTATTGCGCAGTCGGGTTCTTTGGTCAGGCTCGACGAAGGCTCGCCATTCATGCGTGTTACGGATAACTTTCGATTGAAGCAACGGCGCAGGATCAGAAATAGCAAAGATGTGCATTACCTCGACAGCCCGGAGATTGGTGTACTGATCAAGTTAACCCCGGTTTAGCAAACCAGCGCACTGGCTGATATTTTTAACGGTCACAACCCTCAGGCCTTGATGCGCTTGCACATAACAAAACTGTTTTTATCGCCATCGCGCTGGTAGAGCACACTGTCCATCAGACTGTGCACTATGGGCAGGCCACGGCCACTGCTCAACCACAGAGCTGGGTCATCCTGATCAACGGACAGACTGACTGGTTCCAACTTGCTTCTGGCCACCGGCTGCCCCCAATCGTTGACGGTCACTGTCAGGGCTGACCGAGCCAGATGAACAACAACCTCTACTCTGTGCCCCTTCTCACAGCCATAAGCGTGCTCGATGGCGTTGTTGACGATCTCAACCACGCACAATTCCACCCTGTTAACCTCAACCGGTGACAGTGCGGTCATGGCACAAAGGCCACGAATTGCCATGGCAATCAGCGTGGTATTGGTCAGCTCACTGTCTATCTCCAACCTGAGCGCCTGGCCCTGATCATCGGTCATGATGACTAACCCTCAATCGCTTCAGTCACAGTGGGTGTAATGGTAAACAGCTTGTTCATGGAGGTCAGGTTAAACAGATCCAGCACGGCCGGCTGTGGTGCCGCCAGTTTTAACACCCCCTGTCCGGCCATCTTTTTCAGCGTGGCCACCAGCACGCCCAACCCGCTGCTGTCCATAAAACGCACTGACCCAAGATCAATAACTACCTGATTGGAACCACTGTCAATCTGATCGAACAAGTAGATCCTGAACGGCTCGGAAATAGATGCATCCAGTCGTGTTTCATCCATTGATACGACGGTGTAACCCGCTTCGTTTTTTGCTTCAAATGACATATCACTCTCCTTGCCTGATTAATCCATCGCTTTCTTTGAAAGATACACTTTCTAAGGCTGCCACTCCAAAACCAAATACGTAACATCGTCCATAAAAACATCTGAGCCCGCCCAGCTCACAAGGTTCCGCTCTACCTTTGCGATCATCTCGGCAATGGAGTGATCAAAAGTTTCTGCCAGCAGAGACTCCAGCCGTGTCTCACCATAAAGTTCCCCATCACCGTTTTCACACTCAGTCACGCCGTCGGAGTAAAGAAAAATTCGGTCACCCGGTTGCAGATTTATAGTAATATTGTCGTAAGTCATGGCCGGCATCATGCCCAGGGGAACACCTCTGCCGGCAATTTTCTCGATGGTGCAAGAGCGGTTTTTGAGCCACAACGGTGCAGGGTGGCCAGCCTGAGACAACGTTACCGAGCCAGTCCTACTGTTGATAATCCCGTAGGCAATAGTGAAATAGAGCATAGCTTCCGGCTGGGTCTGAAACTGATTGTTCAGACTGATCAGCACTTCGTCGGGCTTCTTTATCCGGTAAAATGGTGGCTCACTGACGGACTCTTTCAGCAGTGGGACACTGCCATCCTCACGCAGCAGGTTATTCAGGGTGAATGAAAACAGGGCCGAAGAGACTCCATGACCGGCAACATCAAGCTGATAAAAGCTCAGCGTCTGCTCATCAAGAGCATGGTAGCCAAACATATCGCCGCCGAGAATGCGACTTGGTTTGAAATACCAGTTAAAGTCCACCTGTTGAATTCTGGCTGGCTTGGCCAGAAGCCGGGCCTGAGTTTTTGCGGCCGACTCCAGATCTTTTTCAATAGTCTGGATTTTATTTTCCAGGGCAGCTTTTAACTCGATGATGCGAATGCCTGCGTTGAGTCGGGCGTTTAATTCGGCGAAATCCACCGGCTTGTTAATAAAATCATCCGCGCCGAGATTCATGCCGTCAACCATCGCTTGCCGGTCAGATTTGCCTGTTAACAGCATGAAGTAAACGTAGCGGCCAATATCGCTTTTGCGGATCGCTTCGCAGAGCTCGATGCCGTCCATATTGGGCATCATCCAGTCGCTGATCACAATGCGGATGGTGGAATGATTTGCCAATATGCCCAGCGCTTCATGGCCATCAGAGGCGGCAAAAATCCGGTGCCCTTGTTTTTTCAGCACCACTGCCAACATCATGCGCTGATCCCTGGCGTCTTCAACGATTAAAATATCCATAAGCCTGTTTATGTGACAAAGATTGTGTAACCGAGACCTAATTAGCTATCGACCCATTAGCTAAAATCCTTCGCGTCGGGTAAGCGAAGGACGCCCCTTCTTCTGTCACCACCCGGGCAATCAGCAGCAAAATAGCTTCCTGGACTTTTAAAAATCCAACCCGGTCCGTTCTTTTGATATGAACCCGAACCTGACACACCAAGGCGTACTCATCGTAACGAAGAAAGACGGCGTAGTGAGGCTCTTGGCTATCCACACCCGGAACCTGCTGGGCCAACTCATCGATACGGCTGAGAATCCGGGGCATTTTTTTCACATCCTCATAGCGCAGGGCAAAATTCTCCACCGTGCGACGATTACGCATGCGCGAAGCATTCTCCACCACGATACCGGTAAAGATCGAGTTAGGCACATAAATAGGACGACGGTCAAAGGTTCTTATTTTGGTCAGGCGCCAGCCTACTTTTTCCACATGCCCCTCAATGGCGCGGTCTGGTGAGCGAACCCAGTCACCCTCGGCAAAAGGGCGGTCCAGCATCAACATCAGTCCACCGAAAAAATTGGCCAGCCAGTCCCTGGCAGCAAGACCAAGAATAATACCGCCAATACCACCAAAGGCCAGCAGGGTGGAGAGACTGTAGCCAAATACCTGTGCCAGACTGAGCAGAGTACAAATCACGGTCAGCAGCTGCAAGGTACGGGCAATTACCGAGTAGGACAAACGTTCCTGCCAGCGCTCGCCCATGGCAATGATAATGGGCTGAATATGCAGGCTAAACTCCCAGACAACCCAAGCCAGATAGAGCGTTGACACTATTTTTTGCCCAAGGGCGATGGTTTCCTCAGCCTCAGCACTGACCTCCCAAGGCCAGAAATGACTACTGAAGAACAGGAGCAGCACCCAGGGCAGCGCCAGTAATGGACGACAAAGAGTATTTATCAGCAAAAATCCGGGGTCTGTTGCTGTTCGCGCGACCAGCCACCTGAGCAGGCAAAAACCGGCAACGGCAAAGGCAAAGGCAATAAGCAGGTGTGAGACAGCGGGGTCAATTGTAGGAATCATAAGGCGGCTTATGTTTAGTTATTTTGTTCCATTGTAGCCACAAAACACTCTGACCAACGTTACCTGGAGTTTAGGCCGTTTTCACGGCTGCCTTGGCAGCAGGTTCGGTTACTAATCTTTGTTCCGCTTTGGGAACATCCAGGGTTCGGGTCGGGAAGGCAATATCAGCCCCATGGCTGTGCACAATGGCGACCGTTTCTAACAACACTTTTTCCTGAACCAGCAGATACGCTGCCCAATCCGTGGTTTTGGTGAAACAGTATATCTGACAATCCAGACTCGATGGACCGAAACTGATAAAGTTCACCATGATGATTTTGTTTTGGTCAATCCCTTCATGCCTTCTGAGGAAGCTGCGCAGATCTTCCAGTACAGGGTCTACCTGATCACTGTCACAGTACCTAAGCCCAAACACTTGTTTGATGCGTCGATTCTGCATGCGCGACGGGTTTTCCACGGAAATATTCATAAAGGTTGCATTTGGCACATACAACGGTCGTCTGGCAAAGGTCATGATACGGGTCTGACGCCAACCAATATACTCAACGGTGCCCTCGATGTTTTTATCAGGTGAACTGATCCAGTCACCCACCCTAAACGGCTTGTCCACGTAAATCATCCAGCCACCGAGGAAGTTGGCCAGCATATCCTTAGCGGCAAAACCCACGGCCAGCCCACCCACCCCACCAAAGGCAAGAATGCCCGACAAGCTATACCCCAACACCTGCATCGCAAACAATATACCCGTAATGATTACGGCTACCCGCACCAGACGGCCAAAGGCCACCACTGAGGTGAAATCCAGCTTTTTCTTATGCTCCACCAGCAGGTAACGCTGTTCCAGCGACTGCACAAAGGCAATAATCATCCAACAGAACAGAGTGATAATCAGCAAGTCCCGCAGGCACATAAAACGCTGAAAAATGAGATTTTGCGACCCTTCCCAGATCACCTCCGCCGACCAACTCAGGCCGGCCAGCCAGATAAACAGATACAATGGTCGTTGACCGGCCAACAGCAGGGCGACATCCCAAACGTTTTTTTTATTTTCCGCCTGACTTATCCAGCGGGCAAACAACAGGCCAGTAAAATAGCGAACCACTGCCGTTAATACAACGGCAAACAGCAGCGGCTCCAGCCAGTCAGGAATGTTGATAGATTCAAGGTAAGAGAGAGCCATTGATTCACCCTCCGTTTCAGGCAGCAGTTATACCCAATGGATTTCATGTTGCTACGCGGCGGCAATTGAGTGAAGCCCCGGGAGCGTAAAAATACTATACCCAAGGGATTTCAAGTTGATTCGAGGCGGCAAATGAGCGAAGCCCCGGGAGCATAGAAATACTATGTGACCGGGGTGAGCGAATACCCTGAAGGGCATAAATGCAGCCAACAAAGTAGCAACTTGAAAGGCGACGGGCATATTGCTCCCATCACGCATTGAGCAGTGTGCTGCGAATTTTCTGGTACCGCTCGTCAGCCTGTAGCAAGTTCCAGTCCGGGCGCGATGAACAGAGCAATGCCCCGGGGCCAACCCCCTGCAACAGCGAATCATCCAGTTGCTCAATAATTTCCAGACATCCCTGGCGCTCAGAGACAATCAGCAAATCGCAACCGGCTTGCAATGCAGCCTGTGCTCGTGCCGGAAAATCACCCACCTCAGCCGCACCTTGCATTGTCAGACAATCACTGATCACCAGGCCAGAAAAGCCAAGCCCCCCGCGCAACACCCTCTGCAACCAGAACGGTGAAAATCCGACCGGTCGCTGGTCAACAGCCGGGTATAAAATATGCGCAGGCATCAACGCTTCAACACCACTGGCAATCATAGCCTCAAACGGTTGCATGTCAGAACGCTCAACCTCGGCCAAGTCACGGGAATCCACCGGCAGGCTGACGTGGGAGTCGTCATCCACATTGCCGTGACCCGGAAAGTGTTTGATCACCACCGACATTCCTGCCTCGTGAACGCCAGCAATCCAGGCCGATGCCAGGCGTGTAACCTGATCAGAGGAGCGACCAAATGCCCGGTCATCAACAATATACGCCCGGCCATGATTAATATCGAGCACCGGACCGAGGCACAGATCCACACCACAGGCCATCAGTTCGCAGGCCATCAGCCAGCCGGCCTCCCGAGCGATATGGCACTGCTCCTCAGGAAAGCTATAGGCCTGTGCCGGGGGCAAACGGGTAAAACCCCTCTGAAATCGCTGTACTCGCCCGCCCTCTTGGTCAACGCAAATCAACAAGTCCGGACGAATGGACCGAATGTCAGTGGTAAGCGCCATCAGTTGCTGACGGTCATGATAGTTCCTGGCGAACAGGATAACACCAGCAATGGCCGGCTCAGCCAGCAATTGCATCTCTTGTTCGCTCAGATGCTGGCCTTGCAGATCCATCAGTACGACGCCAGAATTTCTCACCATTATCTCTCCTTCAGGTTTATGTCGGTTGAATCGTGATGCAGGTGCCCTCCTCCACCCGGTCAAACAGGTCAACAATGTCAGCATTGCGCATGCGAATACAGCCACGGGAACCAGGCTGCCCCATCACGGCAGTGTCTGGCGAGCCGTGGATGTAGATGTAACGACTCTCAGTATCAACATTGCCATTGAGGTTATAACCAGGCTCCAGCCCCCCAAGCCAGAGAATCCGGGTAAGAATCCAGTCTTTTCGTTCAGGAAACCGTCCACACAGCTCAGGAGAGTAAATTTCGCCGGTAAAACGGCGCGCCACAAAAACCGCATTGAGCGGCAGTCCGGCTCCGAATTTAGCTTTGATCACGTGCCGCCCAAGAGGGGTTTGCCAACTCCCTTCCTGCTGCCCGGTGCCGTTGCTGGCGGTGGAAACTGAATATGTCCGGCACTGACCATCATCTTCGTGCAGGGTCATCTGTTGACTGGCTATATGAACAGTAAGATGCATGGATTCAGCAACTCTTTTATCAATGTTATCAATGCGGATCAGTCAAGTATGCGCCCTGAGACCCGCGGCCATGAAAGGTACCATCTTTCTCATTATGTCTTCCAGCCCATCGTTCACACCATAATCACTGGCGGCAATGGCTTGCAATGCACTGGCTCCGGATAACGTGAAAACGGCTGAGCCCAGCATGAAATAAACCCGCCAGAACAAGTCAGCCATCGGCAAGTCAGGGCAGGCTTTAATCAGCAGCTGACGATACGCCTGAAATACGCCACCGTATATTTCCTGCAGATAATGCTTCAGGTGTCCATGGCCAGCCGCCAGGCCCATCAGCTTCATGCAGTTGGCAAGGCCTTGGGCATCTCTGACTGCCACTATCTGATCAACCAGCAAGTGAAGGATAATCTCTGGATCATCGGTAGTCTGAAAAGCAGCCAGAGCCTGAGAAAGATTGCTGGTCAATGGATCAAGAAAGCGAGAGAACACAGCCTGGATCAGCACTTTTTTCGAACCGAAGTGATAATTGACTGCGGCCAGGTTGACCCCCGCCTTGTTAGTTATGGAGCGCAGCGAGGTCTCAGAAAAACCATGCTCGGCAAATAACTGCTCGGCAGCGTCCAGAATTTTTTCTACCGTAGGACTTACGCATTGACAAGACTTCATAAAATTTGATAATCGCTCAAGATTTGCTGTTTTTCAGGGATGAAAGTGAGAAGTACTACTCGGCCAACTACCGCTTGTTGCACTCTTCCACAATACATAGGGTTCCTGATAAGCGAACCCAAATCATCAACATGCACAAGGCTGGCAGAAGTGACTGGTATTTCTCATCACAGCGCAAACAGGTTCCTTCACCGTGAAAACTATCAACCGAAAGATATGTTCGATGAAGCGGTCGAAATCATAAACCCGACCGGTGGCACGTTGAGTGTTGATGACACTGTTCTCGATAAACCCTTCAGCTACTCTGTGGCACTTGTCGGTCATTTTTAGTCTGGCATCACAGAGCAGTTAAAGGCATCAACCTAATCTCCCTTCTGTTACACCGACATATCAGAGCTACACATGCCGGTGAACTACAGGATATACGACAAATCGGAAGGCAAGACAAAAAACGACTATTTCCAGGAAATGTTGATTGAAGTGCTGGCATGGGGGTTGAGGCCAGCGTTCGTAACCGGTGACTCCTGGTACAGCTGCACCGCAAACCTTTTGCAGCAATTCTAGCGTTTGTTTACCTCCAGAAAATGCAGATAGCGCAGGAGTTTATGAATATTTATCAACATCAGCGCATGCTGTTCAAAGAGACAGCTGGTGCCTTTGTTGAAAGTTTCGCAAAAGGGAAGGTGCACCTGCTACCAAAATTTGCAAGGGGCATGAATGCGTAAGTCCCATTGTCATTTTTGCCTACAAAAAATGAGCAGTCACCTAATTTTTACTTATTTTTTTGATGATTATTGTGTAGCCGTTTGGCTTTGCGTCAGCATTTCGCTAGGCTTTATCCTCTTGCAGCCTTCATCAGTATTGCCTGCATTTTCGCCTGTATGAGGCTGGGATAGATTTATTGTATCGTCAGATTGCCGTGTAAAACGCTGACAGTCTGCACAATCTGCATAGAACTGACAATGGCTCTGCTGCTCAAGGGCTTGCGGATGCTTTTGGTTCAATTCGCTCTGGGTCAGTTCTTTATCAGCCAGTATGACTGTTTCGTTGTTTTTATCACTGTTACAACGAACAGATCGACCGAAAAACAGGCTTAAGATCTGCCTCCTCTCCTGAGAAGGGTTTGATGGTGAAGATAGTACCAAAGTACCTGAAGCTGACAGAATTGTACTCATGGAGTTCTCAATTTTGGAATTTGCGCTTGTCAGACGATTAGAAAGTCTTTGCTGCCAATAGTTCCAAACGCATTCAGTGTTTGGAGCTGATTCCTCCAGCCACCCGGCAAAACTTATTTTGGTGACATACTCCCACCACTAAGCCGTCAGGCGGCTACAGTGGGGGCTTCTTGCGACCCGTGCCGATGATACTCAACACCTTTCGCTGTAGAACCTGCACTGACAGGGCAATCTACAG
>JAKROC010000097.1 GCA_024509075.1 Endozoicomonas sp.
GAATATGTGCTCGCCGCAGCGACGATTCACCAGGGCAACTTCACCGTAGAGCTATCCACCCAGACCCTGTTTAACCCTTTGTACGGCGAACAGTCTGACGACCAGTGGCCCGGAGTGCAGGACAAAACCTTTGGTGACCTGGGCGAAGCGTTCACCACTATCTATATGCCGACCGTCTGGGAGAGTTTATAAATGAGCAGCAACGACCAGGATTTTATTGCCGCCGTCAACAAAGCCAAGGCCGCAGCGGATCTGATGAAGATCTACGCTGAGGGCGACGAGAACACCAATGTCCCTGCGCCAAAACCGTACCCGACTGCTCATAAGGCTGTTCGGGAGATTCAGCAGCAGATCGTTCAGCAGATTGACCCAACAGTTCATGAAGTGGCCGAGGCAGTGGTCAAAACGCAGGCCGCAGCGCAGGCGGCTGAAGCGGATTCTATTGAATCTGGCAAGTCAGCAGACATCAGCGTCACGGCAAAAAACAAAGCTGTGCAGGCTCAAACTGCAACCGAATCGGCCCGTGATGCCACGCTGGAGGCCCAAGCTGCAACCGAGTCAGCGCGCAATACCACGGTGCAAGCTAAGCAAGACACAGAAGCTGCCAGGGATGAAACGCAGGCAACACAACACCAGGTAGAGACACAAATCGTACCGGTGCATACCGACGTAATCCGCACACAGCAGATTATCAGAACCATGACCAACGGCATTCAGGACGATGCTGGGTATGCTGCCGAGAGTGCCAAAACCGCTGAAGCGGCAATGGCTGCGACCCAACAAAATGCTGATGATGTCAGCGTGCATCATACCGTCGTAGTGCAGACTGCTGAACAGGTCGCCCAAGACAAGACTCACATCGATCAGCAAAAAGCATCGGTGGATATTGCGGCAGCCAAAGTAAGCAAGAACAAAGAACACGTTGATCAGCAAGCCGCCATTATAGACACGACTGCGCAGCAAGTAGCGGCTGATGCCAATACAGCGGCAACATCAGCAGACGACGCCCAGCAGATATTGAGCACCATCGGCACTCAGCTGATCACCTACGCCACTAACCTGATCCGGACACAATCCGTGGTCGTCACTAACTACGCATTCAAATAAGGAGCCGCACATGGCCACAATGGACGAACTGGTAAAGCAGGTTCAGGATCTGGAAACCGCTACCACGGATTTACTGGAAGCCACTAACGTCAGCAAAAAGACTCTGGACACAGCGGTCAATACGTCGCTCGAAGCGGCAGACCGGGTTATGGCTGATGCCGTTGACGTTACCATCAAGCACCGGGAAACATTACAGGCCAGCAGCGAGGCAAAGGATGCAGCAAAAGAAGCGGCTGGTATCGTGTACGATGGTGAGGCCAGCCTTGAGCCAGCGGTCGGCAAAATCCCCATTGGTGACGCCAACGCAACAGTGGATAAATGGCTCGGGCCGTATATCAAAGACGCATATCGCCACGCCGTCGAGTCTGCGACCGGTGGTAAAAACACGGTCTTATACGACGCGCACGGAAACGCGAACGTGATGGTAGTAATTCCTAAATTCACTTACGACGATATCGGTATGACTTCCGAGATGGGTTCCGGCGTTGCGACAGCGTTTATGCGCAGCGGAACAGAAGTCCCTGAGATTTTTATCGGTAAATACCAGGGCTCCGGTACGCACGGCGTATCAGTTGCGAATGCTGATCCGCGAGTGTCAATCAACTACGACGCGGCAAAGGGCATTTGTGAAAGCAAGGGCGCTGGCTGGCATCTGATGACCGTTCACGAATGGGCTGCCATCAGCCTGTGGTGCATTGCGAATGGCTATCAGCCGCGAGGTAACACGCAGTATGGACGCGCTCATGATGCATACCATGAGTTTGGTCGTCGCGGCGATGGCCGTGCACCTAACGATAGGAACGGCTCAGCACGCATTAAAAGCGGTTCAGGTCCGGCGGCATGGGCTCATGATAATACAGATGCCGGCGTATACGACCTGGTGGGTAACGTCTGGGAATGGCAGTACGGATTGAAGACGCAAGACGGGCAGGTGTTTTGCACCACTGATAACCGGACAGATCAGCTTGAGGCGCAATGGACAGCGCAGCCATGCTTCTTTGACTCACCAAAGGCGGGCGACAGCTCAACATCTGGCCACTCCGGAGCGCCGTTCCTTAACAGCCAGGTTAGCAAACATGCCGGGCCTGTAGGCGATAACGGCTATTACGCTTACAACGACCAGGTATGGGAATCGTTAGGCAAGGACGCATCCTACACGCCCAACGAGCTAATGAAGCGGCTATTGGTTGAGCCGATTGGTCAGGGTGTTCAAGGGCGTTTTTACATCCGGAACTATGGTGAGCGGCTCCCGATCCGTGGCGGCAGTTGGAGCCTTGGCTCGAATGCCGGCCTGGCCGCGCTGGACCTGAACTACGCTCGCTCGAGCGCGCGCAGCAGCATCGGGTTTCGCCCCGCTTTTGTTGCCTGATATCTGATAACTGGGTTCTGAAGCGTGCGCGGTAGCGCACGATTTAAAAATTTTTTATGCAGTCTGAATACGTACTTTTACAGAAATGCAACGACATGATCGCCTACGGGTACACAGCACTGAGACAGTTTCCGAAATCGGAACGCCATGTGTTATGCGCGGAAATCCGCGCCAGTATGCTGATGATTCAAAGGCTGATCATCGTTGTCGGCAAGAAATACCACAAAAAAACGACACTGACCGAGCTGGACACAGAACTGGAAGTGCTCAGATGTCAGCTGAGACTGGCGCAGACACTGACCTATCTCCCGTTTCGTCAGTACGAATTGTGGAGCCGGTTTCTGTACGAAATGGGCTGTATGATTGGAACATGGATTCAAAACGAAAGGCGCAGACATTGAAACGGCTCCCGATCCGTGGCGGCAATTGGAACAATGGCTCAAATGCCGGCCTGGCCGCGCTGAACCTGAACAACGCTCGCACGAACGCGAACAGCAACATCGGGTTTCGCCCCGCTCTTTCAGACGCCAGATGCTCAGTGGTTACGACTACTGATCCCGTGCGCTGCAAAAAGGATGTCTGTGCCATGGCAGGAGGCCAAAACATTGAACAGCCTGGCCGGTGCGCCGGTCAGGTGCCCTCTTTATCGCTGTTTGACCAGATTATTGATTTTGAAAATCTCTACCATGCAGCGCTGAGAGCCAGAAAAGGCAAGCGAAACCGCCAGGAGGTGGCCGCTTTTTTCGGGCGACTGGAAGAAAACTTGATTCAACTCCAGAACGAGCTGATCTGGGACCGTTACGAAACCGGACACTACCGAAACTTTTTGGTATTTGAGCCAAAAATGAGAATAGTGTCTGCTCTTCCGTTTCGCGACAGAGTAGTCCAGCAGGCCATTGTTCATATTATTGAACCCTTGTTTGACCGGGCTTTTATTGATGACAGCTATGCTTGCCGTGTGGGCAAGGGCACGCATCTGGGAGCCGACAGAGCGCAGCGCATGCTACAGGTTGTCCAGCGCAATCACGGCAAAGCGTTTGTTTTGAAAGCAGACATTGCCCGCTATTTCCAGAACATCAACCACGACATTCTCAAGCCATTATTGGCGCGCAGAATTAGCTGTCATAAGACACTGGGTCTGATTTTTGACATCATCGACCATTCACCAGGCGAGCCTGGTATTGGCATACCGATTGGCAACCTGACCAGCCAGCTATGCGCTAATGTCTATCTACATGAACTGGACCGGTTCGCCAAGCACACGCTAAAAGCAAAAAATTACGTTCGCTACATGGACGATTTCATTATTGTTCATCACGACAAGCAGCAACTGCACACTTGGCGAAAAACCATTGAATTGTTCCTTTGGGGCAAACTACGACTGAAAACCAATCACAAGACGCAGGTTTTCCCGGTTGCCAAAGCGGGCGGCAGAGCGCTGGATTTTCTCGGTTATCGCGTTTACGCGACGCATCGGCTATTGAGAAAGAACAGCGTCAAGCGCATAAAAAAGAATCTGAAAAAGTATCGACAAGCAGCGTCAAATGGCACCCTGACTATTACTGATGTGTCCAGAAAACTGCAAAGCTGGATCGGGCACGCCAGCCATGCAAACAGCTATAAGCTACGAAAAAAACTGTTATCCCAGCCATGTCAAGCAAGGAGAAAATAACCATGTTTAGCTTTATCTATAACGGACAGCACTACGCGAACACAGATGCAAAGTTTCTGGCCAGCTTAGGAATGGATGAAGAGGCCATTGAGAGTCTTCAGCGCGATGCCGGCGATTACGATCGTCAGCAATGGCGGCGTTTTGATGAGGTCAGGGCCGCAAAGATTATGGCGGTGGAGTGGCGCATTCACCGGATGTACAGAGAAGACCAGCTAGGTTTGAAGCGCACAGACGATGACGCCATGATTCAAAAGATTCACGAGTACATTCAGGCTCTGGCCGATCTGCCGCAGCAGTTTCACAGTGTTGATGATATTGAATGGCCGCAAGTGCCGTAAGGAGACAGCACCATGAGCGACCACACCGCCACCTTTAAAAAACTGGTCTCCGAAGCTGGCATTCCAACCTCGGAGGCTGAGATCGCCGCCGAATGGCAGAAGATTAACCAGGACGAAGGCACGCTGATCACCAACGACAGTGATTACTCCCCCTTCTGGCGACTGCTCAACAGCATCGTTACACGGGCGGCATTGTGGTTTGTGGATTTTATTCCCGATCAACTGCTGCCGGCCAGTTTCACTAAAACCGCTAGAGGTGACACTTTAGACTTGCACGCATGGGATGTTGGCCTTGACCGCAAACCCGCCAACAAAGCCAAGGGGTTGATCACCTTTACCCGAGAATCCGCCAGCAACGGGATGGTGGTGCCTGTGGGCACCCGCGTGCAGTCGGTACCTATTAATGAAAAAGTTTATGAGCTGATCACCACCGCCACCGCCGAGTTCGGTTATGACAGTCTGACCGCGGTCGCCAAAGTTGAAGCCTTGGAAGCGGGCAGCGCGTTCAATTTGGCATCGGGCTATTACAGCGTCTTGCCGGAACCGGTCAACGGTGTGGCCAGTGTCACCAACGATAAAGAGTGGCTCACCACCCCAGGCGACGATGGCGAAACAGATGACGAGTTGCGCCTGAGAGCGCGCAACCAGTTTCTTGCCGTCAACCAGTACCATACAGATGCCGTTTATCGCACAGTGATTGCCCAGTTTGGTGGCATACGTACCGACTACATTTACTTTGAGCACGATGCGCCCAGAGGACCAGGCACCGGTAACGCTTTTGTGCTGTTTGAAGCTGACGCCCCCACCGATGAGTTTATCAACAGCATTAACCAGCATATCCGCGATAAGGGCTACCACGGCCACGGTGATGACCTGATGTGTTACGCCATGCCAGAAACCTTGCACGACATCACATTAACCCTGAAGCTCAAGGCCAACCTCACCAGCGACGAGACCAGCGCCATTAAAAAAGGTGTAGAAGATATGGTGCGCTGCGCCTTTCGCCAGAACACCGATTACGACGATGTGGTAACCAAGGTCTGGCCGCAGTCGGTGTTTTCCTTGTCGGTGCTGACCCGCGAGATGCACAACCGTTTTGTTGAGATTGAAACTCTCAGCTTCAGTACCGGCGATATCGTCAACGCCATGGACGTGGCCAGACTCAGCACTTTGACCATTACGGAGTAGCAACCCATGGATAAGATGGAACTGCCATGGTGGATGAGCGGCACGGAACTGACCAAAATTAAAAACGCCGCCCAACGGTTTTTCAACCAGTTGCAATACTGGCTCAGCTACCCCCTGCGCCAAATCGACCCGCTAACCTGCGATGTGGGCGTGCTTGATCTGATCGCCTGGGAACGCAGCATTGATCGTTTTGCCGGTGAACCTATGGACCTCTATCGCCGGCGCGTGAAATACGCCTACGTGAACGCCAGAGATGCAGGCAGCACCGCAGGCTTTCAGCGCATCTTTGAGCGACTGGGCATTGGCTATATGGAGATGGAAGAGCGCATCGAAGGACAAGACTGGGATGTTATCCGCATGCACATTACCGACAACCAGGTGGCCGGCAATGAAGAGTTGCTGAATATTATCGTGCGCCTCTATGGGCGCACCTGCCGCCGTTACCAGATCACCAGTATTACCAGCCACAGCATGACGCTGAGGCCTTTTGTCTTTAACCATCGTCAGCAGTGCTTTTTAGCTACGGAATGAGGGATCGCACATGGCCAGAATTACCAACGCAGGCAAGGCACTGTTTGCCCAGTCTGACGCCAATAACCAGCCCGTCGATATCGACACATTCATATGGGCGCACATTCCCGGACTGGATCACACGCAGCCGGAAAATCCTGACGAACCATGGCCAGCGTCTGAGCAGATTCAACACAGCGAAGCACCGACTCAAGCCGGTTTTATCAATGGTGACACGGTGGTCTGGTCCAGTGTGCTAGGTTCCACTGTGGGTACCTGGGACTTTAACTGGTTAGGTCTGGGCCACAGCGCCACCAATACATTGGTGGCCGTGGTCTATCTGCCGGAGCAGACAAAAACCGCCACGCTGAACGGCACCATGGGGGACAACCTCACCAAAAACTTTGCCATTCAATACCGCGACATTGCCGATCTGACTGGCATCACCATCAGCGCCGACACTTGGCAGATTGACTGGACCGCCCGCTTGCATGGCATCGACGACCGTGAGCGGGAGAGCAACCGGGACATCTATGGCCGCTCCTGTTTCTGGACCAATGGCTTTAAAGTGCAGGAGAATGCCCCGGGCCAGTATGAACTGGTGGCCGGTAATGGCTACGTGGAAGGCGTGCGGATTGCCACCGACCGGACGGACATTGCTACCGGGACTCTGCCGCAGGATGTATGGATCGATGTTCGTCTGGAAGGTGGCATTAATGGCGTGAATACTGCTGTGGATCTTATTGTGAGCAAGAACAGCCAGAATGACTACGTGGATGGTCTTGGTGTGCGGCACTACTTGGTGCAGCTTGCCAGCATCGACTCGGCCGGACAGGTCACTGACAACCGCAGGTCGATCAATGCCGGCGCGGATTTGATCAGTTATCTCTCCCGCGCAGCCACCGAAAAAGAGGCGGGCTGGAGCAAGAAAGCGACACGTAATGAGGTCTTGAACGGTCTGGGGGATGGCTATGTGACGCCGGCCGACCTGCAAGTGCGGCTGGCCAAGCTTTACGGTGTGTTCCCGGGAGTCATGGTGGAGTTTGCCGGACGTGAAGATCAGATCGAGGATGGATGGGCTCTGTGTGATGGCAATGGCACCACATCGAACGGAATTGCCATTCCTGATCGGCGTAATCGATTCACTGTTGGAGGTGGCGGAGATTATGACTACGGGGAAACCGGGGGGGCGGATAGCAGAACAACCAATAGTTCAGGGGCGCATGAGCATGAGCTGACTATTCATGAAGCGGGTAGTCATGACCACAATATTACGGTTTACGGGCATGCGATAACGATCGAGGAAATGCCGGCGCATAGTCACACATATCGAAATCCAATGGGTCATGGATTGTCAGGGCACCAATACAGTGATCACTCTGGCTGGGATGAAACGTCAGCTGTCGGAGGCAATAAACCTCACTCCCATGGCGCAGCATCTTCCAGAACAGGAAGTCACACCCACAACTCAACACTAAAAAACGACGGCAATCATAACCATACAGTGACCGTAGTGCCGAGATACTACGCAACCTGTTACATCATCAAGCTGTAAGGAGTGAACCATGCAGCTGAACAACACCGTTATCAAAGGCCAGGCCATAAAGGTCTCCGCTGCGCTGGTCATCGACACTCAAGAACTGGGGGCGCAATCATCGAGCACTGATCGAGCGCAAAAGGGGTTCAAGCCAAAAAAGCTCACTGTAAACATGGAGATTCGCCAGAAGGATCATAAAGATTTAAGTCGCCTGATGAGCCTGGCTGAATCAGTAGACAGTAGCGGTCGGCAAACCGTTTACAACATCCTCGACAACACGGCGCACGCCATGAAGATTCGTCAGGTTACATTTATCGACAATGTTCGTGTAGACGAGATTGACGGCCGCCGAGCCTGGAGCGTGTCGTTTATGCTGGCCGAGTATTACTCAATCCCGGAAAAGAAAGAGGCGCGACAGGAGCCGGCGCAACCCGTAGCCCAAACCTCAACAGGCTCAACACCGGTAGTACCTGTAATTCCTCAACCGGGACAACCCAACTACACCGGATTTGAAAAGATCCTGGCAGCAGTCGAGGAAATGATATCGTGAAGCTGGTCAAAACCCTGCGGGTGAATAACCAGCCTTTCACCCTGGTTAATGATGAAGTCCGGCTGGATCTCACCGGGCCCGGGCGGGCGAACCTTTCCGTTATCAGCGACCAGAGCTTGGGCGGACTGGTACAGCTGGATATCGGCTACACCGGACACCAGAGCCAGCGCTACTTCACCGGCTACATCGAGCAATGCACACAGCTGGACAATAAAAGCTACCGGCTGTTTTGTCGTGAACTGGCAGCGGTGCTGAATCAGGATGTGCCACTGGCACTGCGCAATGTGAACCTTGATGAAGTGCTGAAGCAGATCGGCGACCAGACCGGCATTCAGTTTGTCACCCCGAAAAAAGCCTATGCGGTTGAGAGAGTGCCGTTCTTCCATCATTTGGGAGGCGGCTACATGGCACTGGATGCCTGTGGCCCGGTATTCAATATCCCTGATTTTATCTGGCAACAGATGGGAGACGGTTCGGTTTTTGTGGGCAGCTGGAAGGACAGCCGATGGGCAACCCGGGCCATTGAGATCCCTAACAAATGGCTTACCGAACAAGGCCAGGCAAACCAGGCAACCATTCCATTGATGCCGCCACTGCGCCCGGGAATTTTGTTCAATAAACAGTTTCGGATAGAGAGCCTGAGACTCAGCAAGGAAAGGATGGAAATAACATGGTCGAAGCACTCAAGCGCATAATTCTGCGCCTTTTTCCTGAGTTAAAAAACAGCTACCACAAGCCCATGCTTGCCAAAGTGGTGGCTATTGCTGACCCGCCAAAGGAAGGAGGTCTTTGCGACCTGTTCCGACCCCGGTACGCCGTAGACCTGCAACCAGTGGATCATCATTTAAAAGACAAAGGTCCGGTATTGCCCGGGGTACCCGTGGCCGTTCCTTATGCCGGAAACCACCGTGGTTTTTATGCGTTACCAGATGCTGGAGTGTATGTAGAACTCTGCTTTGCCTATGCCTTACCCAATTTACCGTTTGTTCGTTCAGTACTTCCGATAGACCAGGAGCTGGCGCCAATAGATAAAGACGAGGCACGCTGGCAACACAGCCCGGAGTGTTACCAGGGTTATGACAAATCAGGCAGCTGGGAGCAGATCGGCAGGATTCACCAGAGCCGAGCCGCCGTTAAGCAGCTGATGAAATCGCCTAAAACGTGGATAGGTTCTGACTCAGAGAATGTACTGAAAATACTTTCTGACTTTATGGACGATACCGCCAGTGCACTGGATGTTTTGGCTGGGCACACGCATCCAAACGTGGGCGCCTGTTCTCAGGGAGGAGCGGTATCAGGAAAGAGTTCATCAATCAAAGGAAGCAAGTCAGGCAGGCTTGACCCAATCACAGAATAAGAACCGGGCATGATGCCCGGTTTTATGTTGACGACATGGATGTCGTTAACATCTTAGCTAAAGTCGAACAATGGACTCACATCAATCTCCAGCACTTCTTCAGCCCATTCATAAAGATTGTCATACCTCCGAGAGCCAACCTTAATCATTGTGCTGATAGAACGTTCGTTGAATGTTCGCTTCTCTCCGCGCACATGACAGAACCCGACAAGTATTAACCGGTTTCGCTGATCAACGCACAACTCTTGAGGATCAACTTTGCGTCTGGTCTTTTTCTTATCGCGGTTGGTGTAAGTGAATTCGATGGTTGCTGTCTTGCCTGCCCAGATCACAGTCAGGTTATCTTCCCAATCAGCCAAAGCTCTGGCTGAAGTTTGTTTGTCTTGTTTTGCGGGTGACCTGGTATTGAGATCCGGAGCGGAATTACCATTCTTAATATCGTGGTAATACTCACCCAACTCTTTGAACTTAACTGGCCTTCCGTTTAATGCTTCAAAGTCTGCCTTCCACTTCTCCACTCGCTGTTGATCTTGCCGTTTCTTTTGCCACCAACTTTTTAGGATCTTGAACATAACCAACGCCTCACTTCTCGCCTGTAGAACTACGATTTCACGTAACTGCGCTTACGATATACGCCGATTGTCAGATAAAACAGCAAAAGAATATATTCCAACATGGCTAGACCCAAGAAAAACTCTCTGCTCCGGAAAAATCGTACTCCTCCTCACCACGCCTTCGCGTTTTTCGGAGCAAATTTGTGCAACTTTTTAGACTGTGCATCGAAGCCACTGGCGGCGCCAGTAATAGGGCCGTCACGGAAAGACCCCGATTGCACACAATGCAAAGATATGTAGAAGCGTGCAAAGAGGTTGCACAGCATGGGATTGAGCAAACTAGCTTTCAGCCTTTGCGGCCACTGAACTCAGAGTGATTTTTTCTTTCCTGTAACACTCAAATTAGCTACCTGACCTGTGACACTTTTGTGACACTTTTGGGTCTGTAACACCCAAGTGACACCCAGGAATTCACAGTCAACAAAAAAGCCCCAGTCCTTGTAAATCGTGGTCTAGAGCTTGATTTGCTTGGTACCAGTGGTCGGACTCGAACCGACACGCCCGCAAAGGCAACGGATTTTGAATCCGTCATGTCTACCAATTCCATCACACTGGCATATAGGGTGCTTGAGAGTATTTTCCAGTGTTAATGCTTAGCCTCTGAAGGCTCTGCCGCAACCACTTCTCAAGTGCGCTGAAGTATATCAAAGAGTTTATTGAGATCAAGATGTTATTGAATAAATTTATTACGGCTATTATGTTGTGGGCCTCCTGACACCCCTGTCGTTTTGCAGTATCCTTCGAGGCTTTTTAGTGGTACCGGTTTTCCCTGATGCTCTCATAAGTATGCAGTTGGCAGGCATCAACAGTGAGGAGCCAGTGGTGGAGAAACGGTCATGACTCACCGGATTATCCATGCAAGTCAGTGATTTTGATTTTGATCTGCCCGCTGAGCAGATTGCCCGCTTTCCTGCGGAAGACCGTACCGGCAGTCGTTTATTGTGCCTCGACGGTAACAGTGGTGCCATTACGCATCGTCAGTTTGCCGATATTGAGCAGCGGCTTGAACCCGGCGATCTGCTGGTATTGAACAATACCCGTGTTATTCCTGCTCGTTTGTATGGTCAGAAAGAGACCGGGGGTAAGATCGAAGTACTGATCGAGCGGGTGTTGGAAGATAACTTGGCGCTGGCTCAAGTGCGTGCCAGCAAGTCGCCCAATCCTGGTTCGGTGTTGCTGTTGGCCGATGGTGCGGTACGGGTGGTGGTGGAAGGGCGGCGTGACTTTTTATTTATTCTGCGCTTTGAATCTTCGGTGTTGCCGCTGCTGCTGGAATATGGCCATATGCCACTACCGCCGTATATTGACCGTGCTGATAGCGACAGTGATCGTCTGCGTTATCAGACTGTGTTCGCCGCCAGAGATGGTGCTGTGGCCGCTCCCACTGCCGGGCTGCACTTTGATGAAGCGTTGTTGGCACGCCTCGAAGCCAAAGGCGTGCGCAAAGCCTTTGTTACGCTGCATGTGGGTTCTGGCACCTATCAGCCTGTGCGGGTTGAGAAGATTGAAGACCATGTGATGCACGCTGAGTTCATCGAGGTTTCTGAGGCGGTTTGCCAGGCTGTGCGTGAGACCCGCGCCCGGGGCAAACGGGTTGTGGCTGTCGGAACTACATCGGTTCGCAGTCTTGAGTCTGCCTCAGCGTCGGGCGAGATTGCCCCGTTTCGGGGGGATTCCAGCATTTTTATCTATCCCGGTTACCAGTTTCGTAGTGTGGATTTGATGGTGACCAACTTTCACTTGCCCCAATCGACGCTGCTGATGCTGGTCAGTGCTTTTGCCGGTCGGGAGCAGGTTCTGGCAGCGTATAACGAAGCCGTTGAGCAACAGTACCGCTTTTTCAGTTACGGCGATGCTATGTTGTTGACTCGAAAGGACAGTTGAACGGCTATACCTGTCGCCTTTCAAGTTGCTACTTTGTTGGCTGCACTTGTGCCCTTTAGGGTATTTG
>JAKROC010000098.1 GCA_024509075.1 Endozoicomonas sp.
CGGTAACTGCTCCATGCGTTGCTTTTATGCCCTTTAGGGGTGCTACCTCCTGCATTCATGCAGTCGTCACCCCGGTCACATAGTATTTCTATGCTCCCGGCACCCTATGGCATAAAAGCTTTGCTCATTTGCCGCCTCGAATCAACTTGAAATCCATTGGGTATATAACAAAAGACCTTCGACGAGTTCAGGGTGAATGATGTCTGGCAGTTCAAGCTCCAGGGTCAGAAGCGATAGCCCAATGAGATGGAGGCTACTGGGTAGACTTTTAAATTACTCAGTTCGTCTTCCACCCGGCGTGCTTCTGCTTCCAGATTTTCAGCGAAGCCAGGCAGGGTCGTACCAGTTCCGGATGCGTTCAGGGAGACTTTGGCTGAGCCCTGATAGAGCAGGCCAAGATCTGCGCTGAAGATAAAGCCCTTGTCGGTTGATGTGTTTGACGTCCAGCCAATGCCCAGATAAGGAGAGAGGCTGTTGAAATCGGCTTCGGCGTTCAGGCTGTCCAGAGTGTAGGTTTGGCCGCCAATGATGAAGTCATTGCCGCTCTTGGGTGTGCCATCCCCCTCAAGTTTATTGCCGTTGTAGTAGGCGCCGGCAGAAACTCTGAAACCGTTGCCCGGAACCGGATACCAGTCGGCGATCAGGCCAAAGGTAGAGAGATCCAGGTCGGCATCGTAACTGATGTTTGACTCGTCAAAATCCGAACTGATGGTGAAGTAATTGTACTGACCACGTAACACTACTGAGTCCATCACCTGGTAAGAGCCAGTAAAGCCGACTCCCAGCGTTGACACGCCCACCTCCACAGACGGGGAGGTCGCGTTGGCCAGCAGGGGAAGGGCTGTGCAGGCAGCGATCATGGTTTTTTTTATCATAACTAATTCCTTTTATGAGCTGTCGGTAGGCATGAACATCCTGCGGGAAGTGGCCGTTTCGCTGGCATGATCTCCCGGCCCCTTTGCTCTGTGCCAGATACCACTGGACAGGCGGTGTTTGCGGGGGAAATCATCAGGTCGTGGCGGCCACAACCCATTCATGCGTCTGTCCGGCGTAATGCGTTTTTGTGATCAAACCGGTACAAGTTAATCTTAGGACTGCTATGTTCCATCTATCAAGCAGTTCTTTACCGAAGTTTGCTCTCAGAGCATGGCGTTTTCATTCTGTGTCGCCCTGACGTTAATGGTGCGTGTGGCTTTTTTACCAACTGAACGGGTTTCGGCCTGCGGCTTTTTCAGGTAAATTGCGGTTCCAACAGTAATAACACTATGTGGAGTATTGGAATGATTCCTTTCATCAGTCAGGCGCACGCAGCTGCGGAAGGTGGCGCCCCTGCAATGGCAGGTCCGGGCATGATCGGTCAGCTGCTGATGCTGGGTGGCTTTGTGCTGATTTTCTGGTTGCTGATCTGGCGCCCCCAGAACAAACGCGCCAAGGAGCATAAAAACTTGCTTGCCGGTCTTGGTAAGGGCGATGAAGTGGTAACCACTGGCGGTATTCTTGGTAAAGTAACCCATGTCACTGATGAGTTCATCACTTTGCAAGTTGCTGACAATATGGAGTTGGATTTCCAGAAAAGCTCGGTTGCCGCTACCTTGCCCAAGGGAACCATCAAGGCTATCAAATAAGTTGAGACAGCTGCTGAACAGCTGCCTGTATTTCTGGTTTTTTCATTAAACGGACTGAACTAACAGCCGCGTGTTGTATTCGTACGACATGCGGCGTTCATTTTTTTACTCAGGAACCGGTGAGCCATGCTCAATCGCTATCCATTATGGAAGTACCTGCTGATTCTGTTCATCGTAGGTATCGGTTTTATCTACGCCCTTCCCAATCTTTACCCTGCCGATCCGGCTGTTCAGATAACAGGTGCCAGTTCATCCAGAGTTATGGATGAGCAAGTTGCTGAGCAGGTAGAGCAAGTGCTGGCCGCAGCAGATGTGGACGTCAAGTCCTTCGAGCTGGACGACAACGCTTTGCTTGTCCGTCTCAGCCGTGCCGATCAGCAGCAGTTGTCCAAGTCACTGATCAACGAAGCACTTGGGGATGATTACATTGTGGCCATTAATCTGGCCCAAACCACTCCATCGTGGCTGGCCTCCATCGGCGCTCACCCTATGAAGCTGGGTCTGGATCTTTCCGGGGGAGTGCACTTCCTGCTAGAAGTGGATACTGTCAAGGCTGTCCAGCTGAAAATGGATATTGCCACTTCAGAAATTCGTTCCGCCCTGCGGCGTGAAAAGCTGCGCTACCGCACTATGCCTGAGCGTGCTGATGGTGCACGACAAATGGCGTTTAATGATGTTCAGTCCCGAAATCAGGCAGCAGCATTGATTGGCAAAGACTTTCCAGATCTGACGGTGGAGAATTTGGACGTTAATAGTCGTCCGGCTCTGGCCTACAGTTACTCGAATGCCGCCATCCGGGACGTGGAAGATTACGCCGTGCGTCAGAACCTGACCACCGTGCGTAACAGGGTCAATGAGCTCGGCGTTTCTGAGCCGCTGGTACAGCGCCAGGGTCGTAATGGTATTGTGGTTGAGCTGCCCGGTGTACAAGATACCGCCGAGGCAAAACGTATCCTGGGTAAAACTGCCAATTTGCAGTTTCGCCTTGAGGCACTGCCCAACGCTTCAAGAATTTCTACCGAACTGTTTAACTTCCGCGAAGAGGGACGTCCACCGGTTGCTCTGGAGCGAGACATCATCATCACCGGCGACCAGGTCTCCAGCGCCCAATCCAACTTTGACAGTCAGACTGGCCAACCACAGGTTAATATCAACCTGGACGGGCAGGGCGGTGCTGCCATGAACCGCGCCACACGCAGCAACATTGGCCGGGCCATGGCGGTCATCTTTATCGAGCAGCGCCCAGTCACCAAAACCGTGACCAAAGTGGTCGATGGTAAGCAGGTCAAGGAGACGGTCCAAACCTTCGAGCAAAATGAGCGCGTGATCAGCCTGGCAACCATACAGAGTGCCCTGGGCAACCAGTTCCGCATCACTGGCGTTGGCTCCACTGCTGAAGCCTCTGAACTGGCTCTGTTATTGCGTGCTGGCTCTTTGGCTGCACCCATGTATTTTGCCGAAGAGCGTACCGTTGGCCCAAGTCTTGGTGCTGAGAATATCCAGATGGGCATTCAGTCCACCATGATTGGTCTGACACTGCTGCTGGTCTTTATGGTGGTGGTTTACCGGGTATTTGGTTTGATTGCCAATATCGCCCTGACCTTGAATCTGGTGCTGCTTATGGCCGTAATGAGTCTGTTTGGTGCCACGCTGACCATGCCGGGTATCGCTGGTATCGTACTGACGCTGGGTATGGCGGTGGACGCCAACGTACTGATTTTTTCCCGGATTCGTGAAGAAACTCGCAATGGACGCTCTATTCAGCTAGCCATCCATGAAGGTTTCGACCGGGCGTTTGTCTCTATCCTGGACGGCAATATTACCACCTTGCTGGTGGGGGCCATTCTGTTTGCTGTGGGCACCGGGCCAATCAAGGGCTTCGCCGTCACGCTGTGTATTGGTATTGTGACGTCTATGTTTACAGCCATTGTCCTGACCCGCGCGCTGGTTAACCTGACTCATGGCGGTCGCAGCCTGAAGAAATTGCATATTTGAGGTGGCACTGATGGATGATATGAAAGTAATTAACTTCATGCGGCTGCGCACCCTGGCTACCGTTTTTTCGGTGATCATGATGCTTGGTTCGGTGGCAGCACTGGCCATCAAGGGCATCAACTGGGGATTAGACTTTACCGGCGGTACCTTGATCGAGCTGGTTTATGACCAGCCGGTCAGAACAGCCGAGATTCGCGAACAGCTCGGTGCAGCCGGTCACGACAATGCTGTTGTTCAGGAGTTTGGTTCGGCCCAGGATATTCTGGTGCGGATTCCCGGTGACGACCCGAAGATGGGCGCGGCCGTGGCGGCCCTGCTGGATCAGAATTACGACGGCACGGTAAGCGCTGTGCGCGTTGAGTTTGTCGGGCCGCAGGTGGGCGAGCGGTTGCGTGAGCAAGGTGGGCTGGGCATGTTGTTCGCCATGTTGGTGATCACCGTGTACATTGCTTTTCGCTTCCAGATCAAGTTCTCCGTGGGGGCGATTTTATCTCTGGCTCACGATGTGCTCTTCACGCTGGGATTCTTTGTCATACTCGGCCTGCAGTTTGACTTGACGGTGGTTGCGGCACTGTTGGCCATGATCGGTTACTCCCTGAACGACACAATTATTGTTTATGACCGCATCCGGGAAAACTTTCGCAAGCTGAGAAAAGGCGATACCGAAGAGATCATCAACGTGTCGCTGACCCAGACGCTGGGCCGGACCCTGGCCACGTCCGGCACCACGCTGATGGTGCTGATTGCGCTGTTCCTGTTTGGCGGGGACATGATCCATAACTTTGCCGTGGCACTGATTGTCGGGGTGGGCGTTGGTACTTATTCGTCGATTTACATCGCTTCGAACATACTGGTCTATCTCAAGCTCAGCCGGGAAGACCTGATTGTTCCGGTGAAGGAAAACGAGGAACTTGATCAGTTGCCCTGAGCAGCGGCAAAAAAAACCGGCGAATTGCCGGTTTTTTTTTATACTGACTTCTTGGCTGGATAGGGATATTTCAGAATCAAACTTAACTCTGATAAATCAATAAGTGTTAAGGAGTCGGTGTGTTTTCGAATATCTTTTGCAGAGGGAGCAAGGGGGGGGTTGCGAGCTTTCGTTACAGCAATCCATCAGAGGACGCGGCCGGTAGTCATGGTCGTCGTTGCACGTCAATCAACAGTGCGGATGGGGTCAATGCGGCCATCGCCCGGATGGGTGCTGCCACAGCAAATATGCACGGGGTGCGCCGGGAGTCGATCGGTAATAGGCCCGTCACCCGCGCTGAACCACGCCTGCCAGACAATAATGGGCTGACCCTGACGGTTGCCAAGGTGCAAAGTGACTGGGAAGACTTTAACCTGGTTTACATCCATTCACAGACGCCTTTATCGACCGAGTATGCACGACTGCGGGTAGAGGATCGGGCTGGCGGTGTTAAGGATTTTCATGTCAAGGTGGCAAAACATAACGATGCCCTGCCGGGTCGTCTCCATGTCAGCAGTACAATGCGCGCCAATTTGGGACTGACAAGAGTCGGTGTAATGCGGGTTACGCTGATTCCATGTGCGCAGCCGCCTGCTCGCTGCTGGGACAAGGTGACACTGGTGATTTCCAGAGTGCACAGCAAGGACGGCAGCGACTACGAGAAACAGCAGGTGACCAAGTCGAACTCTGGCCTGGGCAAAGCATTCCTCAAACGAGTCCAGAATTCCGGCTGTGTTCTGGCCGATAACCACAGTTATATTTTCGGTGATGGCAAGCATCTCTTTTCTACCCGGGTGCGACTGCAATCGAGCAAAAAAGCGGAAGATGGCGGTGGCCTGTTAACGGAAAAGCCTCAGGTAACCATTGAATTATCCAAAGTGGCCAGCAGCATCGTGACACTGTCCGACACGACAATTATCCCTGTGGATGATAAAAAGCTGGCCTCCAGGTTCGATTTCAGTGGTGAACGCTACAACATCGGCGGTATGGATAAATATATACGACAATTTATTAATGAGATTGTTGCGCCCAGGCTGCTGCCGGCAGAACTGCAGGGGAAAATGTCTTCGTCCAGCATCTCCCGGGGTGGGATTCTCTTTGGGCCGCCTGGTACTGGCAAGACGTTGTTTGTCAAAGTACTGGAGTCACTGCTCAGGGATAATAACTTTCCTGTGAAAGTTAAGGTCCGCTCTGGGTCGGAGGTGTTTAATCGTTTTGTCGGTGAGTCCGAAAGCAATGTGCGGGAGATATTTGCCGATGCAGAAAAAGATCCGAATACGATTCACCTGATTCTGATCGATGAAGTTGATGCGATGCTGGTCAGGCGAGGTGTATCGGACTCCACGGGGACTGGAGGCAAGGTGGTGACCCAGTTTCTGACTTGCCTCGATGGCGTCAATAAAAAGAATAACGTGATCGTGTTCGGCACCACCAACCGACTCGACCTGATTGACCCGGCAGTGATGCGCCCGGGGCGAATGAACATGAAAATGGAATTCAGTCTGCCTGATGAACAGCAGCGTCTGCAGATATTGGAAATTCAGTCCAAAGAATTGCGTGCCAGCGGCATGTTTCATCCTGATGTTGACCTTGACTACCTGGCGAAAAAAACCACTGGTTTTACCGGTGCCGAGCTGGTCTCACTGATCGACAGTGCCAAAGTTTCTGCACTTCGCAGGGCGCAGGGGCTAAGTGAGGAGGATATGTACTTTTCCCCCCAGGCCATTAGCAACCTGACTACATTCGAGTTGAATGCCAGTGATTTTGCTCTGGCACTGCAACAGATCAAACCCCAGTTTGGCAAAAGTGCGTTTATGTCCCTGGCAGAAAAAAATTATTCCACCGGTGGATATCCGCCCGAAACCGAAGGTAATTTGCGAGGCGCACTGAAAAGCTTCCTCCGGGACCCAAAAGCCTCCGTGTTGCGGATGTTGATCCAGGGACCGCCCGGTAGCGGTAAGTCAACCCTGGCTGGATTAGTTCAGCAAGACTTTGGCTCTTTTTGCAGTTACGTATCTGCCGAAGAAGTGGTCAAATCCAAAGACCGTCGTACGCCACTGGTCAGGGCCTTTGCAGAACGGGGTCACCATAAATCTGGGCGCAATTTCACCATGGTGATTGATGACTTTGATACCATGATTAACTTTGATGGCTACAGCTACGACCGTGGTCTAGTCTCCATGCTGGATGCGTTCACCAAGCAATCATTGCAGGGTTTGGTAGAGGGTAAGATGCTGGTATTGGTAACCGCTACTGAGTGCGGGCAGGTGCCATTTTTACCCATACTGTTTTCGGCGGGGTCGGTGTTCAGAACCCGGGCAGACGACTCAGTTCAAGATATGGCGCTTCAGGAGATCGACAACATGCCGGAGCATGTTGCCGGTTTTGTGCGTGGTTATGGAAAGGCAGTGATTGATTAGTAGCGGAACATACCGTCAGTAACAAACGGCCGGATGCGTTTCAGCACTTCCTTAAAGCAACCGCTGTTACCGGCCACGATCTGATGGTTTTTCAAATAGGTGTGGCCACCTTTAAAGTCACCCACCAGGCCGCCGGACTCCTGAATCAGCAACACACCGGCGGCCATATCGTAATCGTTAAGGCCAATCTCCCAGAACGCATCCAGGCGTCCGGCGGCGACATAAGCCAAGTCCAGGGCTGCTGAGCCTGCTCGACGAATACCGGCAGTGTCACCAAGCATGGCACGCATCATATTCAGATAGCTGTCCAGATGGTTAATGCCTGGCGGCATAAACGGAATTCCCGTACCAATCAGCGCGCCATCCAGTGTTCTGCGATTACCAACACGCATACGCTTGCTGTTCAGCGTGGCACCGTGACCGCGGCTGGCACAGTATTCTTCCTCTTTCAAAGGATCGAGCACCACCGCATGTTCAAGACGACCACGGTATTGTACGGCAATAGAAACGGCAAAATGGGGGATGCCATTGATAAAGTTGGTGGTGCCATCAAGCGGGTCAATGATCCAGAGGTAATCCTTGCCTTCACCCTTGCCTTCACGGTGGCCACTCTCTTCACCATAAAAGCCATGATCAGGGTAAGTCTTGCTCAGCGAAGCAATGATGGTTTTCTCAGCGGCTTTGTCCACCTCGGTGACAAAGTCATTGCGGCTCTTGAACTCAATATTGACGTGGTCAAGATCCCTGTAGGCTCTGGCTATGATTTCGCCAGCTTGGCGCGCTGCACGCAGCGCCATATTAACCATCGGTTGCATAGGCTAAATTACATCTGGAATGTGAAAGATCGAATGGGATAATAATGCCGAGCCTGTGTTACGAAGCGGCATTATTTTCCGCGTACTATACATCAACAACCTGCTTTGCGTAATAAAAAAGTCTGTCGGCAGCTGACACTGCCATGTCAGTGATTGCCAAGGGGGCAATACCAGCCTGGTACTTGGCATTGGCTGGATTTTGAGTACACTGGCGCACTGATACTACCAAGCTAGAGATTCCGGCGGTGCTCGATAATTTTTCTGAGAATATTTCCATTGTACTGGTTAACCCTTCCCATCCGGGTAACGTCGGGGCCGCAGCGCGGGCGATGAAAACCATGGGGTTGAGCCAGCTTCGCCTGGTGGCGCCGGATGAGTTCCCATCGGGCACTGCCACCGCACTGGCCTGTGGTGCTGATGACATTCTCAGTAATGCGGGAGTTTACGCCACCCTTGACGAAGCTCTGGCTGATTGTCATTACGTGGTTGGCACCAGCGCCAGGGTTCGCGGTGTCTCACTGCCACTGGTAGACCCGCGCGAATGCGCCCAAAACGTCATTTCTGAAGCCAACAGCCGGAAGGTGGCGTTGATCTTTGGCCGTGAGGATAAAGGATTGACTAATGAACAGTTGCAACGCTGTCATCTGCAGGTTCATATCCCCACCAACGAAGAATTCAGCTCCCTCAATCTTGGCGCAGCAGTGCAGGTGCTCTGCTACGAACTGAGAATGACGCAGCTGATTGCCGACGATGCGCTGGCAATGCCCAAGCCCCGCAGCCACGATTTGGCCAGTATGGAGGACATGGAGCGTTACTATGACCATTTGTACCAGGTGTTGATGGCTATCGGCTTTCTTGATCACAGCAGCCATGAGAAAATTATGGCTAAACTTCGTCGTCTATACGGCAGGGTACGCCCTGACAGTGTCGAGTTGAGTATCTTGCGGGGGATTTTGTCTGAAACCCAGCGCTCCCTTGCTGCGGACAAAAATAAACCTTGATATGAGCTACGGTGGTGCCCTGCCTGATGCGACTGAAGAGTGGGGTAGTGCTTTGATTGCCCTCCCACATAAATATCAAAACAGTGGCACTCCCCGGTGTGATTAGCGTAGGCAAAGTGCTTTTCAGACCTTTGTTGCGTGGTAACTGTAATTTTTGTGGGGGATTGCGTATCTGTGTTAGATGTTATGACTCAGGCAAATAAGAAAGACACCCATTTCTCAGTTGAAATTTATGGGTGTCTTATTTTTCTGGCGACCGACAGTTAGATCAGTTCGATGCGCTTGACATCGACCATATTGCCGAGGAACTCGCTATCAACTTCGCCGTACAGACGAACGCGAGTGTTGCTGTTGAAAGTAGGCAACATCATGTCGTCGTCAAACTCAACGTTAATGGTGTCAGTACCATCAGAAAACTTGTAAATTTCGTGATTCAGCTGTTGGATCACATTGCCTTCCAGAATTACTGGGCGGTCATCCATACCGAAACCGCCAAGCTCGCTGACTCTAACAACAGCGCTGGTGGCACCCGGGCCTTGAAAACCGCCATAGCCAAAGTTATTTGCCATTACGACAGGAGCCAGAGCAAGGGCGGCGGTGAGGGCAATAATTTTCTTAAACATGAATTATCTTCTTTAAGGGGGCACTACTAAATGAAATAGTGGCAGGCAGATCTGCAACGTAATACAGAGTTGTCTGTCCAGCCTGTTCTCAACTGGGGCTATTAGAGCACAAGTATTCTGAACATAACATGAAAATTTAATTCATTTTGCGGTCATCTTCCAGTTGGCACGAACCACTGATGAATGAGCAAAGAAAGACAACTGTTTTTCCGGTCGGGAAATTTATGGGTGTCCCTTGTCCTGTAATGGTTATGGGTATTTTGGCTTGGCTCTTGTTGCATTCCGGGGAGCTGTTGCCAGTGCGGTTTTCCAAGCTATGAACAACAAGGGCTTTGGTGTAAAACAGCCTCACCATGAAGCTCTATGACCTCCTCGATAACGCCAAGTGCTACGAATATATTCGCAAACTCCGCTGGCCAAATGGTGTATGTTGTCCCCGCTGCAAAAGTGATGACATTATCCGTCAGGGTATGGATGGTACTCAGCCTGACCGCCAGCGTTACTTTTGTAAAAGCTGCCATCGAAAGTTTGATGACCTGACTCTCTCGGTTTTCTCTGGCCACCAGAAAATGACCCGGCAGCTCAGGGAGTCTGTATGCAGCAAGCAACCAGATGTAATCCTCATCGACGAAGTGGAATGCGATGAAGTCTACCTTACCGCAGGTCACAAAGGTCACGCGAAAGCAGTTAAAAAAAGGCCGCAGGGAAAGAAGAAACCGGCTGAGAGGTGCACGTGGGTGAGGAATGCTGGAAAGGGAGAAGCCTCCTGTATTCGGCATGATTCAACGTGGTGGCCCGGTTGTTATTTGCCTGTCCCGGACGGTTGCTGGTCAGGAGGCAACGAATCATAAGCCTCCCCGAGAAGTAGGCGCTTCTTCCACTAACAACGAAGCCTGACACTCACCACTGGCTTGCTGGAGCCCCGTGTTAGCAAGCCAGCCTGGCCACTGCCGATTTTTATCGTCCGCATGCTCGAACTCGAGATTCTTCATCCGGACAACCACTCTCCCCCTAGAGGCGGCATCAGAAATCCCAAACTGAACATGATAACCAGAAGGCTCAGATTTGCTGTCGTGGTTATTGTTGCCAACTCTGCCGAGCGACATAACACCTTTGTCGTCATCAATACTAAATGCCGTGAATGGCAAACCTGTATCGTCAGTTCCTGAGTATTCAGAAAACCCAACACCAAACCGCACATGGAACCAACCATTTTTGAGAGGCTCAGCGTAAATGTATTTCACATCCTGACGCTGATTTTCACCATCTGTACAGCACTTTGCCTCCCCCAGGGGGGTGTCAATGCCCGTGAAAGGAATATCGCAATAGTTGCCATCAGCCTTGTAAGCACTGTAATCGGAGCGAGTCTTCACAGTAAAAAAGTGCTGTCCATCACGATGCTCTACGCGCATGGTCAACGGGGAATCACCACTGCTTTCAAAGCGTGCGCCTTTGGCAAGCAGTGAGTTGTAATCACTAACGGAGCTGTTTATAGCCAACTTCTGGAGCTTGTTCGACGAATCAAGGTACTGCAACCCGTCGCTATGGGGCATCAGCCTGAATACGGTGACATTGCCGGCGACTCTCATATCTATTCGTATATCAAACTCGCCGCCGTAATAATTTTTCCCAAGGCCATCACAGGCGTTCAGATAAGCACCAGTCATTTTAGCCAGCTCAGGATTGTCCTGCAAAGTTGAGCCGGTAAGGCCATCACCTTTTGCAATCGGGTAAAAACAGTTACTCAACTCAACGTGATTACTGTGCTCTCTCGGACTAGGTACGTGTCGGTTCTTGAACCGGTAAACTGTCTCCCCTTCCTTGTTCTCTTTTTCAAGCAGGAATCCCGGATATTCTCCTCCCAACCTGACAAACTCACCATTGGAAGACAATTCATCCGGAACCAGCCCTTGCTCAATGGACTCAGGACTGCTAATGGGCGTTAGACTACTGTGCAATGATGACTTCTGCCTCGGTCTATCACCGTCAGGTTTATCACCGTCAGGTTTATCACCGTCAGGTTTATCACCGTCAGGTACAGCATTGCCGGACACATTCTTGGCCTCTAGCGCGCTGCCATTCCCTGTTAAGGTGCTGTTTTTTGGCTGCCCAAAAGGATTCAGTTTACTAATCAGTCGTTTCAGGAGCCCCTGAAACGACGCTTCTCCTTCTCCCTCCTCTCGAAAAAACTTTGCACGATCCGGATTACCAGCCAACATTTCGGACAATCGCTTGCTAACCGCATCCACATCAAAGCCGTGCCTGACGAGCCTGTTGGCAAACGCCGAACCCGTAAGATTACTCACGTTACCAACAGGTTGCAAAGAAAGGGGGGGGGGAGTACTTATCGAAGCGTTACCTGATATCATATGATGAACCTCCACGATTCAGTAGTGGGAATACAAACAAGCGATCCAGCAAGAGCTCCATCGAAGCCCGCCCAGTGTATTCGGTAATAGCCATGACGTTCGTCTAATTGTTGAATTAAAACGGCATAAGCCAACACTATTAATTGC
>JAKROC010000099.1 GCA_024509075.1 Endozoicomonas sp.
GTTGAGTAGCCGTATTGTTGAAAAAAATCAGACTTTAGCCGTCGTTCATCTTGGCAAATGAACAAAAAATACGCAAATCGTCGTTTATTGCCTCGCCAAATAGCAGGCCTATGCAATAGAGACCGGATTTATGCGAATAAACATGCGTGGGGCGACTCGCTATCATTTGTTCGTTACAATACCGAACTTTCTGTGTTCAACCGTACCATCAGAATCGGCAAGATGCCTTATAATATGGCTTAAGGGCCTTACTAACTCTGTCGTACAGTTGATGCAGGGTTAATCCCGGTTGAGTAGCCGTATTGTTGAAAAAAATCAGACTTTAGCCGTCGTTCATCTTGGCTGTGTGTTAGTGCAGTTACTCAGGCTGAGGTTTGCAGGTCTTTTATTTCTTTTTCCCGGTTACTGTCTCGCCGAGGTAACAAGCTTGATGCCTTTACGCGGCAAGCGTTCAGGCAAGGTGTATGCGATGAGAGTTATCAGTTTAAATTGTGAAGGCATAAAAAATGCCCGAGAAAAAGGCCTGTTCGACTGGCTCCTGGAGCAAGACGCAGACCTTATCTGTCTTCAGGACACTCGTGAAGAGGAGCAAATAATCGAGGACCAGTACTATCTGGATGGCTACTTTTGCTACGCCTTCAGCGGTCATATGCGCACCGACCACCGTGGCGGTGTAGCAATTTACTCCCGTAATGCACCCAAGGCCATTATCAGCGGACTCGGCTTCCCTGAGGCCGATGAAACTGGCCGTTATCTTCAGGCCGATTTTGACAAGGTCAGCCTGGTCAGTCTCTGTGTACCCGAAGGGCGTGACGATGAAGCCCTGAATTTCAAATACCGTTTTCTGGACGGTTATTCCCACCACCTGAGCAAGCAACGTCGTAAGCGCCGTGAATTTATTATGTGCGGGACGTGGAACATCGCCCATCGCAAAATTGATGTGGCAGACTGGCGCAAAGCACAAGAGATGTCCGGTTTCAATCAGGCCGAACGCGGCTGGATGGAAGGACTACTGGGCGAGATGGGCTTTTTCGATGCCTATCGAGAGGTGGATAGTGAGGCCGGCAAGTACAGCTGGTGGCAGGATGAACTCTTGCGTCACGACAATGTGGGGATGCGCCTTGACTACCAGATCATTACCCCGGGGCTACGTCACCGCGTTCTGAATGGAGGTATTTACAAGGGGCAAGCGTTCTCATCCCACGCGCCGGTCATCATTGACTACGATTGGGAGCTGGGTGCCTGAAGAGGATGTGAGACTCTCTGTCTGACAGGTGTTCTGGTGGCGTGGCAGATACCACGCTGGCAGCACTGTCGGTCTCTGTGACACTCCCCGCTCTATCGGGCGAGGCTTCTGATTTCACAGGCTACAACCGGAATAAACCGGATCTACGCAAGCCTCCATCAGCAGTGACCGGGTGCCCCTCGGCCATTTGTTTGATCTGTTGGCCGCCTATACGGTTCCCTACGATGCACTGCAATAGTGTCTTTCGTGGTTGTCTAGCCCAACAAGCGGGAGCCTCCGCTTAAGTTTTTTGTTAACAGTGCCTGGTTTTCGTCACCGTGAGTCTCTGCCGAGACAGACCGGGTGCAGCTATAGGCAGAGGGTTCGATGATGAACAGTCGGATACACGGCAGTCGTTTGATGGCGCAGCGCTCCGCCTATCGGCTACTCACTCTCGTCTTGTATCCCCGCCCGACTGGGCGAGGCTTTACGACGATTCGGCTAACCTTAACCCTTTAAGCAAGTCTTCTTTGTAGTGCCGAACCCAGCTGGTTGTTAATCGATGGCTGCGGATAATGGTCTGCAGATCACGCAAGGCCAGGTCAAACTCATCGTTAATCACCAGATAATCAAACTCACCATAGTGCGACATCTCACTGACAGCCTGCGACATTCGTCGTTCAATAATGGAAAAGTCATCGGTTGCGCGGCCAGCTAACCGTTCACGCAGCGCATCAAGGGACGGTGGAAGTATAAAAATAGAAACAGCATCTGGCATCAGGTTGCGTACCTGCCGGGCACCTTGCCAGTCAATTTCCAGGATAACGTCTTCACCTTTGTTAAGCTGCTCCTGAACCCAGTGTCGGGAGGTGCCATAGTAGTTGCCAAACACTTCAGCATGCTCAAGAAACACATCATCTTTAAGCATATGCCCGAAGCCATCAACGGTAGTAAAATGGTAATTTACACCGTCAGTTTCGGTAGGGCGAATAGCCCGAGTGGTATGGGAGACCGATACCCGAACATGGGGTGTAGACTCGACCATGGCCTTGACCAGACTTGTCTTGCCAGCGCCGGACGGTGCGGCGATGATATAAAGTTTACCGATATTCATGAAAATCCTGGGGTAACTCCCTGCATTAAATCCAGCTACACCCGGCAAGCCTGAGTAGACAGGGAGTACCGACTGTTACCTTGGTTTAACAATAAGCTATTGATTCTGATAAATTTTATCATTCAATATTTTGCACCTGCTCCCTCATCTGTTCAATAAAGACTTTGAGGTTGACGGCTGTCTGAGTCAGGCCGGAATGGACGGATTTGGAGGAGAGCGTATTGGCCTCCCTGTTCAGCTCCTGCATGAGAAAGTCAAGACGCCGGCCAACGGCTCCGCCCGCATCAAGAGTCCTGCGCACCTCGGCAATATGGGTTTCCAGGCGGTCAAGCTCTTCGTCCACGTCCATTTTCTGTGCCATCAGGACCATTTCCTGCTCCAGCCGCTCCGGATCCAGCTCCAACCTGGCTTGTGCCAGCCGGGCCAGTATTTTCTCCCGCTGGTTGAACAGAATCTCCGGCAACAATATGCGCAGTCCAGCCACCTCCTGATTCATTTTATCCAGGCGGGTGGTGATAAAAGCCTTAAGCTCAGCGCCCTCCCGTTGACGCATGGCATTCAGTTGTACTAACGCCTGGTGAAATCCTTTCACGGCGGCTTCGTGGATAACTGCGGCTGCCGTCTCCTGTGTACTCTGCACTCCCGGCCACTGCAGAACCTCAAGGGGATTGACTGGAGCAACCTGACCGAAACGAGACTCAACCACGTGCACCGCATTACGCAGCCTGGCCAACAGCGCATCGTTTAACTCAAGCGCCTGCACCTGCTCCACCAGCTGATACTTGAGGATGCACTCGACCTTGCCCCTTTTGAGTTGTTGACGGGTAATTTCGCGCAAAGCAGGCTCAATTTCCCGAGCCTGCTCGGGCAGGCGAAATGCAGGTTCAAGATAGCGGTGGTTAACGGATCGAATTTCCCAAACCAGGCTGCCCCAATCCTCCCCGACCTGAATCCGGGCGAATGCAGTCATGCTGAAAGTCATGAAATACTCTTGTTGATCACTGGACTGACGGAAATGCATTATTTCAGAAGTTTATCTGCAAAACAGTTATAATTTCGCAGATTTTACGCTGTGTAAGTTTTTTAGACATACCAAGGAAATTTCCATGCGTCCAAGCGGAAGAACAGCTGACCAGCTCCGTGATATCAAAATCACGCGACACTATACCAAACACGCAGAGGGATCTGTGCTTGTTGAATTTGGCGACACCAAAGTCATTTGCACTGCATCTGTTGAGCGCGGTGTACCCCGCTTTCTTAAAGGCACCGGGCAGGGCTGGATCACTGCCGAGTACGGCATGCTGCCCCGCTCCACCACCGAGCGCATGGGTCGCGAGGCCTCCAGAGGCCGCCAGGGTGGGCGGACGCTGGAAATCCAGCGCCTGATTGGTCGGGCTCTGCGTGCCGCCGTGGACATGAAAAAGCTCGGCGAAAACACCATTAACATCGACTGTGACGTTATTCAGGCAGACGGTGGTACTCGTACAGCAGCCATCACCGGTGCTTGTGTGGCCCTGGCAGATGCTCTGCGCCATATGCAGCATAAGAATATGGTCAAGGCAGACCCGTTCCTGCACCTGATTGCCGCGGTGTCGGTGGGTATTTACAAAGGCAGCCCAGTGCTTGACCTGGATTATCCGGAAGACTCCAGCGCACAAACTGACATGAACGTGGTCATGACCGATGCCGGCGGCTTTATCGAAATCCAGGGAACCGCTGAGGATGCGCCCTTTAGCCAGAATGAGATGCTGGCCATGATGGCGTTGGCTCGCTCCGGCATCGAAGAGCTGATTGAACTTCAGAAAAAAACACTGGCGGAGTGATGCGTTAGGCGCCCGTGCTGCGATTGCTGACCTGTTTTTGGTGGAATCCGGCAACAGCCGGATTCCAGACAGAGAGCTGCTCCCCCTGAAGGAGGTGAGCTTTCACCAGCATCTGCAGCAACGATACCATTTACCCGTCAACTATCCGCCGATTATTAATACCTTCATCGACAACGAAAAACTGTTTGGGGCAAATGCTCTAGTCTTTAATAACCGGCTTTAAATAATAAGCACTTAGGGAGTAGTGTTATGAAGATTACAGATGCAGGTGCCGAGGGAACCGGGGCCATCAGCAGTGATTCTCCTCGCCCGAAAACTTGGGTTAATCGTGCTAAAAAAGCATTTAAGTGGCATCAGGTCAGCGAAGACAACCGCAGCCATCGCAAGGTTAATACCTCATCGGTATATGATAGATCAGAGACTAAAGTACCTTTGGTAAGAAAAATAAAGAACCTGGTAAAATCAAACAGCCTGTTGAAAAAAACGGATGCTTCTGATTCGGATCACCTTTTTTTTAGATCAGAAAAATCGTGCAAATCCTTTAATAAAATTTTCAGTACATGCATTAACGCAAAAACTGATGAAGAAGCCAGAAACGCCATCAATCTTTATTACCAGGAGTTGGAACAGCAATATCAGAAAAACCATCCCTCACCCAAGGATAAAGAAAAACATTATCAACAGATGGTTGCCATGTCGGCCAAAGTGATGGGCTTTAGCTTGCAACTGGACAAAGATAGCCATAACAAGAACAAGATCGCCATGACCATGGAGTTGTTGCAACAGATTCTAAACGGCTCACAAGATTCTGCGGCTATTAACAACCAACTCTCAGCGGTTTTGGGTACTGGCATGAAGACGCCGGAACAAAAAGACTTCCTGTTCGGTACCTGCCTGAATATTCAGATTATCTCTGTAGACAAATGTGATGATGACATCAGGAATCTGGATCGCCGCCTGACTAAGCTCAACGAGCAGCTGGCCAATGCCTCTGGGGAAAGCATTGAAGCACTGAGTAAAAAAGTGGCTGGGGCCCGGGCGGAACGAGAAAAACTTGTCAAAGAAAAAGACGAGCTGCTGGCCAAAGAAAAGGAAGGCATGCACAGCCAGAAAGATTTTTTTGGCGACTGTTACAACATCATTCTTGAGCAGATTCAGCAAGACGTGTGGAGCGAGCTGGGCAACCAAAGTGAACTTCAGAGCAAAGAAGCAAAATACAAGTACGACTTAAGCTTTCAACTTGCCGATCAAATAATAAAAAAAATCGACCCCATCCTGAAAGAAAAGGTTAAATCTGTGGCAAAAAATACCGCCAACCAAAAAGCAGGAATTGATGAGCAGCAATTGTATAATCAAAAAAAGTTTGAACTTATCCAATTATTGATGAACGAGATTAACAATACCCTTTATGGCAAAAAAGAGCGTTATGACATGAAAGGAATAATAAATGCCAATAAAAAACCATTGCCGGTAAGTTCCAATAATACAAAGAAAGAAAACACTAATTCAGAACAAACAAAATCAGATTTCCAAATCAATAATTCACCCGACGATGAAATCACTGGCCTTGACAGTATTATCCTTAATCTGGAAGAGGACGAGTCAGATGAAACTATTGGCCTTGACAATATTACCATTAGTCTGGGTGAGAACGAGTCAATCGTTATCAATCTGAAAATGGATGACCTCGAGGGCAATGATAATCAAGATCTGCTTGAATTAGATTCAATAACAATAAGCCTGGATGACATCCTTCCCCCCAAAAACCAGTAAAACATCTGACCCGAACATGCCATTTGCCCGTTGTACCCAAAGGATTTCAAGTTGATTCGAGGCGGCAAATGAGCGAAGCCTTTATGCCCTCGGGTGCCGGGAGCATAGAAATACCATGTGACCGGGGTGAGCGAGTGCAGCCAACAAATTAGCAACTTGAAAGGCGACGGGTATATCTGGATGGGCAAATAGACTTGCGAACTACAACGACTGCGTGACACGCTCAAGCCACTGCAAATCTTCGCCGCTCAGCAATGGTGAGAGCGCTTGTCTGACCTCAGCATGATAGTCATTCAACCACTGAATCTCCCCTTCAGACATCAGCTCTTTCAGCAGTGGCCGGGTATCAAACGGTGCCAGCGTCAGAGGAACCAGTTTGAGGAACTTGCCAAACTCATTTTCCACATCCTCGGCGACCAACATGATGTTTTCCAGTCGAACACCGTGTTTGCCATCGCGATAGATACCTGGCTCATTGGTGATCAGCATACCGGGCTTGAGGGTGACATCGAACCAGCGGGCGCTGATACTTTGCGGCCCCTCGTGCACATTAAGGAAGTAACCAACCCCATGACCCGTACCGTGATTAAAGTCAATGCCCTCACGCCATAATGGCTGACGAGTTATGGCATCCAACTGAATACCGCGCGTTCCTTCCTTGAAGCGGGCGCTGGCCAGGGCAATGTGGCCTTTCAGCACCAGAGTGTAATCGCGCTTCTCCTCGTCGGTCAGCTCGCCGCAGGCAAAGGTGCGGGTGATGTCGGTGGTGCCATCGGGGTACTGACCGCCAGAGTCAACCAGCAACAGGCTCTTGGTGCCGATGGTGTAAGCAGAGTCTTCATCGGCCCGGTAGTGACAGATTGCCCCGTGGCCTGCGTAGCCAATAATGGATGGGAAGCTGACACCTCTGAACAGCTCAGATTCGCTGCGAAATGCCAGCAGTTGCAGGTCGATATTGACCTCATCCAGCTCCCCGGCAGGAATATTACCCTCAAGCCAGCGCATAAAGCGCACCATGGCCACACCATCGCGACGGTGGCAGACCTGCATCTGCGCTACTTCAGTGCTGTTTTTGATGGCTTTCAGGTCGGTGGTGGGCAGACGATCTTCGATCAGGGTCACCGATGATGGAATGGCCGACGCCAGTCGATAATTGGTGTTTGCCGGATTAATCATCAGGTGGGCGTCGTCAGAGAGAGAAGCTAACCTGTCGGCAATGTCATCGTAACCAGCCAGCTCCACACCGGCCTCTGCCAAGGCCGCCAACGCATCTGGCTCAATCCGTTGCTGATTGACGAACAACATGATCGCATCAGCCGAAACCAAAGCGTAAGCGAGGAATACCGGATTGCACTCAATGTCTGAACCGCGAAGATTGAATAACCAGGCGATGTCGTCCAACGTGGTGATCAACAGCTCGGTGACTTTGCGCTGCCCCAGCAGTACCCGCACTTCGGCCAGCTTTTCCCCAAGGCTTTTACCGGCGTATTCCACCGGGTGCAAAAACACTGGCGCTGCTGGCAGCGGCGGTCGATCATGCCAGATGCCATTGAGCAGATCATGGCTCCCCTCAAGCGTAATGGCTTTATCTGCCAGCTTGTCTTGCAACGAACGGATACCGGTAAGACTCAGGGTGGCACCGTCAAAGCCCACGCAACCGCCTGTTGGCACTTCGTCGGCCAGCCAATCGGCCATGGACGGCACACCGGGCTGCCCCTCTTTCATCAGGGCAATGCCGGAATCAGCCAGCTGTTCTGCCCCCTGGATAAAGTAGCGACCGTCGGTCCACAGGGAGGCCTTGTCTTGGGTGATGACCACCGTCCCCGCCGAACCGGTAAAACCGGACAGCCACGCCCGCCCTTCCCAGTGCTGAGCCACGTATTCGCTGTTGTGGGCGTCGGCCGAAGAGATAATCCAGGCATCAAGGCCGTGCTGCGCCATGGCTGTGCGCAAATCGTTAAGTTTCTGAGCCCTGTCGTGGTACTTCTCAGAGTTATCGGACGTTTTATGCATACGTGTTCCTGACTGCTCGACAAATGATTGCAGGCCATTTTTAGCAAAGTGATCATACTCTTGAACAGTCTGAACCGCACCTTGTTGTGGTGGAAATACGCAGCTTGCCAGAGCTTGTCTGGCTTTTGGGCGTAAAGTACACTGAAGAGTCCTTAAACCGGCATTCCAATTACTGATCAATGGAGTAGAACATGGCTCGAGTAACTGTTGAAGATTGTCTTGATAACGTAGACAACCGTTTTGAACTGGTCATGGTTGCCTCCAAGCGTGCTCGTCAGTTGACCATTGGTGGCAAAGATCCCAAAGTTGACTGGGAAAACGACAAAGCCACTGTCGTTGCCCTGCGTGAAATTGCTGAAGGTCTGGTAACACCTCTTTCCGTTGATGACCGTACCGTGGACGATGAAGAAGCGGCCATGTTCCTCTCTGGCGTTAGCCAATAAGCGCTATACCCCATACTTCTCCCCGGAGAAGCTACACGATAATGAAGGTGCAATGGATGAACTGCGCGTGAGGAGCGGACTTTGCTGACCATTGATGAGTTTGCCGGCCGACTGAAGTCCTATCTGAATGCTGAGCAGGTCAACCTGGTTCGCCGGGCCTACTACTACGCTGAGCAGGCCCACGAGGGGCAAACCCGACGCAGCGGCGACCCTTACATTATTCATCCCCTTGAAGTGGCCTCCATTCTCGCTGACATGCACATGGATCATCAGAGCCTGATGGCAGCCATGCTGCATGATGTGATTGAAGACACCGGGATCGAAAGGCACGACATTGCCGGTCAGTTTGGCGATGTGGTGGCCGACCTGGTGGACGGGGTCAGTAAACTGACCCACATGAACTTCGAAAACAAAACCCTCGCCCAGGCAGAAAACTTCCAGAAAATGGCGCTGGCCATGGCCCGGGACATCCGGGTGATCCTGGTCAAGCTGGCGGACCGGTTGCACAATATGCGCACCCTGGGCGTACTGCGGCCGGACAAACGCCGACGCATAGCCAGAGAAACGTTAGACATCTATGTCCCCATTGCCAACCGTCTGGGCATGCACACCCTGCGCATTGAGCTGGAGGACCTGGGCTTCTTTGCCATGTACCCCCTGCGGGCCAGGCTGATTCGCCAGGCAGTGAGCAATGCCCGTGGCAACCGCAAAGACCTGATTGGTCAAGTACAGCAAGCGCTGGCCGCACGACTGGAAGAAGAGGGTTTGAAAGGCCGGGTCATCGGGCGGGAGAAACACCTCTACAGCATTTACAGCAAAATGAAAAACCAGCGCAAGTCCTTTGACGACATCATGGACATGTTCGCCTTTCGCATTGTTGTGGATAAAGTAGACAGCTGTTACCGCGCACTGGGCATTGTGCATAATTTCTACAAACCCATTCCCGGTCGCTTCAAAGATTACATCGCCATTCCCAAAGCCAACGGCTACCAGTCTTTACACACCACATTGTTTGGTATGCATGGCGTGCCCATCGAGATTCAGCTGCGCACCCAGGAGATGGAAGATATGGCCAATAACGGTATTGCCGCTCACTGGCTGTACAAGTCTGGGGAGGAAGCGCTCTCTGGCAGCCACGCCCGGACCAGACAGTGGCTTAAAGGCGTGCTGGAGTTGCAGAAAAACGCCGGTGATTCGCTGGAGTTTATTGAGAACGTTAAAATCGACCTCTTTCCTGATGAGGTATACGTCTTTACCCCAAAAGGTCATATTCTTGAGCTACCCAAAGGGGCAACGGCGGTTGACTACGCCTATGCCGTGCACACCGATCTTGGTAACACTTGTGTCGCTTGTCGTATTAACAGACGCCTGTCCTCGCTCAGCCAGCCGTTACAGAGCGGCCAGACGGTGGAAGTCGTCACTGCCGCCGGTGCCAGACCAAACGCTACCTGGCTCAATTTTGTTGCTACCGGTAAAGCCCGTTCGAATATCCGCCACTTCCTTAAACATCAACGTCGCAACGAGTCTATTGCTCTTGGCCAGCGCCTATTGAACAAAGCCCTGGTCAGCTTTAGCACTACCCTGGAAGAGCTGGGTGAACCACTCATTGAGCAACAACTTGCCGCGTTTAACCTCGATACTCTGGACGAACTGCTCGAAGAGGTTGGTCTTGGTAACCGCGTGGCCTATATCGTCGCCAAGATTCTGGTGGAGCCGGGCAGCCTGCCAGAGAACAAAACTCAGCTGGATCTTTCCGACAGCGCCATGCCACTGTCCATCCGTGGATCTGAGGGCATGGTGATCAGTTTTGGCAAGTGTTGCTATCCCATTCCGGGTGATCCGGTTGTCGGCCATGTCAGTTCCGGCCGGGGCATCGTCATCCACGCCGACAGCTGCCCAAATGTTGCCGATATCCGTCATAATCCGGAGAAAATCCTCGAAGTGGAATGGGACAAGGATGTCTCCGGCGAGTTTACCGTGGAGCTGAGCGTTGAACTGGAACATCACCGGGGCATGATCGCCTCTTTAGCTAATGCCATCACTGCGGTGGAAGGCAATATCGAAAAAATCAGCATGATTGAACAAGACTCCCGATGCAGCATTGTGCAATTGTTGCTCAGTGTGCGGGACCGGCTTCACCTGGCCAGAATCATCAAACGGATTCGGGTCATTCGGGGTATTCACTCCATTGTGCGCCGCCGCCATGACTGATCAGCCTCACAATCCTGATAATACGTATGACGTGCTAGTGGTTGGTGCCGGCATGGTGGGAGCGGCTATCGCCTGTGGTCTTGGCCAGGCCGGCATCAACGTTGCCCTGTTTGACCACGCCCTGCCAGAACCTCTGCCCAACGATGCCCTACCGGAGCTGCGGGTATCGGCCCTCAGTAGCGCATCAGAAAACATCCTGCGTCATCTTGGTGCGTGGGCTCCCATGCAAACAATGCGCATGACACCCTACCGCCGGATGGCGGTGTGGGAGAAGCTGCCGGTATCGTTTGACCGCTCTGCCATCAACCAAGTGCTGTTTGACGCCCAGCGGATCAACGAACCCCAGCTAGGCTACATTGTCGAAAATCGCGTCACCCAGCTCGGCCTGCTGAACGCCCTCAACGCTTACTCATCAGTTTCTCTGTTCTGCCCGGCACAAATTGTCCGCATGGATGTGCACACCCCCATGGTTGAATTGAACGATGGTCGTTGTTTTTATAGCGGCCTTCTGGTGGGTGCTGACGGCGCTCACTCACAGGTACGTCAGACAGCGGCAATTGCCATGGAGCAGCGGGACTACGAGCAACAATGCCTCGTAGCCGCCGTTGAAATAGACGGCGGCTGTCAGGATATTACCTGGCAGGCATTTACCCCCACAGGTCCGCAAGCTTTTCTGCCGTTGCCCGATATTGCCGGCAAAAGCTATGGCTCTGTGGTCTGGTATCACCAGCCAGAAAATGTCCGTCAGCTGATGGCGCTGGACGATGCCTCCTTCATCAACGAGCTAGTAGCAACGTTTCCGGCTGAGTTACCACCAATTATCCGGCTCCATGAGCGCGGTGCTTTTCCCATCGCCCGCCGCCATGCCAGTCACTACTTTCGCCCGAACGTCGTGCTGGCCGGAGACGCTGCCCACACCATCAATCCCCTCGCCGGCCAGGGCGTTAACCTGGGTTTTCAGGATGCCGCCTGGCTGATTGAAACTCTCATCGCAGCCTATCAAGCCGGTGAACACCTCGGCAGCCCGACTGTTCTTGCCCGCTATGAAAAGGCCAGACGCACCGATAACCGCGTCATGATGTATACGATGGATGCCTTTTATTACGCCTTCAGCAATGACAACAAACCACTGCAAATGCTCAGAAATGCCGGTCTGTCAGTGGCCGGAAAACTCTCCCCTGCAATCAACCGGGTAATGAAATACGCAATGGGCTTAAGCGGCAAACAAGCAAAATTATCCCTCGATGGTCATCGATAATTCACCCTGACGCTCAATAGCTGAACAACAAAAAACGGGAAAACCCTCACAATACTTCGTAAAACACTGATGCCCCCTGACAAAATTCAGGCATAAG